>JABGPJ010000069.1 GCA_018645005.1 Deltaproteobacteria bacterium | reverse complement strand
AAATATTGCGGAAAAAGCCCAGTCGGCGAGAGCCTCCTGGGCTTTTTTGCGTTTTTTGAAAATTACCCTAATTATTGATAAACTGTAGCGGTTACAAGTAGATATGAATAAGGGAAGCAATCTTTAACATCAGGATTCTGGCGTAGAATTAGTTAAAGATGAGTGCTGTCAAGTGGTACTTTTCCCGATAACGGTTTCATGTAAATACGCGCTTGTCAAAGTTTAAACAATTGTTTATGCTTAATGATTCACATGAGCTTTTTCTATCAATTCCTATAAATACTTACCCGCGACATCTTCTGGAGATTTTAAGACATGGCAGTGGTTTCCGTTAAGCATCTATTCGAAGCTGGGGCACATTTGGGACACAAAACCCAAAAATGGCACCCCAAAATGAAGGAGTACATTTACGGTTCAAAGTCTGGAATTTATATTATTGATTTACGTCAAACATTGGACAAATTGAAAGAGGCGTATGAGTATGTTCTCAATGTCTCAGCCAACGGCGGGAAAGTGCTGTTTGTCGGAACCAAATACCAGGCGCGTGACATTATTAAGGAAGAGGCGCTTCGGAGTAATAACTTTTTTGTTAATTTACGTTGGCTGGGTGGTATGCTGACCAATTTTAACACGATCAAGCAGTCCATTGTTAAATTAAAAAAAGTTGAAGATATTGCAGGACCGGATCTGGACTATGTCGGCGTCTTAAAAAAGGAAGCCGTGCGGATGGAGAAAGAGCGCCGCAAGCTGCAAAACATACTGGGTGGTATTACAGAGCTGCGGAAAAAGCCGGCTGCGGTTTTCATCATCGATATAAAGCGTGAATTTATAGCTCTGAACGAAGCGAAAAAGCTCGGGATACCCATCATAGCCATTACTGATACCAATTGCGATCCTAGAGGGATTGATTATGTGATTCCCGGCAATGACGACTCTGCTCATTGTATTACACTTTTTACCAGCATTATTGCTTCTGCTGCCATTGAGGGAAGAAAAATATACGAGACAAAAGTACAAGCAGTCAAGCTGGAGCAGGATAAACAGAGAGCAGAAGATAAGAAAAAGGCTGCTATCGCTGCCAAAAAGAAAGAGGCACTCGCTGCTAAGAAAAAAGAAGTGAAAGCAAAACCGGCTGTGCAGAAGCTGCCGAAGGATGATGGGCAAGCCACTGACAAACCAGCCGTAAAAAGCGCTGAGGTTGTCGATGAACCCACCGCAAAAGAAGCTGTAGTTGTAGAAGAGCCTGCCGCAATAGCTGTTGAAGTTGTCGCTGAGGACGCAAAGGTGACAGAACCCGTGGTGGAAGTGGCTGCTGTTGAAGAAACAGAAAAAGATGTCGCGAAAACAGAAGAGTAGAAAGAACATCCCGCTCGAAAAATCGTTAGCGAACATGAAGGAGAGCAAAAAAAGATCTGGTGTCACTAACGAAAGTAGATCTAAAAAATATATTTTAAATAGCTTTAGTTTGGAGGAACGCTGTGAAAATAACCGCATCCATGGTTAAGGAGCTTCGAGAAATCACCGGCGCAGGCATGATGGACTGCAAAAAAGCGCTTAATGAAAGTGATGGTGATATGGAAGCTGCCAAGGAATTTCTGAGAAAGAAAGGGCAGGCCATTGCCAACAAAAAATCCAGCCGGGAAACAAGGGAAGGTGCTGTGAGTATCAGCTTGAAGGAAAATAAAGCGGCGCTGGTTAAGATTGCTTGTGAAACCGATTTTGTTGCAATTAATGATAATTTCAAAGAGTTTATCGCTAAAATTGCTGCACAGGCGATTGAAGTGGGGATAGACGACCTGATGGAAAAAAGCACCAGTAGCGGATCGATCAAAGAACAATTCGTCGAGGCTATTGGGAAACTGGGTGAGAACATTGTCTTTGCAAATGGACAATATTGGGAAGCTGCTGAAAACGGCGTGATCAATTTCTATACGCACACCAATAACAAAATTGGTGTATTGGTTGAACTTGACACAGAACCCGGAACTGATGCGACAGCGGCAGGAGATGCGGCTAAAAACGTTGCCATGCATGTTGCTGCTTCTCAGGTCGAGGCCATATCTGAGAATGATCTGGACCCCGCTGTGATTGAAAAAGAGAAAAACTTTTTAATGGAGCAGGCAAGGGAATCCGGTAAGCCTGAGAACATTATCGAGAAGATGGTTGTCGGTCGGCTGAACAAGTTCAAGAAAGAGGTCTGCCTTTTGGACCAGAATTACGTTAAGGATCCGGATAAGACGATTAGCGAATATTTAGCCGAAGCGGGAAAGGCGGCTGGAGGTGGCTTTTCAGTCAAGCGCTTTTATAAAGAAACATTTTAAAACACCGCAAGGGGACATTAAGTCCCCTTTTTTTTTGCCAAAAATTTTATGAAAACAAAATATCAAAGGGTGTTATTAAAGCTCAGTGGAGAATATCTTGGTGGCGTGGTTGGACACGGTTTTGATTTCACGGTCATCGATTCTCTGACTGAACAAATCAACCAAATTCAGGATCTTGGTACAGAAGTAGCGATTGTTCTGGGAGGGGGTAATTTTTTTAGAGGAACAAAAAGCATTCCCTTGAAGATGGACCGTGTTGCTGCTGATCATATTGGGATGATGGCCACACTTATGAACGCCCTTTGCTTGAAAGAGGCATTGATCGCAAAAAACAGAAAAGCGCACGTGATGACGGGCCTTGAAGCACCTGCCGTGACAGAGAAATTTGAAAAACAAAAGGCCGTGGCATTGATTGAAGCTGGAAATATTCTGATATTTGGAGGTGGAACCGGCAATCCCTATTTTTCTACTGATACAGCTGCTGTCCTCAGAGGTCTGGAAATTTCTGCGGATATTGTTATCAAAGGCACGAAAGTGGACGGCATCTATGATAAGGATCCGGAGAAAAATCCATCAGCTCAAAGATTTGACAAACTCAGTTATGCGGATGTGTTAACCCGGGATCTGAAAGTAATGGATGGTGCTGCCATCGCACTCTGCCGTGAAAACAGGTTGC
The DNA here is from genome assembly GCA_018645005.1 of Deltaproteobacteria bacterium. GTDB lineage: Bacteria > SAR324 > SAR324 > XYD2-FULL-50-16 > XYD2-FULL-50-16 > JAHJRI01. Next base: position 41,587 of record JABGPJ010000069.1, on the reverse strand, counting down.
CACTGTGTGTTTTAAGTATTGTTAATCAGGATGATCTGCGCAGGTTTGTTCAGGGTGAAGATGTGGGATCTATCGTTCATGAATAAACGGGCGTCAGGAGAATCCTCCTGACATCTGATATTCTACAAGTCATATATTTAGGGATGTATATATCAACAAAAATGTGTTAGCCTTATAATTCAGAAGCTTTAAAAGGTCTCAGGCTGTTTAACGAAACATGGTTGAGGCCGTAAGTTTATTTCCTAAGAAAAATATGCTAACGGAGGCATGATGAATTCAGGACAGAGATTTTCAATTTTGATGTTTGGTCTGTTTCTATCTCTTCTTCTCGTCCCAATATTAACACAAGCTGAAACTGTATACAGGCTTGATTTTTCAAAACAGAAAAACGGCAATGCTGCAGATTGGTTTGCAAAAAATGATTTCAAATTTCAAAACGACGGGGATGAGATTAAGGCGCGTTTTGAAAATGGGAAGTTGCTGCTGGAGATCGACGATGATATCAATGGATTGATTACAAAAGAAGTTCGTATCGAAGGTGCAACAAAAGTAAGAATTGAGTGGGGTGTCAATCGATACCTGAAAGAGGCCAATTGGGAGAACGGCGTACTCCGAGAAGCGATCGGTTTTATTGTCTCATTTGGAGATGAAAAAATATCCAGTGGCAGCTTTGTGGTCCCGAACGTACCGTACTTCATCGTTATATTCCTGGGACAACACGCAATAGAAGGAAAAGCGTATTTGGGAAAGTACTACAAGAAAGGGGGACGATACTTTTGCAGTCCTTGTGGATCTAAACCCGGACAAACGGTTGTCACCGAATTCAATCTCGCAGAAACCTTTAAAAATCAATTTAAAAAATCAACTGTTCCTTTCATTTCCGGTTTCTCTTTTGAAATTGATGCCCGCGATACGGACGGTAATTCGCAGGTGTTTATCAAATCTATTTCTTTTATCTCCCCCTGATTGTCTCAAGCACTCATTGAAAAATAAATTCAATCGGTTGATTCAGGTGTGTGTCAGTTTACACATCAGGGTTAACCTGTATCTTCAGTACCTTACATTCTGATTGAGAATGAGCTGGAAAAAAAACATGAAAGGGGGAGTGTCAGTGATCAAATTTTCGAAAGCAGGACGTTTTCGCCAACGCGTTTCTGACGAAACACTTGGCTTCAGGGATGGATTCAAGCGTGTTTTGAATCATGATCCCCTCGATGGGGGCCATGCTGAACAGTTACTTTTGAATTTATTTATTATGATTGAATGTTCGGCTAAAAGTTTGTACAATCACTAGTATAATCCCAGTAGGATAATTAGTTCAGCAGGGAGAAGCATTGAACCAATTAAAAAGAAAGGGCACATGGCGGATAAACCAATCATAAAATTTGGACATCTAAAGATAACAGATCATTTGATATTGGGTGTAACCCAGAGCCAGGTAGAGACCGGAGCAACTTCATTTGAATCTTTGCAGCTGCAGACAGTGCCTTATATTGGTTGGAATCAAATCTCTGCGGCCATGCAAACAGGTGAAATTGATGCATGCTGTATTTTGGCACCAACGGCCATGGACCTTTTCAAAGCAGGGGTCAAGATGAAGTTGATCCTCTTTGCCCATAAAACAGGGAGTGTTTTGATTAAAAACAAGGCTGCTGGGATAAAAACAGTTGCGGATTTTAAAGGGAAAATGATCATCATCCCGTATCAGTTGTCTGTACACCATATGCTCTTGCATCAACTGCTGACAGAGCATGGATTAACACCTGGAGCTGGTAAAGATGTTGGTTTGGAGGTGATGGCGCCATCTCAGATGCCACAAGCTTTACAATATGATGATGAAGGGGAGATTGGTGGATATATCGTAGCCGAACCCTTTGGTTCACAGGCAATAGCCGAGGGATATGGGGCAGAATTCTGTCTCTCCAAGGATCTGTGGCCAAAACATCCGTGCTGTGTTGTGGTTGTCAAAGAAGAGTTGGTTAAGCAACATCCTGATGCTGTCCAGGAATTGACAAATAGTCTGGTGGCCTCCGGAAAATTTATCCAGGAACAGAAATCAGAAACTGCCAAAATCGGAGCTGACTTTCTGGGACAAACAGAAGCGGTGGTTTCAAGGGTACTGACAGAGCCGGCTGATCGGGTGATTACTAACGAACTGATGCCAGTTGTCGACGATTTGGCAAAAATTCAGGACTATATGTGCGACACAATGAATGTCCTGAAGAGTAAAATCGATTTGGACATTTTTGTGGATAAACAGTTTGCCAAGGAAGCCGGAGCGAATTAGAATTTTGCTCAAACGTTTGATATTGGTAGATCTTGACGAACCTATCAATTTAATTTACCTTTTTTAAGAACAACTGAATAGTTAATAGAATTGGTATCTTGTTAGATAATTACATCGGAGTAGACATGGCGGCAAATAAAGACATGAGAATACTGGTAGTTGATGATTTTTCTACCATGCGGCGTATTGTAAAAAATATTCTGAGACAGCTGGGGTATAACAACGTTGCCGAGGCGGATGATGGAACAACGGCCCTGACGAAGCTAAAATCTGAAAAAATCGATTTCTGCGTCACCGACTGGAATATGCCGAATATGTCAGGTTTGGAATTACTGAAGGAAATAAGGGCTGATGAAGCACTGAAGGATTTGCCTGTGCTGATGGTCACTGCAGAAGCGCTGCAGGAAAATATTATCGCCGCAATCAAGGCCGGTGTCAGTAACTATGTTGTTAAGCCGTTTGATGCGGCGACGATGGCTGAAAAAATCGACAAGATTTTTGGCTGATATACCGTTGCATGATGCTTCCCGATGTCATTTCTCCATGAGCCCGTCCATGTCCATCCGAGAGATATGAAAAGATCGGATGGATGTACCTGACTCGATTCTGGTCACCCAATGATTCCATGAAACGAGTCAGTTTCCCTCTCTGTTAGATATCTGATAAAAAAATAAGTCTGTTAAGTAAGGAATCAGGGGGCGCAGATCTCTTTGAATCGGTGTACGAATGCGTCTTTTTTCCAGAGGTGTCGGATGGATGGTTCCAGGTGGAGCTTTTGACAGACTGCAAAACGGTCGGACTTGGAAAAATCGGTTTTTAGGCTGTCGTAAAATTGGCTCATCAGCGCAAGAGAAACAAATGCCTTCAGTCGTTCAATCTTTAGATTCTGGTTGCGGGGATCCAGCCAGAGCGAAAATTCGGCTGTTTGCAATGCGTGTCTTACCTGTTTACTCTTAATCTGCAAAGCAAACTCGTTCTGCACTCTCTGAGCTGCCTTCAGATCATGCCCCTCCCGGGTTAATGTCACATAAACGCGACCTGTTTTTCCCTTCCGCCAGACCAAGGTGACGCTGTTTTTTTTGTTCTTCTTCAGTACGAGGGTTTTTCCGGCTAATGATTCGCTGTTAATGAGATTCTCTCGGGGTGCGTTCAACTGTGTCATATGAGTGCGGACAAACTTCTTAGATTGTGTTTTAACCGTGGTGATCCCCTTTTCGATATTGAGATTGACTAACTGGTACGTCTGGGGTTTTTCGTGGATCCAGAATTGAATATTTTTAGGTCCGGTCCAGTATAGTTCGCTACACCACTCATTTTCGCAAAGGTTAGCCGCAAGGTAAGAATATGAGCGGATCAAGCGATTTTGAATATTAAGTAGTTCGGGTTGTTGCCAACAGATGCGGTTGAATTTGAGACTTTTTTGCTGGGCAGCGGAGATGAGTGTGAAGGGGACTTTAAGTGCTTTCGAGAGCATCGTCAGCGCTTTTTTCCACTCCAATTTGTTTTTTGGATGAATGCCAGACAGGGAATGGATACGGGTTAGAAAAATGCGGGTGTAGTCACTGCTGATCTTGAGATTTCCAGCATGTATTTCAAAGTAGTTTTCGGTGCCGTAATCATAAAAAAGATACTGGTTAGGGAGGCAGTTGAAGGATGGCTTATGAATCTGGACTAGAGATATCAGTAATATTTTGTGTTTGTAAGAATTGAAAACGCCCAGCGCAGTTTTTTCCGGATTCAGTTCAGCCAGGTGCATTTCCTGTTTCGCAACAACCGGGTATGCGGACAGGACTGAACCGAAGAGAAGGCAGAATATCAGTTTTTTGAATATTCCAAATCGAGGCATGCGTTTCCCGCTCAGCTCAGCATTGATCCGCCGATACCGCTATGCAGGGAAATGTATCCTTCCCAGTGAATGTTTCGTTTGACCATTTCTTCCGCGATTGTTCTCGCCAGTTGCTGCTCTTTTTCACTCAATTCGCCCTGGAATGATTCGATGCTCTCGTAAATACGTTGGCCTTTCTTTTCCTGAAATATTTTTTCTTCCTCCAAACGCTTCAATTCGTTTTCTTTTTCCAAACGTTTCGCTTCTGCTTCTTTTTCCAGCCTAATACGCGCAGCTTCGGCCTTTTTGAGTTCAAGCTCTTTTTGCTTTTGAACGCGTTCTTCTTCGGCCTTTTGCAAGGCTTGTGCTCGTAATTGTGTTTTTCGCTCTCTCTCAGCCAGCTTTGCGGCTTTAATCTCATCCTGTTTCTGTTCTTTCTCAGCTAGAAATTTACGCCTCTCTTCGGCTTCGATTTCCCGCTTCTCAAGACGGTCAGACCTGGTTGGCTGCGACTTGACGGCTTTTGGATCGACAGCACCAGGATCTCTTGCGGACGTTGGGCGCCTGACTTTAGCCTGGGCCGATTCATTTTGAGAAGAGAGATGGGAAGGACGTGGCGCAGAAGGCGGCAAAGGTGGAGTTAAACTAGGACTCGCGTTACTCGTGGCTTGAGGGCCTGTTTGCTCTTTGGTGATAGGCGTTCGTAATACACGACCGGTTGCAGGCGTCCTGTCCGACGCAGCATTTCCCTTAGACCGTTTCAATAATCCGCGCTTCGGTGGAATAGAGCGTTGACCGGCGGTCAGTTTCGCATCACCGGATTGTTTATCCTGATGGGTTCTTTTTCTTAAAAAATCCGAAGAATCACCGTTTGATGGTGGTGTTTGTTCAGCCATAGCCCTTAACCTCCAGCACATAAGTAGTTGGTTATCAAAAATCGGTCATCTTTGATCACTCTTTTAGGGGCTATTTAACCAGATTATGACAAAATATTAAAGTGAAAAGTGAGCTGATGTTTAATAATCAGCCAATTTTCCGGTACAGCGTCACGGATTTAACATCGGTCAGGACTTCAAAAGAGATGCGCAGCACGTCCAGGTAGTCGCTTTGAACTGCTTCTTCTCCATTTATCGTTTCGATGACGATTTTTCTTTTAGGTTGCAGTTCCCGGTGCAATAAATGACGGAGTGAACAGAGATATGACTGGATGTGTGGATTGCTGGCGGCTACTTGAAAAATGAGAGATCTTCCCTGACGTTCTGAGACAAGGACCAGTCGGCTGCCGTGATAAACCAGATGATTCCCGGCGAGACGTTTTGGGAGTTGTGATTTGAACCCGTCAAGCTGCAGACCACATAGAGATGCAGGATCTGTAGCGTTCTGCCAATATACGGCGTCTTCCGGAAGTTTTTTTTGAATAAGGCGGAAGGCGTGGTGGGAGATGAATTGAGGGCCGGGAATCTGATCAAAGAAGTGACCGGAAAGAATTTCACCTGAAAGTTCCATCAGTCTGAGCGAACGAAAAACAGCGGACCATCTGAAATGGGGCAATTCTTTTGCGAGCAGCTGTCGAAATAGAATACCGTAACGATCAAATAGTTGCCTGACGCGTTCTTTTTTCAGTTCTTCTTCAGCTATCAGGCCCTCCTCCCCTGCGGGGACCTCCAGTCGGAACCAGTTACCTGCAAACGGGATGGCGCTTTTCCATGACTGAAAACCGCCGCGTTTGCCGGGTTGATGAGATCGCCTTTGGGTTTTTCTGTCTGGAAGGGTTATTTCCGGGACCTTGAACCGGTATTTAATGCCACTGCGGACAGAAGCGAACGTATCATTACTGATTTGACCTTGCCAGACACCTTCCCAGAGCATTTCAGAGAGTAAAGAAGCGCTTTTTTTTGATTTTATTTGAAGAGCGGAAAAACTGTAACGTCCGATTGTGTCGGGAATCATTTGCTGGAGGAGATGAAACGGCTGTCGGTTCGCTCCGATGATATCGTTCTTCGTTGTGCCATCGCTGTCGTCAGGAGCATCGGGAACCGTGCCTTCTTTGAGAAGTATGAGATCTCGATCGAAGTAAAAGGCAACTCTGTTTTTTTCTGTTCCGATCCATTTGAGGTCGCCCTCCCGCATAATGGTATCTAACCAGGCCGGGTCATAAGAATTGATTCTGGCTGGGAACAGTTCCGACTCCCAGAAATCCACAGGAAGTGACAAGCAAAGTAGTTTTTCAATAATCTGAAACAGACTGTCAATGTCGGACGCAGGATGTGTGATTCCCTGAAACAGGCTCAGAAAAAGTGGTAATTTTTCTGCGGGTAGAGGTTGAAATACGGGAATGGATGCTTTGCGATTTATTCTGAGTAGAAATTCAAAATTTTCCCGGTCGCAGACATCGTAAGTACTGCCTTTTGATGAAAGCTGGCCCGAGACAAGTTGTTTGGCTTCGAGCAACTCTGCCAGATCGGGTTGTAGTGCTTTTAATGATAGTCCCAATGTGCAGTTGATAAATTCAGGTGATCTGGGGCCGTAATACTGTAGCCATTGACCCAGAACATTTCCAGGCCCATTTTCTGTTTTAAGCTGAATTTCCTGATGGTCAGGGACATTACCGGTTCCCATCAGTGGTGCGGATTTGCAGTCCATGACATTCCGGTAAAAGCCCTGTTGGATTAGTGGCCACATTTCGAGAGCAGCGATTAACGGTGCTGTTTGCGGAGTGGGGGTGACAATGATCAGCTTGGCTGCGGCGGCTTCAATCAGAATCGCGCAGTCTGTTTCCAGATCCCTGTCAATGGCATGTTTGAGGGTATTCCATTCAGCAATGGGGATCAATAACCGCTCTTTGACCCAGTCTACCAGATCTCGCGGAGATTGAGGTGCATATCCGGGGTAGAGACGTTGTCGCTTCTCTTCAAATAGAGCAATTAATTCCGGGGAAATTGACGGTCTGAAGTCCGGTGATTGGGCGATTTCAGAAATCAGATCCTCCCGCAGCGTCGAATTTTTACCGACCACTGGTTGATCTTCCTGATACATGTAGGTGTTGATCTGGTTCCAGGACATGTTGAAGGCCAACGGGCTGGGGTGATTGGTTCTGACATCTGTCCACTGGATGATACCTGCATCCAGCTCGTCGAACATGGTCTGGAGAGCAGTTAGATCAAATTCGTCCTGGAGACAGGAGCGCCATGTTTCCAGCAAAATAGGAAAATCATCATAGGGCAGTACAGCATCCATCAGTTTTTGAGATCGCAACCGACTCATCCAGAGAGGCAGTCTTTCATGAATACGATTCCGGGTAATCAGCAGGGCTCGGCTGGCACATTCTCGAAAGCGGGCGCTGAAAAAACCAGACCCTTCTAGCCGTTTCTTAAGAAAAGACTGGACCGTTGTGCCGTTGACCAGTGACAGCAGTTCGGATGCTTCGATATCTTGCGGCAAGAGCAAGATGACAGAGTCGTTACCCGGGAAAACCTCCAGCCGCTGATTGAAACGCTCTTCCCAGGCTGCTTCCAATGCCATGGCAAAAGGTCGATTTAGTTTTCCGCCCCAAAGTGTATGTAGAACAACTTGATGGCCAGGAGAAGATCCTGGTCCCCTGTTGACATATTCAATGAGCAGATGATGTCGATGGGGCAGGTCCGCTCCGGTGTGCTCCTTCTGCTTCTTAAGAAAATCAATCAGGAGAGAGGTGGTTGGGCCGTCCGTGGCATAGGTCTGTTGAATCGTATCTTTGAAGCCGGGCTCATTCAGTCGGTCATTGGCAGATTCCATGAATGTGGCGATTTTCTGTGAAAGATGAAACCCCCGATTGAAGTCCTCACTTTTCCAAAATGGCATATCCAATAGATTCGGATGACCAGGAGAGACAAAAACGTCATTGTGAGTGATACGCTGGACTTTCCAATTCTGGGTTCCCAGAGTGAATGTCTTTCCGATGTTCGCTTCCCAGACGAACTCCTCATCCAGTTCGCCGATGCGGATATGTGTATCGTGGTGTCTGAGATTGAAATATCCGCGATCGGGGATTGTGCCACCGGACATATACAGGGCGAGCAGCGCTCCTTTTCTGGCAGAAACGGTACGGTCCAGCCAATCAACAGAAAGGCGAGGTTTCAGTTCTCGGATTTTGCTATCGGCATACCGTCCGGCTAACATGTTCAAGACCAGATTGAAGGTCTCTTCTCCCAGATGACGATAGGGATAACTGGTTTTCAATTGGGCATACAGCTCGTCAATGTGCCACGGCTCAGTCCCTGTCATGGAAATAATGATTTGAGCTAACACATCCAGGGGGCACTGTACGGGCTGAATCTCTTCAATATCTCTTTCCAGCACACTTGAGTAAAGGACGGCTGCCTGCAGAATATCGAAAGAAAAAGTCGGGAAAATTGTTCCGCGGCTGATTTCACCTACCTGATGACCAGCTCGACCGACTTTTTGAATTGTCGATGCGATGGAAAAAGGGGACTGGATCAGGATGACTTCATCGAGATCGCCAATATCGATTCCCAATTCCAGTGAACTGGTAGCCACAATCGCTCTCAGGGCACCGCGCTTTAATTCCTGCTCGACCTCCTGGCGAATTTCTCTGGATAGTGAACCGTGATGGGCATAAGCCAGTGGCTGCTCTTCATTTCGATTCAACAGGTAAGTAATCTTCTCGCAAAGACGTCGGCTGTTGGTAAATAGCAGTGTGGAACGATTATGGCTGATAATGGTTTTCAGGCGAGGGATCAGAGCGTCCCAGACCGATTCCTGCTCCCGTTTAGGGCCTGTCTTTTCAGGAAACTGAATCCTGATCTGGTACTCCTTTGTGTCATCGGCAACGATTGTCGTGACGGGGCGGGCTGGCCCTGGTATTGTCACACCGGTTTTCGCTGCCTGAAATCCCCCGATAAATTCAGCTACTGTTTTTAAGGGGTGGACGGTTGCGGAAAGAGCGATACGTTGAAACTCTCCCGCCAGAGGTACCAGCCGCTCGACGGCTGTAATCAGATGAACCCCCCGTTTGGAATCAAGCACCGCATGTATCTCGTCAAGTATGACCGTTTGAAGATGGGAAAGCAGGCTTTTACCACTGTTGGAGCTAAGCAGCAGATTGAGGCTCTCGGGTGTGGTGATAAGAATTTCCGGTGCGTGTCTCAGTATCTTCCGCCTTTCAGCCTGGCTGGTATCGCCGCTGCGGGTGAAAACACGAACTGCTGGAAAAAACAGATTGGCTGCTTCAAAAATCCCGGAAAGTTCAGCCAGGGGTGTAATCAGATTTCGCTGTACATCGTTGTTCAAGGCTTTCAGCGGTGAGACGTACAATACACGTGTCTTGCCGGTTTCCCAGTTTTCTGTGATCAGCTGATGCATGGCCCATAAAAAAGCAGTCAGCGTTTTACCACTGCCAGTCGGGGCCGTTATCAGAACATGCTCCCCTGCCAGAATGTGAGGCCAGGCCTGTTTTTGAATTCCAGTGGGTTGTCCGTAACGGTTTGTAAACCATGTCTCAATTAGCGGATGAAATTGTGATAGAACCTTATTCTGCCTGCCCAAACCCCACCTCAAATTTTTCTATTGAAATAATGGGAGTGAACCTGCCTGGAAAACCAATAACGTCCAAAGCCGGTTTTACTCATATTTTGGAAGATTCAACTACTGTTTACCAATCAAAGGTTATCTTGGCGGATGAATTTATTAGCTGAAAGTGCTGCTTAAGATTCTATTCTCATTTTTTACAACTGGCAACGAAATCAGCGAGAACACTTAGATGAGCGGTGCTCGTTGAATTCTGGAGGTGTCTGAAAAATCGGATTATACGTCTGCGCAGGATTTCTTTTTTCTTTACAGGTTAAACCATAAAATCTATAGATATAGTTGCTGATCGGCTTTTAGTCAGTCAATATGCCGTAAAGCGATTCTGGGTGACTCGAAAAATGGCCGTTTGCACCCGAAAATTTTCAGGAGGGTTCATATGGAGTTTTATTATGGGATTTTCAGACAAACCGAAGACAGGGTTTCGGTCTTTTTCCCAGACCTTGGCATCCCTGAAGCCAAAGGTGTTACATGGGATGAGGCTTATGAAAATGCCGTTGCAGCGCTGGCTGAGTGGTTGGTTGAAAAGGAGCAGGCTTACATCTCCGAACCATCGACGTATGATGAAATTAGACAAAAAAATCATAGCTCGGGTGATATCATTCCGGTTCCGGTCGACAAAGAGATCGTGAAAAATCAACAGAAAACGAAGCGATTTAGTGTGGCGTTCCCGGAATCGATCCTACAAAAAGTAGATATTTACCGACTCAAAAAGGGGGTCCGCCGCTCGACGCTGCTACTTAATGCGGTAGTCGACTATATGAAGCAGAAGAAATAGTGGGGAGTATCAGAGATATTTCTTTGCGTATTTTTTCAGGTTTTTTTGCGCAAACTGTATGATCTCCTTACTTTTCCGAAATTCAGACATGGCCTGGAATTTCGAAAATGATCCGGTGATGTCAGTCGTCGGATAACGGCTCACAGATCTGGTAATATCCTTGTATTTAAGTGCCTTAGCCGTATTGAATGACACCCAATGGCACCAGCCTCGGGCCAACTGCTGAAAAGGTCCATTATCCAGAAGATGGGGCAGACGATATGACTGACAAATATCTGCAGCAGCCAACTGTCCTGCTATGTGGACGATAAACCATCGTTGCGACAGACTGGGAATGATGTAGAAGCGCTCTTTTAAATATAAAATCGGATAACAGTAGCGTATCAGTTCGTCAAAATTGGCAATCGGATACTCTCTCCTCTCCTCGACCTGCATCCCCAGGATCAACCGCCAATCAATCCATTGAATATTTATGGGCGTGACAATTTGATGTTGATGACTTTTCAGGAACGGAATGATCGATTGTATAATAGGGTTCAGGTCGGACCGTTTGTCGATATTATCTTTTCTGCAAAACCGGCAGATGTCCCCCAAACCTATGACTTCTCCCTCAACAACAGGGAAGTGACAGGAAAAACAGCGGTTTTTTGATTCGGCAAAACACTTCTGACAGACCGTTTTACCGTGCCCCGAATAGAAAGATGCACCTTTCCAGACCTGCTCGTTGCAGACATAGCAGGCGTTATCATTTTCCTTGGTGAAGGAGGCCTCACAAAACTCACAGACATCCCCGAATCCTGGTATATTTTTCAGGGACCGCGAGGGAAACCGGCATCTGAGGCAACGTTTAGTTGTGCGGAAGCAGTTCAGGCAGACTTTGACGCCGTGATCCTCATAATAGGATTGCCCGGAGGGAAGCGGTTTTTCACAGGTATAGCATAGTTCTTGAGACATGGAAGGTGATCTCTTAATATATATTAATAAATTTCTATTCTTCTTCGATTGCGGCTGCCTTCCTAAATAGCTGAGTAGCTGTTCGGAAGCGCTGTTTCCAGATCAATATTCCCTGTTATATTTTGAAAATAGGCGTCTGGTGCGAATCTAGATCTAAACAGGTTCTCTGAAAGAGTATCTGCCTCTATTCTAAACCATCCTGACAGTTTTGTAACCGCTGGCCATTCTGAAACGGATGAAGTGTCATGAAATGTCGCCGATAACGCGTCTGACTAACAGTTAAAAAAATATTGCCGGCAACTATTTGCTTAAAATCATCTATTTACGATAGAATGCTTGAAAAGGAAAACATCATAGATGAAAAAACGCAGTTTTTGGAACAGTTCCGTAACATAAATGAAGCATGACGGATTATAACTCCATTTTACTGATTATAAAAGCGGTTATTGGCTTGATTGCGATTGTCGGGTTGACGGTCTATGTGCTGCGACCGCTCGTAAAAAGCCTGTCCGGTATGGAAAACCGGCTGGAAACGACCCTGCCGATGGGTCGTAATCGCGTGCAAGAGGAAGAAATGGAGATTCCGACATCCAAGCCAGCCGAAATTTCCAAGCAGAAGATTATTAAAGTGGCTTTGGAGGATCCAATTAAAACCACCCAGCTGGTCAGAAACTGGCTTCGCGAAAAAAAATAGCTTGTAAATACACAACCAGTCCACTGATTTCAGCACATATCTTAGGGATCGTTCAATAATAATTTCACATAATCTATTTGCAAAAGTCCTAAAAACACTGGACATTTTGCAAACAGAATGTGAACTAATTCTTGAGCTGACCCTTAGAATAGAAAATAAATTTATCAGGAAAAGCCCATGCCGCGAAATACTGAATATTTGATTTATGCATACGGGATTGCCATCACCGTGATTTCTGTTTATTTCCTGCGGATGTTCTTCAGGCTACGATCGGTTCGTAAAAAACTGGATGAACTCTCAAACCGGGAAAAATATGAATAAAAAAAGCTTGAAATTTTTGATTGGCGGGGTTCTGATTGTTGCCGTGATTGTCGGGATTTTTGTTTCTGTCAGTTCGGAAAACATGACTTACTACTATACGCCGACAGAGATTCTGACACATCCGGAAAAATATGCTGATAAAAGAATTCGTGTGATGGGGCTGGTTGAACATGACTCGATTCAATGGTTTTCCAAAGAGACCAAGCTGATTTTTAAAATATCAGACGAAGAGGACCAGATACTGAATGTCGAGTATCATGGTGCCAGGCCGGATATGTTTCGGGAAGGACAAGGCGTCGTTGTAGAAGGTAAACTACAAGGTAACAGCCATTTGGCCGCAACAGTTCTGCTGGTGAAACACAGTGAAGAGTATAAAGCCGCCGAGCATTCTGAAAGTAAGGACTCTTATATCAAAACCATGGATCTCTAACGATAAGAAAGTGGACAATATCATCGATTTTGGCCTACATGGGATTCATGCCCACGAGCGTTGTGGACCTAAACCAGCTGGTCCTCATTATCCTGACGGGAGGAATCTTACCCCCCTCTCTCGCATAACCCAAACGTAAAAATTTCATGATTGTCGATATTGGATATTTTTCACTGCTGTGCGCACTTGTGCTGGCAGCTTATACCGTTATTACGCTATATGCGGGCATTCGACGCAATAGCCATAATCTGGTTTTGTCTGCGCGGTATAGTTCGATGGTCATTCTGATTCTGGTGGCTGCAGCCTATTTTTCGCTCACATTTGCGTTTATCCGTGATGATTTCAGCATACGCTTTGTGGCGCTGCATTCCAGTACAGATCTGCCGCTATTCTACAAAGTTACTGCGGTCTGGGGAGGGATGGAGGGGTCTCTCTTGCTCTGGGAGTTGATACTTGCTTTTTTTATTGCCATCATTGCCTTTCGGTATCGAAAAACCAACCGCGAGATTTTGCCGCACACCTTAATCGTTTTAAACCTGATTTCACTTTTTTTACTTTTTCTGCTGATCGGCTGGAGTAATCCACTGGCAGGTGAATTTCCGGTGTCGTCTGAAGGAAACGGGTTGAATCCCCTGCTGCAAAATCCGGGCATGGTTTTCCATCCGCCATCTCTTTATTTAGGGTACGTCGCTTTCAGTATTCCCTTTGCTTTTGCTATGGGATCTCTGATGCGTGGTAAATTGGGCAATCAATGGATTGTGTCGACGCGCCGCTGGACCCTCTTTGCCTGGTTTTTTCTAACCATAGGTATCATTCTGGGCGGCGGATGGGCTTATGTGGAATTGGGTTGGGGTGGATACTGGGCCTGGGACCCTGTCGAAAATGGATCACTGATGCCCTGGTTGACGGGAACCGCTTTCCTGCATTCAGTGATTGTTCAAGAGAAGCGCAACAGTCTGCGAATCTGGAACATGGTCCTGATCATCGCTACTTTCACACTCTCGATTCTAGGCACGTTTATTACACGATCAGGGATTTTGAATTCTGTCCATTCCTTTGCTAAATCAAATATTGGGCCAGCCTTTTTAATATTTATCGTCGCGATTCTGGTATTCTCTGTTGGCCTGCTTTTCTATCGACAATCGCTACTAGTATCTAAAAGCCAGACGGCTGGTATTTTCTGCAAAGAAAATTCGTTTCTGTTGAACAATATTGTCTTTGTGGTCATGTGTTTCACCGTCTTGTATGGCACTGTATTCCCACTGCTAGCAGAAGGTTTGGCAGACAAGAAGCTCTCCATTCAGGCACCGTTTTTTAATACGATAATGGCACCCATTGCTGTCCTGATGGTTTTTTTAATGGGTATCACCCATGTTTTGGGCTGGAAAAAAACCAGCCTGGTGCTACTCAGAAAAAACGTGCTGGTCCCGTCTCTTTTAACCATCGTTGTGATGGCGGTTATTTTTTATCTGTTCTCACCTCCCTGGCAGATGGAACTGTTAGGCGGCGTATCCATTTTTGCTGGATATCTGGTCGTTCGTGAACTGATTCGGTCCCGTCGGACCGGTGATTTGCCTGCCGAACATGAGAGGGAAAGCATCGGCTCCCGCCTCTTAAAATCATTGACAAAGGATGGTCGCCGGAAAGGGGGACTGATCATTCATTTGGGGATTGTGATTATGATGATTGGCATTTGCGGTTCGTTCTTTAACCGGGAAACAACCTTTACATTTGGACCGGGGGAGGAAAACAGTTTTGGTCGTTATGTGATGAAATTTAAAGAGACCACAGAAACCCAGAGTAGAAATTCCCGTAACGTGGGTCTAGCCGTAGAAATTCTTCAGGATGGGAAGAGTGTGGGTGTATTGACTCCGGTGAAGTCATACTATCCGACGTCGCAACAGCCGATGACAGAAGTTGCGATTCAACATTCGCTTATTGAAGACCTGTATATCAGCCTGGCGTCGATCAACAGTGACGGAACTGCGACACTGAATGTCTATATCAATCCGCTGGTGAGCTTCATCTGGGGGAGTGTGATTTTCTTTATCATCGGATTTATTTATAGTATGTCATACAAGCCAATTCAACTGAGGCAAAAATGAGTACACTGTTCCCAAATAAGGGTTGGCTCAAAAATTAGTCAAGTGTTTCCCATTAATGAAAAGGAAACACGTTGCTGTCACATTTGTTTGCAAAATATCCAGTGATTTTAAAGGCTTTAGCAAATAGATTATGTGAAGTTATTTTTGAACGATCCCTAAAAGGATGAAATTCTAATTACCGATTGAAGAAGATGAAAAGAAAACCCTACTTCCTGCTGGGAATATTTGTGACAGCGGGTCTTGTCCTGATTTTGATATATGGGCTGTTTTACGCAAGCAGGCCAGGCGAAATCCCGTCTGCCCAGATCAGCCAAAAGGCTAAACCGTTTCAGGCAACAACTTTTGATGGTCAAACAATTTCTCTGCAGCAGTTCAGGGGACAGCCAGTTATCCTGAATTTCTGGGCATCCTGGTGTGTTGCCTGTCGGAGAGAAGCCCATATTATCGAAGCGGCCTATCAGAAATATGGCGTTAAAGGGGCTGTATTTATAGGGATCGCCATCAATGATACCCGTGAAGCGTCGCTGGGTTTTATCCGCCGCTACGGAAAAACCTATCTGCTTGCTCCGGATAATAAAACCGGGACGATATCGTTGGATTATGGTGTGACTGCTGTTCCCGAGACTTTTCTGATTGATAAAAATGGTATAATAAGTGAAAAAGTACTGGGGGCCATTACAAAATTGAAAATTGATCGATTTCTGTTAAATCAATTATAGTCTGAACAGCAGGCCTGTTGCGGCTGCTCTAAATTGGATGTCAACCATGAGTTTAAAAGGCCTTTTTCTGTTCGTGGTGGGGATATTTGTTTTTGGGATGATCTCTGCTGCCGAAGATATAGATAACCGGGTCAGAGAAATTGCTCACATGCTGCGCTGTCCGACCTGTCAGGCGTTGTCCGTCAAAGAGTCTGATGCGGGTCTGTCTGTGAACATGAAAGAACGGATCCGGGAGCTGTTGCAGGAGGGTAAATCCGAAGAGGAGATCCTTGAGTTCTTTGTGGAACGATATGGTGAATGGATTCTCAGATCACCCAAAAAAGAGGGTTTTTCACTGCTCCTCTGGACCCTGCCCGGCCTGATATTACTGGTTACGGTCCTGCTACTGTTCCAGTATCTGCGAAAAAAGTCTCTGATTACGTCTGTTGTTGAAACCCGAGCGCTTTCTGAAAAGGAGCAAAGGCAAATTGATAATGATCTGAAACGTTTATAAGCGAGACACCCATGCCTGATTTCAGTTTGATGATATCCATTGTTTTAGCGGCCATAATCTCTTTTTTTGTGCTTTTTAAACCGCTTTTTATGGAGAAACAAGCGCGCTATTTTCAATCGGACACCGAAAATGACGTTTTCAGTGAATCTCTGTCTGTTCTGGAAATGATAACAGAACTGGAGACGGATCATCGGATGGGAAAGGTATCCAGGGAGGACTTCGATGCACTTTCATTGGAGTATAAACACCTGTATCTGAAGAAAAAAGCGGAAGAGAACGCCTGATAGAAAAATCGATAAATAACAGATATGCTGGGCAGACGAAAAAGAGCGGAGAAACCAGCCGCCAGGCGGTATAGAGGAAAACTAATATTTGAGGACTCTGATAAAATGGGGTTGATGGAAGTCGTCGACGACCTGGACCATCGCTCCCTGCATTTCGGTTCCAGGGAGAAGCAGAGTTCCATGAGCCTGACCTCGCATCATCAGTTGATCCTTTCCTACACTCAGGCAATGATGGCAGGACTTCTGTTTATGGATAGACCAAAATCTGTTCTTAATGTAGGTCTCGGAGGAGGGTCCATACCAAAGTTCTTTTTGTATCACTATCCCGATTGCTCTGTGGATGTCGTAGAAATCAGAGAGAAAGTGGTCGATTTGGCCCATACCTATTTTCACCTGCCCCAGGAACGCCGATTGAATATCTTCATCAGCGATGTCAAGGAGTATTTTCGCACCATTAAAACAAAATTATATGATATCATCGTCTTGGACGTTTTTGACAAAGAGGGTATGTCCGATTCGGTCCGAGGATTTTCATTTATGAGTACCTGTAAAAGCAGATTGAAGGAAAATGGGGTCCTAATTATCAATCTCTGGAGCGAGCCGGAGCAAGTTTATAAGAAAATGGTGTACAACATCTTTAAGTGCTTTAAATCACAGGCTATGATCCTACCGGTTGCCGATCGCTCGAATCATATTGTCATCGGGATCAACCAAACCGGCATCAATTTCCAGGACCATCTGTTAAGAGAAAAATCCCACCATCTGGAGCAGATTTTTAAGATTGGCATGGCAGACCTGTTCTCAAGCCTTTGCTCGTGTAATAAGCGGCTCTTTATGGGGTCGAATCACTGATGTTGGTCCCCATTTGGAACCTGATCAGCAGGCTAAAACAGGGCACAACTTTATAATATATCAATCCAGGTCAGGTTAAGTATGACGAAACAGCAAATCATTAAAAAGCTGATTCAATTTCTGGTCGCTTCTCCCACACCGTTTCATGCGGTCAAATTTATGACCGCTTTGCTGAACGATTGCGGGTACACAGAACTAGCCGAAGCGGACAGTTGGCGGTTAAAAAAAGGCGGAGGCTACTATCTCATCAGAGGTGGATCTTCGCTGATTGCATTTCGGTTGGGAAAAAATGACAATCCTGTCGAGGGGCTAAGAATCGTTGGTGCACATACGGACAGCCCCGTGCTGAAAATCAAAACCAATCCACTGCTTAAGTTCAAAAATTATCTCAGGCTGGGTGTCGAAGTGTATGGGTCGCCTATATTGAATACATGGTTCGACCGCGATTTATCTATCGCGGGCCGTGTTGCATATACAGACATAGATCAGAAAGCAGAAACAGCCCTTATCGATTTTAAGCGGGCTGTGGCAGTCATCCCGAACCTGCCTATTCATTTGACCCCGGCTAACAACACAAAAGAAAAAATCAACCGACAGACTGAGCTGCCTCCCATATTGATGCAGTTTGATCCGCAAAAGAAATCCAAGGCAGAGACGTTTCCTAAGATTCTGATGGCTGAGTTGCAAAAAAACCAACCGACACTTAAAATCAAATCGGTCGATGATTTTGAGGTCTGTTTATACGACACGCAGCAACCAACAACTGTTGGTTACAACAATGAATTTTTCTGCGCTGGAAAGCTGGATAATCTAGTCAGCTGTTTTTCGGGATTGTTGGCGTTGACCGATTCAAGCGGTGAAAGAACATCGATGCTTGTCTGCAATGATCACGAAGAGGTCGGGAGCAACTCGTATACTGGAGCTGCGGGCCCTTTGTTAAAGTCAGTACTGGAAAGAGTACTAAAGAACAGAGAGGACTATTTTCGGGCACTGTCCCGCTCCATTCTGGTGTCGGTGGATAATGCTCATGGGGTGCACCCCAATTATCCACACCGTTATGATGAAAACCACGGACCGATTTTAAATAAAGGACCGGTGTTAAAAGTCAATGCCAATCAACGATACGCGACGAACGCCGAGACCGGTAGCATTTTCAGGCGGATCTGTCGTGAGGCGAAGGTGCCGGTGCAGGAATTTGTCAATCGCAGTGACCTGAATTGCGGAAGTACTATTGGCCCTATCACGTCAACGAACCTGGGAATAAAGACACTGGACATAGGTGTGCCGACGTTTGCCATGCACTCCATTCGGGAGACCTGTGGATGCCAGGATATTCGGCTCTTGCATAAAGCCCTGGTTAATCTGTTCAATTCACCTGTCTAGGCCCCCAACAATAGCTGCGTGCTCAGTCGGGGTGTTGTTAACTTTCTTGCTGGGTTAATTGGAGATACTCTTCCTCATTTAACAGCTGAGCTTGGGTGAGTTCGCCTGGATCAATCTGCAGTTTTACAATCCACCCTTCATCATAGGGTTCGGTATTGACCATTTCAGGCTCCTCTTCCAATGTCCGATTGACCTCGATGACCTCTCCGGAAACCGGGCTGTAGAGCTCCGATACCGCTTTGACAGATTCAATACTTCCAACTGCCTCGCCGGATTCCACAATGGTCCCTACTTCTGGAAGTTCAACATAAACGATATCGGTCAAAGCGTTCTGGGCGTAATCTGTAATTCCCAGAGTGACAATATTTCCATCGATACTTAACCATTCATGCTCGTCGGTGTACAGCAACTCACTTCTCACTTCCATTTTTTCTCCTGGCAAAAATAGGGTTGAATCCAGTTGGACTGCAACCGGTTCTTTTATAGCGATATATCAGTCCAGAAATGCGATTTGCAAATTCCCTCCCTCCTTTAAAAAAGAGAACCAGGGGGAAAACCGCTCTGGGCTACGGTAACTCGGACGATGAGGGAGTCAGCGATCTTTTCAGTCGTCTGCACCAAAAATACGAATAATTTTGTATTACAGATAGTTAAGATTATGTCCGCCCTCTTCTGCCTCAATCTATCAATTCTTCAAGGATATTAAAAAGGATCACAAATAATTTTGCAACAGAAATTTGAAAAAAAAGTAAAAAACAGGATTCCGCCATTATTTGCTCAAAAAGTTTCATTTTGGTTATTGGAAACAAAGATTGGATTTTCTGCAGTTTTTAAGAGATTCTTTGAGGGATATTCAAGATCAGGGATCGAAAAACTGCTACCTGTTGCTGTTGCTTCAATATTAATAATGGTTTGAATTATTTAGGGAAAAGAGCAAAAAATAGGAATCAAGAAATTGCTTGCACTTTATGACTTTTTATGGATTGGTCGCACCTCGGCTTGATTTTTTGAGTTTCAGCGATACGCGGATTGATAAATCGAAAAGACATTATGCGGAAGTTCAGGCAACCTTTAGAAATCGCTCGATGGCTTGCGGGCGCTGGGATAAGCTACCGGCAGCAGTCCTGGAATATGGGACGAAACCGGATGAGATTCTTGTGGGCTGGGAAGATGTCAAGAAAAAGGTCGGTAAAAAGCAAATGAAAAAGATTCCCCTGGGAGCTGTGGCTATGTGGAATTATGCCGACAAACTGGCGTGCGGTCTGCAACAGTTTATGGCCGGAGCCAGAAAACTCAATCTTTCAGAACTGGAGCGTTCAGATCTACTCATTTAACCACTCGGCCGCTTCTTTGGTGGAATAGGATAGAATCATGCTGGCCCCGGCTCTTTTGAATCCGAGTAAGGTTTCCAGAACCACGTTTTTGTAATCGATCCAGCCTTTCAGGCCAGCTGCTTTGACCATGGCATATTCACCAGAGACATTGTAGACGGCGACCGGAACTTCCGAGACCTCACTGACGGCACGAATCACATCCAGATAAGGCAACCCGGGTTTTACCATGACCATATCTGCCCCCTCGTCAATATCCAGTAATGCTTCTCGAATTGCCTCCTTAACATTCGCCGGGTCCATTTGGTAAGTCTTTTTATCCCCATGTTTTGGCGCGCTCTCTAACGCTTCCCGAAATGGACCGTAGTAAGCGGATGCAAATTTGGCGCTGTATGCCAAAATCCCGACATGGGTGAATCCGGCGTCGTCAAGCGCTTCTCTGATATAGCCCACTCTTCCATCCATCATGTCGGAAGGCGCAATGATATCCGCTCCGGCTCTGGCTTGGGAGACAGACATCTCCGCCAGAATCGGCAGTGTAATATCATTGTCGATCACACCGTTTTCCAGAACATAGCCATCGTGTCCGTCGGAACTGTAGGGATCCATTGCAACGTCAGTCATGACCGTCATTTCGGGGACTGCTGCTTTGATGGCGGTGATGGTTCTTTGATACAGGCCATTAGCATTGGCTGATTCTGACGCACGGGTATCTTTCCGGGTGTCATCCAGAGCCGGGAAAAGCACAACTGCTGGAACTCCCAGTTGATGAAGTGTTTGACACTCTTTTACGATCAGATCCAGGGATAGTCTTGAAATTCCGGGCATCGACGCCACGGGCTGCTGTATATTTGTCCCTTCAATGATGAAAAGAGGCATGATCAGATCTGTCACCTGAAGATTGTTCTCTCTCACAAGGGAACGTATGCTATCAGAAACTCTGTTACGGCGCGGTCGAGAGGTTAGGGTAATCGTCATGGCAACTATCTCCGGACAATAAGTTGAATGGGAACATCAGTGAACATCGGGTAACGAGTCAATGGGTGATCGTCTAGCTCAAATTTTGAAGTCCACCAAATCAAGCACAAGCAATAATTCTCAGTTTTCACTGGTTTCAAGATGGGGATGTCACTCAAAATGTTAGTCTCCTACCTCTTTTTACCTGACCTATACTGAAAAAGGCAAGTCGGCCAACGCGTCTTTATTTTATTTGACCAAACAGTTCCTGTAGATTCAAAATAGGAAACACAGCAGCTGAAGTATGAATGGAAAGCCTCAGAAAACAACAGTTGAGCGCGTGTATCTGCAAGAGTTAAAAAACCAATTTCCCCCCGGATTGCCAGTGGAGAGCGAAAACAGACAACTTGAAATATTTGACCTGCTGCGCGTCAATTTAAAGGTGTTTGAAGGACCGCTTGATCTATTACTGGACTTAATTCGCAAGAAAAAAATGGATATTGGGGAAATATCGCTGTCAGAGATATGCGAACCCTACCTGGAACAATTGGATTTGATGGAAGCGTTCAATATGGAAGTCGCCATCGAATTTCTGGATATTGCCTCTACCTTGATACTGATAAAATCAAGGACGTTGCTGCCGCAGAATACGACAGCCATGGAGGATGAAGATATCATGGATACCGAGCAGCAGCTCAGGCAAAAACTGATCGAGTATCAGAAATTTCAGACAATAGCGGAAGGTTTGAATCGAAGAGAGTTGCTGGGGCGTGATATGTTTGGTAGACCGGATGTCGTTGAAGCGGAAATTGAGAACAGTGTTGAATTGTTCGAGGACCTCTCGATCTATTCCCTGATTAAAGCCTACCGGCAACTGATTATCAAAAAGGGCTATCATAAGCCCCATGAAATTGTAGCTGCCGCTTATTCCCTGGAAGAAAAAATCCTGGCCTTCCTCAAGGTTTTTCAATCCGGGGAGATACAGACGCTTCCGGATTTATGTCCACGAAACCCGACCAAACCAGAAATAATCATATCGCTGATGGCCATTCTTGAGCTGACACGACTTTTTCTGCTGCAGATCCAACAAATGAAAGATTTTGACGTGCTGCACTGTATCCCGAACAGCAATGTTAGTGACTATCTGATGAATTTCGAAGTCTCCGCTCCCAACAGGTCCTGATGATTTTGGAAAATCGCTGTAATCCGCAGAAAAGCGTTTCGCTTAACGATCGATCATAAAACGATTGGATTTGATTAGTTACATGATAACAGATTGATAAAAAAAGAACCTGCTGGAAGTAAAGACTTCATTTGACAGATAAATGCGTATTAAATTATATTTTAATGTTTAGATTATGAATATTAAGCTGCATCAGATCAGCGAACGGGTATCGAAGTTCGATTTTCAATTAGTGAGAAAAGATCTGCTGAAGCTGGATGATCGATTTGCATTTGACTCGATGGCGTGTACTGCCGAGCTGATTGAAAAAAGGGGTGCGATTCTGCTGTATGGCACTTATTCAGTCGAGATGGAAACCAATTGTAACACCTGCTTGAAACCGGTTTCGGTCAAGTTGGATCAGGAATTTGATCTCAACCTGATAAATGAGGAGAGCTACGCAGAGCCTGAAGGCGATGTGGAGATATCTTTGGGATCGGCGGACGTGGACTTTTATAGAGGGCAGGAGATCGTCTTATCAGAATACTTCGAAGATCAACTGTTGCTGGATCTTCCTTTTTCCATCAAATGTTCACAAGAATGCAAAGGAATTTGTCCTAACTGTGGCGTTAATCGCAATACCGAAAGTTGCCGGTGCCCTGAAAATTACGGGAATAACCCTTTTTCAGCTCTTGGCGACTTGGAACACTGAATATCTCAGGCATTGAACCTATCTGACGATTCAGCATGATTCCAAAAAACCATTTGTCAACGGAGATATCGTGGCTGTACCAAAAAGAAAGACTTCTCGTTCCGTAACCAAGCAGAGAAGAACCCATAAAAACCTGGAAAAAGTGAACTTCATTAGCTGTTCCAATTGCCAGGAACTGATTCTTCCCCACCGGGTCTGCCCGAAATGCGGCCATCTGCATGGGAAACAGGTAATTGCTATGGATGAATAAGGGCGACCTGCCTCCACGTCAGTTATTACAGAGGCATGTGTAACGGTTATGACAATTGCGATTGATGCAATGGGGGGTGATGCTTTTCCTGAAAACCCGGTACTTGGGGCAGTGAAAGCTGCCAACGAGTTGAATATCCATGTGCTTCTTGTGGGAGACGAATCTGCCGTTAAAGCAGAACTGGATAAACACAGGTGCAATCGGTCTAAAATTGAAATCGCTCATGCCAGTCAGGTCATTGGAATGGATGAACCTGTGGCCTCTGCACTGAGAACGAAAAAGGACGCTTCCATGCGGGTCTGTTATGATCTGCACAAAAACGGGACAGTAGATGGTGTTGTCAGCTCTGGAAACTCGGGAGCGATGCTGGCTGTTGGGCGCTTCGTTTTGAAGATGATTCCCGGGATCAGCCGACCCTGTATCAGCGCTATTTTGCCCGCCCTGGGGGGGAAAGTCCTCCTGGTTGATGCTGGAGCAAATATTGACTGCACACCGGAACAACTCTGTCAGTTTGCAATTCTGGGGAATATCTACCTGTCTGATCTTCATGCTGTCCCTTCTCCCCGCATTGGCCTTTTGAATGTGGGATCCGAAGAGGGTAAGGGAGATGATCGCCGGAAGAAGACCTTTGATATGCTCAAAGAGAGTTCGTTGAATTTTATTGGAAATGTCGAAGGGGAGGACTTTTTCAGTGGGGATGTCGATATTGTCGTGACGGATGGTTTTGCCGGGAATATTCTACTAAAATCTGTGCAGGCAGCGGCATCATTTACGATCAAACTGATTACCGAAGAGATGCAATGTTCTTTGCTGGCCAGAATTGGAGCGCTCTGGCTCAGGCCCTCATTCAAGAAACTGCAAAAAAAGATTAGCTATGCCGAGTTTGGTGGTGCCCCGTTGATCGGGTTGAGAGGAAACGGGATCGTCTGCCATGGAAAATCGAATCCCGATGCTATTAGCTATGGGGTTGGTTTTGCGCAAAAAGCCGCTGATGAGAAGTGGGCAGAGAGAATGAGTGAAGGAATGCTGGCGTATCAAGCAAATTTAAAATGACAAGAGCGCAATTCATTATCGCATTAACATGAATACAAGTGGATAACCTATGATTAATCTGAAAGGACAAACAGCTTTGGTTACCGGAGGAACCCGGGGCATCGGAAAGGCAGTCATGGATAAACTTGCTGGGGCTGGTGCGGATGTCTGCTTTGTCGACCTCATCTCAGAAGGGACCGCACAGGTCGAAGAGGAGATCAAGGTACATGGTGGTCAGTGCGCTTTTTATCAGGGAAATGTAGCAGATCTGGATCAGTGTACGAAAATCGCGGAAGATATCCTCAGCCGGTTCAATAAAATCGATATTCTTGTCAATAACGCCGGGATTACCCGAGATTCACTGTTTATGCGGATGAGCCGTGAAAACTGGGACGATGTGATTAATATTAATCTCAGTGGGATTTTTAATATGTGTAAGGCTGTTATCCGACCAATGGTTAAAGCGAAATACGGGCGAATCATCAATCTCAGCTCCATCGTCGGTTTTACTGGAAATCCCGGTCAGGTTAACTACTCTTCGGCAAAAGCCGGCCTGATTGGGTTTACAAAATCTCTGGCGAAGGAAGTGGCTTCCAGAAATGTCACCTGTAATGCCATTGCACCGGGATTTATCAAATCGGAAATGACAGATAAGCTGGACGAAGAGCAGAAGAAAACAATGTTAGCCAATGTTCCGATGAAGCGTATGGGAACCTTGGAGGATATTGCCAATGGGGTGCTGTTTATGGCGTCTCCTATGGCAGATTATATCACCGGGACAACGCTACACATCAATGGTGGCATGTTCTGATCACATGCAGATGCTGTCCGATGAGGGTTGATTTTTGGAGATCATCAGGGCTTTATCAATTCCTCCCCGAAATAGGGAAGGTATTTATTGTAATTCGTACAGAAATTACAAGGTGGTAGAAAAAAAGTTTTTGACAGAGTTTCTAAATCGTTAGATATTTTTGGTTCTTGCTGGCTTCGAGAATTAGTTTCTCGGGCGAAGTTATGAAATGACGAATTCCGGGTTTTATCTGCGGGAAAAATGCCGGGAAATGAATTTACTATCTGGAGAGAAAAATGGGTATTGATCGTAGCGAAGTTGAAAAGAAAGTGACTGCAATTATTGTGGAACAGCTCGGTATCGAAGAGAGCGAAGTTAAAACAGAATCCAGCTTTATCGATGATCTTGGAGCCGATTCTTTGGATACTGTTGAATTGGTCATGGCTTTTGAAGAAGAATTTGACCTTGAAATCCCTGATGAAGAAGCTGAAAAAATCACAACAGTTGGTAGCGCGATCGATCACATAGTTGAAGCGGTCAGTTAAATCACCCTCTACCGGTTATGCTTTAACCCGATAATAGATCATGGGCATGAGAAAACGAGTTGTTGTTACTGGAATCGGAACCGTCAATCCGCTGGGAAATAATCTGGAAGCGACCTGGGATAAAGCTTCCAGGGGAATCAGCGGCATCACCCGGATTACAAAATTCGATGCCACCGGTTTTCCTACCCAGATTGCGGGCGAAGTAAAGGATTTTGACCCACTGGCGTATATCGAAAAAAAAGAGCTCAAAAAGATGGATATTTTTATCCAGTACGCCCTTGCTGCCTGTGATGAAGCAATGAAAATGGCTGAACTGGAGATCCCGGAGGAATTGGGTCCTGATGTCGGTGTTTCCATTGGCGTTGGTATCGGCGGGCTGCCCACCATCGAGCAGTATAGCAATATTGTCAAAGAACGGGGACCGAAAAAAATTACACCTTTTTTTATTCCCATGACCATCAGCAATATGGCTTCCGGGTATATTTCCATGAAGTACGGGGCAAAAGGGTATAATGCCACGACAACCTCCGCCTGTTCCTCATCCAACCACTCCATCGGGGATGCTGCGCGCATAGTCGAACGGGGAGATGCCAAAATCATGATTACAGGAGGGGCGGAGTCGACGATCTCCTCGCTGGCAATTGGTGGTTTTGGTGCGATGAAGGCACTTTCACGTCGCAATGATACTCCTGAAAAAGCCAGCCGTCCTTACGATAGAGATCGTGATGGTTTTGTGCTGGGTGAGGGCTGCGGGATTTTGATACTTGAGGAGTATGAGTTTGCCCGAGCCCGCGGGGCGAAAATATTGGCGGAACTGTCCGGTTACGGCGTCAGCTCAGATGCGTACCATATCACTGTGCCATCGTTGGAGGGCCCGGTACTGGCGATGAGCAAGGCGATCGCAGATGCAGATATCAGCGGGGAAGATATCGATTATATCAACGCACACGGAACAGCGACACCAGTTGGTGATATCAACGAGCTCAGGGCCATTCGTCTGGCAATTGGTGATAAGGCTGCTGATAAAGTTTCAGTTAGTGCCACCAAATCTATGACAGGGCATCTGTTGGGTGGTGCTGGTGGATTGGAAGCGGTACTGATCATCCTGGCTATGCAGAACAGCTTGATTCCCCCCACAATCAATATCGAGAATCTTGATCCAGATTGCGATGTGGACGTGACGCCTAATGTTGCCCGGGAAAGAGAGATCCAGGTCGCCATGAGCAACTCGTTCGGATTCGGTGGGACCAATGCCACGCTGGTATTCAAGAAAATCTGAGAGGTGGACGGGTAACTATGAACCGTATTAAAGACAACCTGGCTGAAGTGTTGCAGAGAATACGGGAAGCGTCGGCAGGCAGAGATAACGTCAAATTGATTGCTGTCTCAAAAACCAAGCCGGTTGAAATGATCCTTGAGGCGTTTCAGGCTGGGCAAGTCCGATTCGGTGAAAACCGGGTTCAGGAAGCCCGTGACAAACAGCCCCAACTCCCCTCCGAAATGAACTGGCACCTGATCGGTCCCCTGCAGAAGAACAAAGCCAAGTACTGTCCTGAGATCTTCTCAACCATTCACACGATTCACCGCTTCGATATTGCCGAAGGTCTGAACCAAAAATGTCGAAGTCTGGACAAAAAGTTGGATATCCTGATCCAGATGAACCTCACCGATGAGGAGTCCAAGTCGGGCGTCACCTCGGTGGATGAACTTCACGCTTTGGCAGACCGGATCATGTCGCTGGATAATTTGAGACTCACCGGCTTAATGACTATGGGTGACTTTCATGCCTCAGATGACGAAAATCGGAAGATGTTCGCCCGTCTCTTCGAAATCAACCAGCAGGAAGCAGCGCGACTGGATTTGAAAGACCAGATGGTCGAGATTTCCAGTGGTATGTCCGGTGATTTTGAGCTAGCCCTGATGGAAGGAGCGACCTACGTCCGGATCGGCAGCGCCATTTTCGGTTCCCGTTAAGCCAATTCGTGTTCAACACGTTCTGCCCCAAACTCCGCCGCCACCTCCCGGCTTTTCTGCAGACAATTAGCAGTTTTATTTTCTCCACAAACACGTTATCATATAATTTCCCTAATAATAAAAACAGAGTACGCAGTTAGAATCATCGTAGAGTTCTAAAAAGATTGTAACTTAAAAGCTTATGCCCCACCGAGGGGATCATAATTCAAAACACGCATGAATCCGTCCGTGGAGCTGTTGGAAAACGTCCTGTTTTCCATCGTTTTGAATCATGATCCCCTCGGTTCAGGCGATGTGGTGAATAGTTACAAAAGACTTTGGCTTGGTTTGTGAAAGTATACTGACTTGTGAGTTGTTATCTTCTCTGCCGGCACTGCCAATCCGGTTGACTTGAAAACGGAACATAATTCGAGAATCATCTCAATGAAAATACCATTCAAGACTGTTTTTTATGGAATTTTGCTATCCCTGATCGTACTGGCAGGATGCGAGACCGAAAGTGGGGATACGGTTTCCGTCATCTCGCCGTCGATCGCAGGCAGTGGAGCGTATGTGCATGTCGACCAGGAAGGGGGACCGGTCAGTTTTGAATATTCCCACGCTTCGGGTTCGACCCCTCAGGATATATTTTTTATTTTCACCAATACCAGCACCTCGAATGTGACAACAGCAACTACCGTCAGCTCTCTCCATTCTGATAGCCGGTCGATGCCAACTGCAGAGATGTCAGGGCTTCAAGCGCCAGTGGGGGACCCTGATCTTGAAACCTACGCCCGGGAACATGGGATCGGTTTGCGGGGAAAACCGGAAGTGACAGCGTATAACGCCAATCCACCACAGATGAATCAGGGGGAATCGGGGGCGGCATATCAACTGGCCATACCGGAGCCGCTTTATTACATTGTTGGGGATACGAATACGTTTATGAATGCGTCCACAACGGATACCGTTCCAGCGACGGTTCGACAAATAGTGACGGACGGGACGATCACCCTTAATATCTGGGTGGCGGATGATGCCTGGAGTGCCTGCTCAAAACACTATTGTCTGGATCAGGCTATGGTGGACGCTTTTAGGGATAAATTTCTTCAAGCCGGAAGTGACAATGACATCTACGACTGGGTAACCAACATTTTTGGGTCTCCCTGGGGAAGTCACTCTTATGACAACTTGATCAGTGCGACAGCAGCGCAGAGTATCGATATCCTGTTCTTTGACATCAGCAATGACGGAAACCTGACCGATTCTGATCCCAATGGAGGCATTCTTGGTTTTTTCTGGTCCAAAGATAGCTTTCTGACCAGCAGTGCCAATTATTCAAATGAACGCCTTCTTTTTTATATGGACTCTGTTCTGTCTGCAAAAAAGACCGATGCCAGCTGGGAAATCTCCGACTATTGGCCGTCTGAAATGGTCTCTACACTGGCACATGAATTTCAGCATATGATCCATTTCTACCAGAAGAACGTTAAACGGGCATCGAGTTCGGAGACCTGGATTAATGAAATGGCATCTATGGTGACAGAAGATCTGCTGGCGGACAAGATGCTGGTCAATGGTCCCCGGGGTGTTTCCTACACCGATGATACGGCGGGAAGCTCTGGAAATACTAAGGGCAGGTTGCCCGTGTACAATAACTATGACTATATCGGTCCTACTGTTTGGTATGAAGGCAACAGTGCGCTGATTAGTTACGGCATCAATTATGCTTTCGGCGCGTACCTGGCGCGGAATTATGGTGGCGCAGCGTTATTTCAAAGTATTGTGCAAAGCAGCGATTCCAATTATCAGGCCATTGTAAACGCAGTAGTGGCGCAAGGTTACACTGAAACCTTTACATCACTTCTCCAGAAATGGGGCGTGGCCGTGCTTTCTTCTGACGATACGTCCATGGCAAGTGGTTATCTTTACAATACAGGCGGTGGGTTTACATCGACTCTCAACGGTATTAGTTATAACCTGGGATCCGTAAATCTGCATAACTATGATTATGGATCACTCAGTGGGCCGAAATTGCATAATTTAGAGGAGTTAACAGCTTTAGGTGGGCATTACAAAATGTCCAATACCTATGTGAGGGTAGGAACAGCTGAAACCGGCACCTTTATTAAAACGGTCCAGATGGCCGCAGGAATCAAACTGACCGTGGTGACTAAAGACAGCCAATGATTTGAATTCGTTTATTGTTCAGGGGGAGGAGTTGATGGATCGGCAACAATTTCGAGGGATTGCTTCATTGAGAATTAAAGCCCTGCTGAATTTTTTGATTGTTTTGCTGCTCCTCCTGGGCTGTGAGAATGGATTAACACAAGCCGGAAATCAATCAGAACCAACATCGAGTAGAATGCAGATCAGGGGTAAAATTTCGATCAAGGGGAGTGGACCTCATACCTATCTTTGTTTGAGCACAGACTCGGGGATAGATTACCGATTGACGGGGGAGCTTAAGGATATGATCTGGAGCCGTTATCAGCAGGAAAAGATGATGCTTGAAGGAGTCCTGTCAAAAAAGGCTCTGGGGCCCGGGGCCCCTGCAGAATTCACTGTGCATAAAATCATGACGCCTGATCCGAAATAGGCGTATCAAATCCTACTGGGAAATACAAATTATGAATTCCTACGTAAAATGGTTTGTGACGACTCTGATTTGCTGTCTGATGACGACACCTGCCCTGGCGGACCTAAGGGTGGGCGTAGAATTTCCGTTATCCTACAGCTTTAAAACGGCCGACG
The DNA here is from genome assembly GCA_018645005.1 of Deltaproteobacteria bacterium. Taxonomy (GTDB): domain Bacteria; phylum SAR324; class SAR324; order XYD2-FULL-50-16; family XYD2-FULL-50-16; genus JAHJRI01. The sequence goes on along the minus strand of JABGPJ010000069.1, from coordinate 11,393 downwards.
ACGGATCGAGCCTGGACGCTGATGGCAAGCCTTCCGGTTATATTTTGCTGGCACAGCTGCCTTTTTTCTCGGGAGGCGCCGGGTTGGAAAGTTATGAGATAAAGCTGGACCAGACGGGGAGCCACAAAATTTCCCTGCTGATGGCGGATCTGTTTTATACGCTGCCCGTGCCGGTGGTAAATATTTCGGTGGGGGTAGGTTATGGCACTGTTGAAGTCGGAGGGGATAATGCCTCCAGATATGATAAAACAGATTGTTCCCAGTACTTTTTCAGGCTTGGTGTGCCTCTGGGTGAGCTGTTTGAATTGATCGGCAGTTATCACAATGTATTTGCAAAGGTGAAGGTAAATGGCAACGACACTCTTCTGGAAGCGGGCGGAACCCTGACGACAGTTGGGGTTGCAATCGGATTTTAAGTGGTGTTTGGGGATCAGAATTTTTCAGGAGTGAGTTAAATGAGTGAAGAGTCTAAACGCTGGAATGAACGACTTTATATCAGAGATTTAGCGGATAAAGTGGGTCAAACCCATACCCTTGAGGGATGGGTGCAGTTTACGCGGAAGTCAGGTAAAATCCGTTTTCTGGGACTGCGGGATGGATCGGGAACCATACAGTGTGTCATGGTCCGTGAAGAGATGGAGAGTCAGCAGTTTGATCTGTTTTCACAATTGAAACAGGAGACCAGTATTCGGCTGACCGGTGTTGTACAGCCATCAGATCGATCCCAGTTTGGGGTCGAGATCCTGACTCAAGAGATCGAAATTCTTGGCACATCAAACCAGTACCCCATTACGCCCAAAGAGCATGGCGTGGATTTTCTGCTTGGAAATCGGCATCTCTGGCTGCGGTCCAAAAAACAGATTGCCATCTCACAGGTTCGCAGCATTATCATTCAAGCGATTCGTGATTTTCTGTTTGAGTTTCATTTCGTGCAGATGGATTCTCCGGTTCTTACCCGGAGCGTCGGTGAGGATCCAGAAGGGCTCTTTGCCATTGACTATTTTGATCTGGGCACAGTCTATCTGGCACAGACCGGTCAGCTTTATCTCGAGGCGTCAATCTCAGCTCATGGGCGTGTTTTCTGCTTTGGTCCGACCTTTCGGGCGGAGAAGTCTAAAACCCGCCGACATCTGACCGAATTCTGGATGCTGGAAGCTGAAATGGCCTTTTTCGATAACGATGACAATATGGATCTGGAAGAAGACCTGATCAAGTTCGTTATCAAAAGGGTTCTGGATCGCTCAGAGTGGTATCTGAAACAGCTGGATCGAGATGTTGACAAGTTGCGGCAATGCCTGGATCCCTTCATGCGGCTGAGTTATTCAGAGGCGGTGGAAATCCTGCAGAAAAAAGGTAGTAGCGTGCAGTGGGGCGAGGATCTGGGAGCGGCAGACGAAACGCTTCTCACAGAGGATTCCAGGGTTCCGGCATTTGTGTATGACTATCCGCAAGCGGTGAAGGCGTTTTACATGAAAAGAAACGACGCGGATCCGAGAACAGTTAAATGTGCTGATTTGATAGCGCCCGAGGGTTTCGGAGAGATTATTGGCGGGAGTCAGCGAGAGGATTCTCTGGAGCTACTGGCGCAAAGAATCAAGGATGAGAATCTGCCTCCGGAGAACTATGAGTGGTATCTTGATGTCCGTCGCTACGGCACAGTAGTCCACTCCGGTTTCGGGTTGGGTCTGGAGCGCCTGGTGGGTTGGATTTGTGGGATTCCCCATATCCGAGAGGCCATTCCCTTTCCGCGCCTCATGGAACGTGTGACGCCTTGATCGTAAATTTTATTGCGTAGCTTGGGTTTAATACCCCGCCGCTTGCGACGTCGAGTCATCCCGGTGAAAGCCGGGATCCAGTAAGGAATGCTCTTCTGATACCCCACCGCTTGCGGTGGGGTAGTTCATTGTCTTGCGTAAAACAGGGGACATGATCATTCATATCCCCTGTTTCCAGTTTACACTGTAACCACCTCTTCATTCTTCGTCGTGCCTGTAATGCCATGTTGCTCTATATGAGAATAGTCTCCATAAAGACCCTCTTCAAAGGAGGATTTGTAAATTCTGATGCCTTGTTATGCCCATTCCGAGCATGGGGGTTAACATGAAGATATGGGGAATTTCAGATACGCATTTTCAAAATGGTCAGGTCGACTCCATGAGTAAGTGGGGCGAGGTTTGGGTCCACCATACGGAAAAAATCATCGCAAACTGGAATACAGTTGTGGGTAATGACGATCTGGTCCTGATCGGCGGTGATATCTGCTGGTCAGTGCGTCTCGATCAGGCCATGACCAACATCAATATGATTGACCGGCTGCCTGGCAAGATGAAGATCATTATTCCGGGAAATCATGACAACTGGTGGCAGGACTATGATACACTTCGCAAGGCGATGCCTGAAACGATTCATCCTCTGATAGGCAATGCGTTGAAAATAGATGGTCAGGTTATCTGTGGTGCTCGAGGCTGGATATCGCCCAACGATCCCGACTTTGAGATCCTGGACCGCAACACGTTTGATAAGGAGATGGTACTGCTCAAACAGTCGCTTGATGCGGCGCTTGATTTGGATCCTGTAGATGGTATCCACGTGCTGATGCACTTCCCCCCATTTACGACGAAAGGGCATCAGACACCGTTTTTCAAGTTGATCCTGGAATATCCAGTCATCACCTGCACCTACGGCCACTTCCACGTGAAAAAGGAGTGGGATGCCCTGCCCAAGGGGAAAATTCAGGGAATCGATTTCCACCTGACATCCGCAGATTACCTCGAAAACAAACCCACACTTGTCTGGCAAGGATAGATTGTAATTCCTGGATTTTTTGTAACGATTTACGACTGTTACCAAGTGCACCGATTAAGCTGCACCTCGGGTGGTGTATGAAGGAAGTCAAGCGACGGCCTCAAGGGAAAGTAGTACCAGAGGCGTGGCGGACTCTAAGCGCCACCACAATTGATTGATGCAACCGTGTGCTGTGGCGCTATTTCAGGTTTAACCTCTATGCATTTGCGTCAAGAATCGCATTGAAGGTTGGACTGACACGCATTGCTGCTGTGGCTTTATCAAAATCAGGGGCATAATATCCACCGACGTCGACAGGATTGCCTTGAGCTGCCAGCAGTTCGCCTTCGATTTTAGCTTGATTTTCCTGAAGTTCTTTAGCCAGTTTTGAGAAACGAGCCTGTAGTTCAGCATCTTCAGTCTGTGCTGCCAACGCCTCGGCCCAGTACGTGGCCAAGAAGAAATGGCTGCCTCTGTTGTCGATTTCATTGACAACACGTGAAGGTGATTTTCTGGAATCCAGAAACTTCGTGTTGGCTTCGCCCAGAGTCTTGGCAAAAAGCTTGGCTTTGGCGTTGCCTGTTGTATTTCCCAGATGTTCAAGAGATTCAGCAAAGGCCAGGAATTCACCAAGAGAGTCCCAACGTAAGTGACCTTCCTGCTCAAACTGTTGAACGTGCTTGGGAGCGGACCCACCAGCACCAGTTTCAAACATTCCACCACCGTTCATCAACGGAACGATTGAGAGCATTTTTGCGCTGGTTCCCAGTTCCAGAATCGGGAAGAGGTCAGTCAGGTAATCCCGCAGTACGTTACCGGTAGATGCAATCGTATCCTGGCTCTTTCTGACACGATCTAAAGAGAATGTTGTCGCATCGAAAGGAGACATGATATGAATTTCCAGACCTGTTGTATCGTTGTCTGGCAGATACTTGTTTACTTTCTTGATCAGTTCCGCGTCATGGGCTCTCTCTTTGTCTAACCAGAAGACAGCAGGGAAACCAGTCAGACGGGCTCTGTTCACAGTCAGTTGCACCCAGTTTTGAATCGGAGCATCTTTCGCCTGGCAACCACGGAAAACATCACCTTCTTCAACCGCTTTCTCAAGCAGTACTTTGCCTGAAGCGTCAACAATCTTGACTGTTCCAGCTGCAGGAACTTCAAAGGTCTTGTCATGTGATCCGTATTCTTGAGCTTTTTTCGCCATCAAACCAACGTTTTGTACAGTTCCCATGGTTGTGACATCAAAAGCACCGTTCTTGATACAATCTTCGATGGTTGACTGGAAGACGCTGGCGTAGGCTCTGTCCGGAATCATGGCCTTGGTGTCATACAGTTTGTTGTCCCATCCCCACATTTTGCCTGATTCGCGAATCATGGCAGGCATTGAGGCATCAATAATCACATCACTGGAAACATGTAGGTTAGTGATCCCTTTGTCAGAATTCACCATGGCCAGCCTAGGACGTTTTTCGTATGTGGCTGCAATGTCTGCTTCGATTTCAGCTTTTTTGTCAGCAGGCAGTTTTTCGATTTTCAGGTATAGGTCGCCCAGTCCCATATTCGGTGTAATACCAAGCTCTGAAAATGTAGCCGCATGTTTCTCAAACACATCTTTGAAATATACATAAACTGCATGACCAAAATAGATGGGGTCTGAAACCTTCATCATGGTCGCTTTAAGGTGCAGAGACAATAAAACGTCTTTGGCTTTGGCATCCTGCATTGATTCTTCATAGAACTCACGGATGGCTTTTTTGCTCATGACAGCAGCATCAATGATCTCGCCGGCTTCCAGTGGCAGTTTTTCCATCAGTACTTGTGTGCTGCCATCTGTTCCAACGAACTCAATCTTGACATCACCCGCTTGTTCCATCGTCATGGATATCTCGCTGCCAAAGTAGTCACCGCCCTTCATGGAAGCAACGTGGGTTTTGGAATCTGGACTCCAGACACCCATCTTGTGTGGGTTCTTTTTAGCGAATTCCTTGACGGCTACAGCAGCTCTTCGATCTGAGTTACCTTCTCTCAGAACAGGGTTGACAGCGCTTCCCAGGTTCTTTTGATATCTGACTTTGATCTCTTTTTCGGTATCGTTTTGGGGATCTTCCGGATAATCCGGAACCTTGTAGCCTTTTGCTTGCAGCTCTGCAATTGCGGCCTTCAGCTGTGGAATTGAGGCGCTGATATTCGGCAGCTTGATAATATTACCTTCCGGTTTTTTTGCCAGCTCGCCCAAAAATGCCAGGTCATCGGATTGTTTTTGGTCTTCAGTCAGATTCTCAGGGAAGTTGGCGAGAACTCTACCGGCGAGAGAGATGTCTTTGGTTTCGATCTCTACACCAGATCCGCTGATATATGACTGTATAATCGGGAGCAAAGAGTATGTAGCCAATCTTGGGGCTTCATCAACAATAGTCCACCTGATTTTTTCTGTAGCCATGTTTTTTCCTCAGTTAAAAGTTATAAATTTTTGTTTTCAAGATCCTGACTTCAGAATTGAAAACTATTTTGGGCAACCCAACCGAAAATGAGGTTTCCCCACTTCCAAACACAATTGGTAAACGCTTTTTATATGCGGTTTCCGTTGCTTATTCTTAAAAAGTAAACCTAATAATAACTGTTACCAAACCAGCTTTGATCCTGTCAAAAATGAAACACGAACACTTTGATTGAAATCATGCTAAGTTTGATGGATTTGAAGATTACCTTTTTGAGCAGTGGAATTCTGCAGACTGAATGAAACCCAGAGAAAACTGGCTTTGAATTTTAACTATATGTAATAAATGTCTATTTAAATCGTATCTATACAAAGCTACTGCAAAATAGTAGTCATAGATGAGCGCTATTATATTGCATAATTTATCAACTGCTTTGCTGGTATCGTTCTCGAAATTTAGGCTGCATGCAACTTGAAACCACCAGGTTAACAAAAATCTACAACAAACGTACCGTTGTCAAAGATGTGTCCTTTAATATCTCTCAGGGGGAGGTTGTCGGGCTTCTGGGCGCAAACGGTGCCGGGAAGACGACCAGTTTTTATATGGTCGTAGGGGTTATCCGACCCCATTCTGGAAAGATTTTGCTGGATAATCAGGATATTACGTCACTGCCCATGTACAAAAGGGCGCGTCGGGGTCTGGGATATTTGCCCCAGGAAGCGTCTGTTTTCAGAAAGATGAGCGTTGAAGATAATCTCTTCGCAATTTTACAGACGCTGAAATTAACTCGAAAAGAGCAGGAAAAAACCACGGACCGGCTACTGGATGAGCTGCGGATCAATCATATCCGAAAAAACAAGGGCTACTCTCTCTCTGGTGGTGAAAGAAGGCGGGTGGAGATAGCCAGAGCGTTAGTGACACGTCCGAAATTCATGCTGCTGGATGAACCGTTTGCAGGTGTCGATCCTATCGCAGTATTGGATATACAGGAGGTGATCCGGGAACTGGCCGGGCGCAATATTGGCATCCTCATCACTGATCACAATGTCAGAGAAACCCTTGGAATTACCGACAGGGCCTATATCATGAATGACGGGCAAATCATGGTCGAAGGCACACCGGATTATATCATCAATAACGAGATGGCCAAAAAGGTCTATCTGGGAGAAAATTTCAAACTCTGAATCCGGCAGTTCTTCAATTCTCTCAATTCATAAGAAATAAAAACCATGCGGTTGCTTCGCCTCGAAATCTCCGGATTTAAATCATTTTGTGATAAGACCGTCTTGAGTTTTATCCAGGATGGCATTTCGGTTGTCGTGGGTCCGAACGGCTGCGGGAAAAGCAATCTCGTTGATGCCGTTCGCTGGACTCTGGGAGAGCAGAGTGCCAAACATCTGCGTGGTGGCAGCATGGAGGATGTCATTTTCAATGGCAGCAGCGTTCGACAACCGGTCAGTATGGCCCAGGTCACACTGGTTTTTTCCAACCCCGAACACGACACTATCCCAAAATATGCCGAGTTCTCGGAGATTTCTGCCACCCGCCGTCTCTATCGAAGCGGAGAAAGTCAGTACCTTATCAATAAAACCGCCTGCCGACTGACAGATATCCGTGAACTGTTCATGGATACCGGGATCGGTAGTAAAGGGTACTCGATTATTGAGCAGGGAAAAATCGATCAGATCGTCACCAGTCGGGCGGAAGATCGAAGATCTATCATCGATGAGGCAGCCGGGATCGTTAAATTCAAGGTCAAGCGTAAAGAAGCCGAAAGGAAGTTTGCCGCCTCCAAGCAAAATCTGCTCAGGGTTGAAGACATCATTGCCGAACTGAACCGACAGGAAGAGACTCTCAGGGAGCAGGTCGCCCAGGCAGAGATTTATATCCACACCAAGGCTCGTTTGGAACGATTGCAGCAATGTACGGCCGCAACACGCTGGTTTTACCTGAAAGAGGACATCAACAAAATTACGGCTTCTTTGCAGAAAAACCAACTCTCCAGTGAAGAGCTGGCCACTTCCATCGCAACCCTGGATGTGCAGAATGCGTCGCGTCAGCTGGAGTTATCAACGAAAGAGGCTGAACAGGAAGACCTCAGGCGGACCATCCAGACCCACAAAGAAGGGATTATAAAACTGGAGAGTAAGCTGGAAACAGACAGGGTGGCCATCGAAAACCTGGATGAGTGGCAGAAAAAAGGGCTGGAAGAGAATGAATTGATCAGCCGCCAGATAAAAACCATCGAATTCCAAATTGTCAGTTATAAAAAGGATAGTGAAAATTTTGAAAAAAAGGTCGCGGAGATCACTATCCAGTTAAATCGTTTACTGGAATTCGAAAAGGTCAAGGAGCGTGAGCTGGTCGATAAACGGTCAAATCTGGAGAAAAACCAGTCGGAAGAGCTGCAGATGGTCAAAAGAATGAATGACGATCAGAATCAGCTGAAACAGTCCCGGGAACGACTTGAGGAAATCAATCAGGGTGAGATTTCAACCAGAAGTCAGCTGGACCAGGCGCAGGCAGAGAGTCTGGATCTGGATGGCCACCTGGAACTTGCCTTAAAAAGTCTGGATGAAAAGAGAGCCGCGAAACACCTCTGCGGGGACCGCATCGAATCGATTGAGGCGGTCATTGAAGATCTGGCTCAGCAGGTAAAAGCTTACCGGGATAAACTTCAAGAGCTCACCCAGTCACTTAATCAAGCAGAAAATCGCTACCATTCTCTCCAGGAGCTGATCCATAGCCACGAGGTCTATGATTCCGCAACCAAAGTTTTTCTTGACTATCTGGATAATCATCCGCTGCAGTCTGAGAAGATTGGATTCGAAGGCACACTGGCCGAACTGGTTGCGCCTCCTGAAGAAACGATGCCCCAGACAACCGCTTTTTTAAACCGGTATTTCAACCTGCTTGTTTTTTCATCGGTGAACCAGTTACAGGATATTGTCGAAATAGTCAACGAGTTGGAGGTTGAACAGCTGCAGCTATTTTTTATCGATCTCATTGAGCCCGCTCATACGGGAGAAAATGGCGATAACCGGCGCTGGATTCAAAGCAAATCAGACCCATCCGTTTCGGTGCCGCTGGCGGATTCGTTTCAATTAGTGGACTTGCCGCTTTTCAAACTCAGCCCGAAAACACTGCTGGGGTCTAACGGCTTGATCGACCCCGATGCGGCGATTATGACGCGGGCCAAGATTTTTCTGCTGGGCAAACCCGGAAAAGCAAACCAGGCTGAACTGTTCTTCAAACGACAGGAAGAGCTTACCACACTGGAAGAGAGCCAGGTTCAATTTACGAAGGATCTGCAGATTACGGGGGATCGGTTGAACCAGGTGTTGTTAGTTCGTAACGAGCATGAACAGAATCTGGCCCGCTATCGCAAAGAGATGATCGATCTGGATCTGGAGATTCTGAGTGCCGAAAAGGGGCTGGATGCCAAGACACTGGAGAAGAACCGTTTGTTGAGTCATCAAAAGCTTCTGCTTGAGCAGCGTGAACAATTCCAGAAATCCCGGACCACATTTGAAGAAAAAATTGCCGGACTTTCACTTACGGATGCCGAAAACCAGGAAAAACATGGGGCTATTCAGGCAGAAATTCAACAGCTGAAATCCCTGATCGATACGGTAAAACTGGACAAACAAGAGTACACGGAAGAGTTGCAGGTTCTGAAAATCAATCTGGCCAGTCTGGAAGAAAAAAAGAAAAACAACCTGCTGATGCAAGAGCGGCTGGAAGAAGACCTGCAACAGCGAATAGACCAGCAAGCGGAGATTCAACTCCGGTTCCTTGAGACAAAGGATAAAAAAGAGTTGATCCGTTCCTCACTGACGGAGTCAAATGATGCGCTGCCTAAACATTTGAAGTTGCTCAGCGATGTGGAAACGCAGCTGAAAAAGGTAAATGATAAAATTGAAACAGATCGCATTCGATTCGCAGAGATTCAGGCGTCAATCACCAGGGAGCAGAAAAAAAAGGCCAATTTGATGGAGAAAAACCATAAATTGGATATTCGTCTGGCTCAGTTGACCCAGGAAGCAAAAAATATTGCGGATAATCTCTATGCGGAGAATCAAATTGCCCCGGATGAGCTGATCGAAACCTTCGATGTCCGGCAGTTTGATATTGAAGCCGAAGCCGAAGCGATGGTTTTGTTGAAAGGGGCTATCGGGCGCATGGACGATGTCAATCTGGCAGCAAAAAAAGAGTACGACACCCTCAAAGAGAGACTCGACTTTCTGATAACCCAGTCGGCAGATCTGGAGCAGAGTATCAACGCTTTGGAAGATTCGATCAGTAAAATTAATCAGGAATCTCGACGACGATTCAGGGAGGCTTTCAATCAGATCAACCAGCAGTTCAGCAAAATCTTCCCACAGCTATTCGGAGGCGGTGAGGCTTACCTGGAGCTGACCGACGATGCTGATTTGCTGGAATCGGGAGTGGAGATCATTGCGCGGCCCCCCGGAAAGAGACTGCAGAATATGACATTGTTGAGTGGTGGTGAAAAAGCCTTGACAGCGATTGCGCTGGTTTTTTCTGTTTTTATGATAAAACCCAGCCCCTTCTGTCTGCTTGACGAAGTAGATGCGCCGTTGGATGAAGCAAACAATGAACGGTTCAACCGACATGTAAAACTGCTGACTCAGAATTCGCAGTTTGTCATCATCACACACAATAAAAAAACCATGGAAATTGGCGATGCGCTTTTTGGCGTGACAATGGAGGAGCCAGGTATTTCCAAGGTTGTCTCAGTGGACTTCAATAGTTTTGATATGGCTACAGAGCCGGAAATCGCCCTGGTCGGAGGGAGCTGATTGACGGTTTCCCGAATCCCCGATTTAAGGTAAACTGTTTGGAATTCGGGATGGGGTCAGGAGAGGTTGTTCACTGCGGTAAGCAAACAGAGGAAAAATTGATGCAAAAAATAGCTGTCATCGGGATGTCATGCCTTTTTCCGGGCGCTGAAACTCCCGGTCAGTTCATGAAAAATCTGTATGAAAACAGAGATTCTACCTCTCTGCCGACAGAAAAACAGATGGGAGCAGATCCCGCAGTGTATTACAGCCCGGTGAAGGGTGAAACAGATAAATATTATAGTGTGAGGGGGGGATATATTCAGGATTTCTCCTTTAACCCCTCTCTTTTTGACCTGCCTGCATCAGAGCTGGAAAATCTGGACGATATCTATCAATGGTCCCTCTATGTCGCACGGGAAGCGCTGAATGACGCCGGTTATTTGCAGGATCCGGCTTCTCGCTCCGGGTGCGGTGTTATCCTGGGAAACCTCTCGTTTCCAACCAAATCTTCCAACAGGCTCAACCTGCCTATATATCACGCTGCTATTGAAGGCGCGGCCCGGAAACTGACCGGACTGGATGGATTGCATCTGCTGGATGGTTCGGAGGGCACGCAGGCAGATTTCATCAACAGCAGGATCTCCGGTTATCCCTCGGCTTTGGTGGCGAAAGCCCTCTCACTTTCCAGCGCCTATTTTTCAATTGATGCAGCCTGTGCGTCGTCCCTCTATTCAGTCAAGATCGCTTGTGACTATCTGCAGCATGGAAAAGCGGATATGATGCTGGCCGGTGCAGTCAGTGCCGGTGATCCGTTTTTTGTGAATATGGGTTTCTCCACCTTCACAGCCTACTCTGAAAATGATGAAAGCCGACCCCTGGATCGTCATTCAGAGGGTTTGGTATCCGGAGAGGGGGCCGGGATGCTGGTCCTGAAACGCTTGGATGATGCACTGCAGGATAAAGATAAAATTTATGCCACCATCAGCGGTATCGGACTGTCAAACGATGGCAGAGGCAAATCGGTACTGAGCCCCAGTGCTCAGGGGCAGGTACTGGCCTACGAACGAGCTTATGCTGACAGTCAGGTGGAGCCGGATGCCGTCTCCTATATCGAATGCCATGCCACCGGGACACCGATAGGGGACCCTGAGGAGATCGCCTCGTTGGAACGGTTTTTCGGTCGGTACAACGCAAATCCACTGATCGGTTCCGTGAAGGCCAATTTCGGCCACTTGCTGACTGCGGCCGGTATGGCGAGCATGATCAAGGTGATTCTCAGTCTGGGGGAGGAGCAGATCCCTGCTACCATCAACCTGCTTGATCCGGTTTCGTCTCCCGCAGCGGTGATATCTGCGGAGCAGGT
>JABGPJ010000182.1:4510-6790 GCA_018645005.1 Deltaproteobacteria bacterium | reverse complement strand
CAGATCTTACCACTCCATATCCGCATTGTAGTAAACGCCGCTTTTTCCACCTGACTTTTTGTATAGACCCGTTTTAATGATCTTTATCCCCTTATCGACTGCTTTACACATATCATAAAAGGTCAGGGCAGCAACCGAAACGGCCACCATAGCCTCCATTTCCACACCGGTTTTGGCTGTTGTGTGCACTTCGGCTTGAACCCTGACTTCGCAACTCTCCGTCAGCAAATCCAACTGGATATCAATATAGTCTACAGACAACGGATGACACATGGGAATCAGGGTGCCCGTCTGCTTGGCAGCCAGAATCCCGGCCGTTTTCGCCACTGTGAATGCATCTCCTTTCGACAGGGTTCCCGCATTCAGAATTTGAACAAGATCGGCGGTGATCTGAATAGTGCAACGGGTAATTGCAATCCGTCCTGTGATCTTTTTAGACCCGACGTCAACCATCTTTGCCTGCCCTTTTACATCAAAATGACTCAGTTTTTTTTCCATGGATTCGAACTTGGTTGTTTCAGCTAAAAGACAGTTGCAGCTCATCAATCGAGAGCGGTTTTACGGACTCATGGAGGTACGCCAGTGCAGATTTTTGTTTGCGGCTCCATGATGACATTGATTTTCTAGTTTTCGGAGATTCCGGAAACATGATCATCAGCTCGGGCTGTGAACTAACTTTTTTCTGGTAGGTTTCAATAAATATCAATTCTTCAAAAAACAGCCTGAAAACAGACTGTAGATCGGTATTGATCTGCTGCAGCATAACATTCTGATCCGACCGCCGAAAATTGTTCCAGCAGGGGATTGACTGACTGACAATGCTTCTGAGAGAAACTCTTTTTTCCCCTTGAAGCCAGCAACGATTCAGCATATGAAACAGTTGCTGGTAAAAAAGTGATTTCTGAATGTTTTCTCCGGCTTTCAAGCGGTTGTCGTAAATAAATCCTGAAATCAGGTCCGGATCGTACGCCAGCTGTGACAGTCTAAATTCCAGACGTGAGTTCTCAAAATTTCCATGAGTGAAAATCACCTTTTCCGAAGAAAGTACCAGGAGGGGTATTTTTGCTTTTAATTCGCTCAGCTGTTCCTGGACTCTGGCATGCTGTTTTTCGCAGGTCAGCAAAATCTGCTGAACGGAGACTGGCTCGAAATTGGCCAATAAATCTTTGATCGTCTGAGGTTTGAGAGCGCTTTTGATCTGCTGAGCGTCGATAGTTTCATCAATGGGAAAAAAGGTGAGGCACTCACTCTCGTTCATCACCAGGATCATCAGTGCGCTTTTATCAGAACCGGCTGGATAGAAGACCTTGAGATGAAAAGACCACCCTTTTCTTTTTGGAAAAATCACCCCCGGTTGATTGTTCACCTGGGACAAAACCCAGTTTGTCAAATGCATTCCTGAACAAGAGTATTTAAACATAAAAGTTTGCTTTGGTTAAAAAAGGGTCGCACATGTGCCTGTGGGGTCAGAAAGGTCAATCAGATAGTTGTTCCGGTCTATCAGTGATTCCAGTTTTCGAGATTGGCACTCACATGTTTTCTGAAAAACTTTTCCACTTTGTCGTACAGAGGAATGGCACGGTGCTCCCTCAGAAAAATCCGTATCAGTTTGTCCGAGACTTCAAATTCTATTTGTTCTGCTGTTTTGATTTCGGTTGACTTGATACTCCACAATTTCCGCGAGACCCGTTCGGAAATGCCTAAAAACATGGAATCCTTGTTTCCGTTTGTCAACTGTTTGAGCAGACCGTCAATAATCTCCACCGAAAAGGGAAGTTCGATCTCAATTGGATTTCCGGCGAGTTTATGAACTCGATGCTGGGAATGTTGCTGCCATTGAATCAGATAGTTTCTAGACAGCGTCTGGTACTTTCGAGTCAGAAAATCGAGCACATAACTGACAATTTCAATAAAACTGGAAAGTCGGCAGGCATCCGTACGAATGGCACCATCGGCGTAAAGAGTGATGCTGCCCTGTGCACCGTCCGTCAAATAACCCGAAAGAACACAAATATTAAGGTAGTTGAAAAAACGTTCGCTGTATTCAGCAAACATCTGGTGAACCAGATTTCCCCTCAGTTGGCCTTTCAAGATGACCGGTTCCAAAAACAGCGCAGGGGACTGCTCGAAATCGTACTCAATCCCGATGATCCGTTCAAAGACATCTATGATCCGCAGAAACATCGATGAGTCGATAAAACAGGGGTGAAATAAAGCGCTTTGAACAAACCGCTGGTTGAGCCGCATACATTTTTTGATGTCGCCAAAATAGTAAATAAT
>JABGPJ010000182.1:1281-4410 GCA_018645005.1 Deltaproteobacteria bacterium | reverse complement strand
GGCTGGAGAAAAGAGTAGTCATCCTCACAAAAATGCCCTGATCCGAACTGATGCTGTATGCGCTCTTTCAAGTCCACCAGAATAGTCATTCAAGCCTTATAGTTCTGTCTTCGTCCTAAAATTGAAACATCCAAAATTACGGATAACTGATTTTTGTCTTGCGAGTTTCGTTCAGCCTTATATCAAACAACTAATCCCGCCTGGATAGGAATCATCATTTTTCCGACAATCTCCCTGAGAAAAAAAGTGATCAGGGCAAGCACCAGCGGAGAAAGATCGATTTTCGCACGGGGAAGAACTCTTTGCAATGGTGTAATAAATGGGTCAATCAAAAACATGATCGAACGGATAATGGGGTTGTTCAAGGGTGGATTAACCAGTGTGAAGACAAACCAGACCACGGATAGAAAAAAGATAAACCCGATGATATTTGAAACAATGTATAATCCGCCGTAAACAAGATAAAAGACAATATTTTTTAATGCAATCTCAACGCCTATGGTACCTCCCACAGTAGCCCCCAGAGACCGGATCACGCCTGGTGCTGTAATCTCACCGAAGATCACCAGCATCAAGGCGAAAATAGGCGCAAAGGGGACAAACTTGTTGGGAAGTTTTTGGCCGACCCAGTTCCAGAGAGGCATCGTCGAGCGGTTGATCAATGAGACAATCGCATTGTTCTGATCAGCATTGATCCAGCTTAAGACGAATGCGGCAATATGCATCCAGGAGTAAATCTTTAAAACCCAGCCGGTCAAGGACGCCAGGTTGAGAATGTATTCAGTCATATTTTATTTTCTGAGTGGATTAAATCAGCAAAATCTGCATGTTTTCAGACTTGCCCCATCCCTCTGACAGGTCTTCCTGATCCAGAGGTCCAACGATTTTAAATGGTATCAAATTAGCCTTGCTTCCGTCAAAAAAAACAGACAGATATCAATATCTTCCATTTTTTCAGTCGGGTAACCAGCCTCGAAAAATTCCTATCTGTATAATCCCCATCTGAAGGGCTCCATGCAAATTTCTCTCTTTGAAAAAAGGCTGGAGAAATGACAATCCCAATGACATATCCAGACAGCGATATACGGGTAGAAAGTATGGGGGAGGGCTACTACCTGCGAAGGAATCGTAGGAAGTGATGGCTGCGGAAAAAGAAGCCATCCACTTTCACGGGATGACTTCTATTCAAATTCACTGGTTGCTGGTGGTACGTACACTTTTTTAGAGATCTTAATGGCTTGGTTGCCCTTGTAACTGCCTTGAAAGCCCTTAAATTTTGTGACACCCTCAATTCGAACATCCAGGGCCTGGTTACACTCCTGATCCAGCTGAATAATATCACCCACTTTCAGCTTTAAGAAATCTCTCACAGAAAGATCCGCATTGCCCAGTTGCACCAAAAGATTGACGGATGCCTGTTTAATGTTCTCTCTGAAACGGTTTCCCCAGACATTGTCTTCTTCTCCTTGATCCGACTGGAAACCAGAGTCCAGTTTGCTGCGAATGGGTTCGATCATGGAGTAAGGGATACACACTGTCAGCGTCATGGGCGCTTTTCCCATTTCAACGTCAAAGGTGATGACGACGACCACTTCACTCTGCGGTACAATGGCAACAAACTGGGGGTTAATTTCCGTCCGCTGATAGGAGATTTGAACAGGGAATACAGGGCGCCAGGCCGTCTGCATGTCTTCCAGGGCGCTGATGACAACCCTTTTTACCAGTCGTTGCTCAATTGGTGTAAAATCCCGGCCTTCTGCCTTAACTTCCAGTTCTCCGGTTCCGCCGTAAAAAATGTCCACCAGATTGAAGACCAGTCGTGTCTCCAGAACCATGATCGCTGTTCCGCGCAAGGGATTCATTCGGAACAGGTTGAGTGATGAGGGGACCGGCAGGGTTTTCAGAAATTCGCCAAATTTAATGAGTTCGGTGGAGCGTACGCTGATATCAACGGGCTTTCGCAGCGCACCGGAGAGGGTAATGCGGAACATCCTGACAAAGCGGTCATGGATAATCTCCAGAGTCGGCATGCGACCCCGAATGATTCGATCCTGGCTGGTAAGGTCATAAGGGATCACCGCGTTATCATCGATATCGGGCATATCGAAGTCATCATCCATGTCTCCGCCTTCAATGCCCTTTAATAACGCGTCTACTTCGTTTTGAGATAATACCTGTGACATTTTTTCATCCCCTCTATCATTGCGTTTGGTAGCACCCGATCCGAGTTTAAATGAATTTCAACCCGGATATCGCCAGCTGATCGTTCAAAACCCGTGGTGTCGTCGAGTTTTACCTGCTCACCATGGTTCAATTCTAACAAAAAAACCGGAGTGAGTGGTGTCTTGATCTTTTAATGCAAAGGGAATTCCAACAACGAAAAAAAACTAACTCATTAATGAATGCCAGATCTCTTCATCGACTTCATCAAAGAATTTACAGCCGATTTTATATTTTCCGTTGAAATCGACAACCCGGGCAACTTCAAATTCAAAATCCAGCACTGACATATCCTGTTCAATTGGATCTTTGATAGAAGCCGTCAACGATATACCAACATCAAACTCAGTGTTGCTTACAAAACTCAGTCCGCCAGCCGAATAGTCAAACAGTGGATAGATGATCTCAGAATCACCGTCAATCAGACTAATATTTCCGTTGGCAATATATCTTTTGTGCTTTCTGATTTTTGAATAATATTCTTCTGACAGTTCGTCATCGTCATCCGCGGACATTAACTCCAGATCATCCGCATCCAAGTCTGCCATATCCTCCAGATCCCCTATCCCCTGGAATTCGTCCAGTTCATCCAGAGACTCCGAGTCCAGACCTTCCGAAAAAAATCCGCCTGAGGGTGCATCCATGTCCGTGGTTTCAGAATAGTCATCAACTTCAACCGATGCTTCATCCTCATCCATAAATGTAATGATCACATTGGTCCGCTCTTTAATATTGAGTGGTTCCAACAGGTGAATCGTGTTCTGTTTGAATATTCCTTTAATTGAAAACATTGATATCCCCGATTCAGTTATTTCTTATTTTCCAGAAGAGTGCTTGGAAAAAAATGGCACGTTCTCTTTTCTTTGAAAATAACCACTTTTTTTCATTTCGTAAAAGCAATTTTTTATA
>JABGPJ010000182.1:0-1181 GCA_018645005.1 Deltaproteobacteria bacterium | reverse complement strand
TTCTGCGCCGATTCAGGAACGCTTTCACACCGCGATGAACAATCAGATCAGGATAGCGTCGAATCGGGGAGGTAAAATGGCAATAATGAGTTGCCGCCAATCCGAAATGTCCTTCTCGTCGGATTCCGTAATCGGCCAGTGACATGGTTCTCAAGACGCTGAATTCGAGTGCCTGCCTGTTTTCGCTCTGCCGGCTTTTCTGCATGGCTAGATTAAAATCCCCGCTCTCTCTGAGTTCAGGAATTTTCAAGTTGTTATTCCAGAAAAGCTGTTTCAGATTGCTGATCTTTGCCGGCAGTGGCGCAGGATGATTCCGCCACATGATCGGAATCCTGTTTCGCTCACAAAACAGGGCAATCGCTTCATTGGCTTCTAGCATAAATTGCTCGATCATGCCCATGGCTTTTGTCTGGTAGATCTTAGCGATGCCTGCTATCCGGTTTTCAGCGTCATAGGTAAACGCGCTCTCCGGCATTCGAAAATCGATCGCTCCCCGTTTTCGCCTTTTTTTCTGCAGAATATCTGCTATTTTTTTGCTCCGTAGCAGAAGTTCTTTTTGTTCGCTGAACGGTCTGTTTTTTCCAAAAGATCCAGTCTCAAAAAAGTGATCTACCTGTTGGTAAGTCAGTCGTCTGGAAATACAGTTGATGCTCTGATAGATATCAGTAGTGAGGACTTTGCCACTGGAATCGATCAGAATTTCACAAGTCAGGGTTTTCCGGTTCACACCGGCTTTCAGGCTACACAGTCCGTTACTCAAAACAGGCGGCAACATGGGAATGGCTGTTCCCGGAAGGTAGGTGCTGGTTCCTCTTTTTCTGGCCTCTTGATCAAGTTCGGAATTACGCTCTACATATTCTGCAACATCTGCAATCGAGATCCAAAGTCGGTAATTTTTACCCTCTGCCTCTGCATAAATAGCATCATCAAAATCTTTGGCATCGTCTCCATCAATAGTGACGAATTGAAGGGGCCGTAAATCTCTCCGGTCTTCAGCTTTATGCAAACGAACAGCCTTGGGAAAACGGGAACCTTCGCTGAGCACACGTTTCGGAAAACGGAGTGGAATCCTGTTTTCCGCCAGAATCCCTTCAATGATAGATGCCCGGGCAGACTCACTGAAAATGGAACCATCGACACGCCCTTCTGGAATATGGCTGTCGTTCCCATAGTCGGTTATT
>JABGPJ010000116.1 GCA_018645005.1 Deltaproteobacteria bacterium | reverse complement strand
TTACAGGGCACAGCCAGGCATCCCATCCGGATAAAAAGCGCTCAAGCTGTGAAATCAGACCATCGCGGCGGGTTAACAGTTTTGCATAGTCGTGCAATGACATCTTCAAGCCCTTCAACATTCCTTTTTTAAAAACAGATTTGTCGCGCATCAGTTTGTACTGCATGCCGGTCAGGAAACGCGGCAAAACCGGCATACCGCTGCCTACTTCCGCTCCGAGCATTTCGCCCCATGTCTGCCATACTTTTTCCATATTCAAATCGGTCGGATCGCTTTTCTCAACGGTACAGCCCCCATTGGAGAGTTTGTCTACTGCAGCCGTTATAGCCTTCCTGGTATCCTGGGAGGCGGTCAAACTACCAAAGCTGTCGGTCCAGGCCAGGCGCAACTCACCCAGAGAAGTCTCTGCTTCCTTCTTCATGGAAACGGGTGCGATGTCCCAGCATTTGCCGTCCGGTCCAGCGAGTAAAGGCATTACCAGCTGCAAATCCTCCACGGATCTTGCCAGAGGTCCTGATACGCCCATATGTCTGACACCCCTGGGGGCATCAGGTGGCTCTGGGATATGACCGGTCATGGCTATAATATTTTCTGTTGGTTTGATTGAAAAAACGCCGCAATAATGTGCCGGAATACGTACTGACCCGCCAATATCGCTCCCGATTTCAAGGGGTGATAAACCGGATGCAATGGATGATGCCCCTCCGCCGGTACTCCCACCGGTTGTTCTTGACAGATCCCAGGGATTATTGGCTGTTCCAAATAGAGGGCTGTTTGTTTGAATATCCAGTGCCAGCATCGGCATATTGGTTTTTCCGATGATAACCGCTCCTGCTGCTTTGAGACGTTCCACGACGGTTGCATCCTGCCGGGGCACATAGTCGGCGAGTGGCTTGAAGCTGGCGGTGGTTTTAAGCCCCCTGGTTTCAAAGGCATCCTTGATTGTCACCGGTACGCCATGCAGTGGCCCCCAGTTTTCGCCCCTTTCCAATGCTGCATCCGCTTCCCTGGCTCTGAAGCGGGCTTCCTCGGCATTGAGCGTCACAATGGCGTTGAGCTGCGGATTGTGCTTTGAGATATGCTCCAGGTGAGCTTCCAGAACCTCAAGCGAGGTAGCCTTTTTTTCACGAATCAGTTCTGCCAGTTCCGTTACTGTATGGAAAGTGTAATCACTCATGGGTCATCCTCCGTAATGTGGGTCTGATTAAAAGAGTCTGAAGCTCTGTTCAAGCCGAATCAGACCATACAAGATTGCACTTCGTCTGTAAACCGGATTGCCGAATCACCCATATTTGATTTTCCTGGAGATCCGTATAAAGTATCGAAAAGAATTATTTGACGACAGGCAGAAATCCTGCTGAACCATTTAAATAACTTTAGAAAAACTCCAGATGAAAAACCCGGGTTGGTATCAGACTATTTTGAATTTTTTCCTTGCCCTCATGTTACTGCAGGCTGTCTGTCAGAAATCTGTCTCTGCGATTGAAACCTATCGGGACCCTTTGACTGGAATGGAGTTTGTTTTCATCAAGGGCGGATGCTATCAAATGGGGGATCAATTCAGCGATGGGGAACCTGATGAAAAACCGGTGCACAGGGTTTGTGTCGATGACTTTTACCTGGGGCGTTATGAAGTGACTCAAGCTCAATGGGAAAAGATCATGGGCAACAATCCCTCGGCGATCAATATTGGAGCCGATTACCCTGTGGACTGGATCAGCTGGGATGAGGCACAGCTTTTTCTTTCCCGAATGACAGAGTATTCAAAAGGTCGATTTCGCCTGCCAACGGAAGCGGAATGGGAGTACGCCTGTCGGGCACGAGGGAAGACCGTTCGCTATGGCACAAAGGATGGAACCTTTTCATCACAACTGGCAAATAGTGGCTCTGGGCGTTGGGGAGAAGGAGACAAGAGTGACGGCCATCTGCATACTTCTCCCGTTGGATTCTATCCGCCCAATAAACTGGGCTTATATGACATGTCTGGGAATGTCTGGGAATGGATGTCTGACTGGAGAGATATGAATTTCAGCTATTACGAAATAAGCCCTGTGAACAATCCTCAAGGTCCCGATACCGGAATACGGCGAGTTGGCAGAGGCGGCGCCTGGAATTTTGGCCCTGCTCACCTGCGCTGCAGCAACCGCTTCAGTAATTGGCCCGAATTTCACTGCCTCAATTTCGGACTGCGTGTACTTCTGGAGCCAATGGGATCAAAAAAGCAAATCCGGTGATCTAATCTCATTTATTGCAGGTTGAGACGCAGCAACACTATTCCCACGCGATTTCCGAATTGCACAGGCTTTTGGAGCTTTGATTTTGATATCCTAATCTCAGCAGCAAGATATTCATTCCTGATCAATAATTCTTGTTCGACATTTCCGCGTACACGCCAATGCTTCCATAAAGCCTCCGCCAATTGCTGATGATAGGAAATTGGTTTTTTGAAGTCAGGAGTTGTTTTGTCACTTTTCAAGATTTGGGTTTGAAAATGGGAATTTGAGTTGATGATGAGATGAGTGATAGGAAATTGGTTTTTTGAAGTCAAGAGTTGTTTTGTCACTTTTCAAGATTTGGGTTTGAAAATGGGAATTTGAGTTGGAATATGAAGGTTTTGGGTGACTTGTTGGGAGATACTATCTGATATGAAGTATATGAGGGTAAAATGGTGGAAATTGTAAATTTGTTATTATTATTATTATTATTATTGGGATTGGGGGGAGGGTGGTCTTGATCCCCTATTTATTCAATGCCAGGACAACCCAAGTTTTCTGACTCCATGAAGCTGGAATTTGTTTTCTCGCTTTAGATGAAGGTCTTTTTTTTGCATTTTCCCCGTGTTATTTGAATGTTACATTCTTTTGTTTTCCAACTGATTTTTTCTATGTAAATTATTGCCAATTGTCTCGTAAAAAGTATAATATAAACAATGAAATAAAACCATCTGTATCTAATCTGTCGTATTATATGTTCGAAATTTCCGCTTAGTTTTATAGAAAAACCTGAAAAAAACAAGAAAAACAAAGCATTAGGGTTTTTATTCTGTCGCGGAATATGTTATTAATACTCATCAAAACATATAACACGACAGGAGAGAGCTATGAAAACATCTGCTTTAAAGGAAAGATTTAAAGAATTTAAGGTGTTAACCCTGGATCAAGTTTCGAAAATGCATGAATGCTCGATCAGGACAGTTCAGCGGCAATTTGCGACATTGGAGGTACTGCGGAGTTACAATCATAACAGCCGCTATTACACACTGCCTGATATCCCCAAATTCAATATATATGGGATTTGGGGATATCAAGATGTGAAGAAGTAAATAAGATGGCAGATGTATTGTCTGCCAATCTGAATTGCGTCATTCCGTTTCCTGTTCATACGGCAGCATAAAACTAAAGGTCGTTCCGCCTTCAGGATTGTTCTCTGCCCAAATTCTCCCTTGATGGGCTTCGATTATTTCCTTACAGATTGCCAATCCCAACCCGGTTCCTCCCGCTCCTGTTTTGGTTTTGCTGCTTTGGGAAAACCCATCAAAAATGAATTCCAGTTCGTCATCTGGAACTCCCGGCCCTTCATCTTTTATTGAAACAGACAAAGATGATTTTTTTTTGCTGAGTAATACGGCGATCTCTTTATTCTTCGGAGTAAATTTTATTGAATTTGATAAAAGATTCTGAATAACCTGCTTGATTCTAGTATGGTCACAAACGATTTTGTATGAAACGTCTGGTTGATCCATCACAATAGAGAGTTCCTTCTCTTCAAGCTGTTGACTGAATTTGGATATACTGTCATTAATCATTCGAAAAACATCATTTTCCTCATATGAATACACCATCTTCCCTGCTTCCAGTCTGGAAAGATCAAATAAATTTTCTATTAAAACCATCAATCTATTGCTTGCAGAAATGATATTTTCGAAGCATTTCAGAGTTTTTCCTTCAGGGGTATTGATTCGCTTAATTCCTAATTGAGAATAACTAAGAATGTGATGCATCGGGGTTCTTAGCTCATGAGACATATTTGCTAAAAATTCACTCTTTGACCTATTTGCTTGTTCCGCATCTTCTTTCGCCTTTTTCATGATCTCGGCTGCTTCTCTTTCTTGTGTCGCTATTTTTCTTTGCCGTTCCAGTTTGTTTCTTTGATTAGTAAGAAAAAATAGAATGAATGCTAATATTACAAAAATATAAAACATGTAAGCCCACCAAGTTTGCCACCAGGGGGGGATCATGGTCAACTGGATAGATACTCCGGTTTCATTCCACACACCATCATTATTAGCCCCTTTCACTCGAAAGGTGTAGTGTCCCGGATCAAGGTTTGTATAGGTGGCAAAGCGGCGATCTTCGGGGTAAACCCACTCTTTATCAATCCCTTCCATGATGTACGCGTACCGATTTTTTTCAGGAATAATGTAGTTTAAGGCCGCAAACTCGAATGAAAACACGGTGTCTTTATACGATAAGACAATATCTTCAATTTCCGATACAGCTTTTGATAGTGGGGAGTTTTCTCCAATGGAAACCGATTTGTTAAAGATCTGAAAATCGGTCAGCACAACTGGTGGCACATATGGATTATTGTGGATGTGTTCCGGATAGAATGCACTCACGCCATGGACGCCGCCGAAAAACATCTCTCCCCGTGCGCTTTTATAGAAGGCGCCTGCATTGAACTCGTTGCCTTGCAAACCATCTCTGACATCATAGTTCTTAAAGGTCTCGGTTCGTGGATTGAACCTGGACAGTCCGCGATTTGTACTGAGCCACAGGTTTCCATTATTGTCTTCCAGAATCCCGTAAATGACATCATTCGGCAGACCATCTTTTTCATAGTAATGAGTAAATGTGTCGTTTGTTCGGTTCAAGCGATTTAATCCACTCCCCGTTCCGATCCACAAGGCGCCCGTTCGATCTTGCTGAATGGCTTTAATCCTGTCATTGCTCAGGCTGCGAGGGTTGTCAGGATTTGCTCTGTAATGCGTAAAGGTGTGTGTTTCACGATCAAATCTGTTCAGTCCGTTATCGGTGCCCACCCACAGCGTGCCGGATTGGTCTTCAAAAAGTGCCTTGATCACATTGTGGCTGAGACTCTCAGGGTCATCACGATTCGCAGTATAATGGGTAAAGGTTTCAGTTGCAGGGTCAAATGCGTCCAGTCCACCGCCATACGTTCCAATCCAAATGATACCTTGCCGATCTGTGTACACGGTCCAGATGATGATATTATAACTCAAACTGTTCGGGTTCTCAGGATCGTGTGTGTAATGGGTGAAGGTCTGAGTTTCACGATCAAACTTGTTCAACCCGCCGCCATACGTTCCCATCCAGAGCGTCCCTGCCTGATCCTCTGTAATCGTCCACACTCGATTCGCGTTTATGCTCCCCGGCGCGTCCGGGTCAGCTTTGTAATGGGTGAAGATCCCGGTTTTGCGGTCGTAGGCATTCACGCCGCCACCAACCGTACCCAACCACAGTATCCCCTTAGAGTCTTCATACACGCCCATCACAAAATCGTAACTGAGGCTATTGGGATTTCCAGGCTTAGTCCTTATGTGTACAAATTGCTGGGTGTGCGGGTCAAAAAGATTGATTCCTTTGCCTACCGTTCCCACCCACAGTGTGCCTGCTCGATCGAAATACACTGAGCCAACGCTATTGTGGCTCAAGCTGCCGGGATCATCGGGGTTGTGTCGATAGGTGAGAAAAACTTCTGTTTCCCGATCAAATTTATTCAGTCCGCCTCCAAAGGTTCCAAGCCAGAGATCGCCGGCGGCATCTTCTGTGATGGCTCTGATTTGGTTGTGACTTATGCTCGTTGCCTCAAGGGGGTCGTGCCGATAATGGGTAAACGCGCCACCTTCGCTGGTGTGAGGGTCAAAGCGATTCAATCCTCCCTTTTCAGTGCCAAGCCAGAGGATTCCCGCACTGTCGAAATAGATGGACCACACTCTATCATCACTCAGGCTGTTAGGGTTATTGGGATCATGCCGGTAGCGGACGAAGTCCCCGGTATCCACCTGATTTGAGCGGGGGTCAAACCTATTCAGACCTCCTCCTTGCGTCGCAATCCACAAAAAGCCCGACTGATCTTCGGCTATTGATGATACAGTATCGTGACTCAGGCTGTTAGGATTATCCGGATCGTGTTGATAAGGCGCAAATTGTTCGGTGTCCCGATTGAATCTATTCAGCCCTCCCCCCCTGGTTCCGATCCACAGTAGTCCTGATTGATCTTCATAAATGGTCAGGACATTATTGTGGCTGAGACTGTGCGGATCATTGGGATCATGGAGATAATGCACAAAGTGTCCGGTAGTCCGGTCGAATTGATTAAGTCCTCCGCTTTTGGTGCCAACCCAGAGCGTACCGGAGCGATCTTCATACAACGCCGTGATGTCATTGTCGCTCAATCCTGTGGTATCATCCGGATCATTCCTATACACCTTGAACTCGTATCCATCATATCTGTTCAGCCCGTCCTGGGTGCCGATCCAGATAAATCCCAGGCGATCTTGCAAAATGTTCCAGACAGCATTTTGAGAAAGCCCATCCTCAATTGAAAGATGGGTGAATGTGAGGTGACGCCCTGTATCGATGAGAAACTCATCACTCCCTTGAGCCGAAATTGTCTGCATTAGCGCAGTCATCGCCAGCAGGATACTCAATAGAATGAGCTGCCAATTTTTTTTCATCTTTTTACCCCCCCACTCCCTGAAAAGGGTGCTGTTATTCTTGTTACGGATTGGATTATGTTGTGAAAAACCAGTTGCCGTATTCAGTATTTTCGGATCATGTCCCATTTCCGTCCCCATACAAATTCAAAACAGGCAGAACGCCATAAAAACTGATTTCAGCATACAGACTTCCTCATACCGATGATATTCTTCATTTTCATAGATTTGATAGATTAAACCATTTTTATCAGTAGATTATCGA
>JABGPJ010000167.1 GCA_018645005.1 Deltaproteobacteria bacterium | reverse complement strand
ATGAATGCAGTGAAGAAATATTTGAACGCTTTGCTTTGATAGAGTTTTCTTATACTAAAACAAAAAATCGTTTTTTGCATTAAAACAGATTGATCAGTGACATTTCAGTCCAAATGGTATGCTGATTCGAGAGTTCACTATCCATTATTGTTTACCAATCAATCTTTTAAAACAATCAGGCTGAACCCTGACAAAATTTAACTGAGACAACAGATGGCCAAACAAGAAATTCTCTTGGAAACAGGGACCAACGAATTTGAGATGCTGGAGTTTTATATTGATGAAACAACCAAAAAGGGCTGCGAACCGGAACGGCTTTTTTTCGGCATGAATGTGGCCAAAGTGGTGGAAGTCATCGAATCGGGCAATCTGGAAAATAAGGATTATGCTGTAAACCCCTGTTTTTTGGGTACCATTCCACTGCGGGATCAGGTGCTGCCGGTGCTCGACTTAAGTGTCTGGCTGGGTATAGAGCGAAAAAGACACGATCATGAGAATGTCATTGTCACTGAGTTCAGTAAATCAATACAGGGATTTCTGGTGTCCGGCGTTGTGGAAATTCGCAGGCTCACCTGGAAGGATCTGATTCCACCAGGAAAATTCATTCGGCATATGAATACCAAGTCCATCATCGGCATGGTGGATACCGGGGAGTATTTCATCCAGCTTTTAGACCTTGAACACATTGTCTCCGATCTTGATCCGAAGTCCGCTGAAGAGACATGGAAGACAACCGTTAAAGCCGATCAGACATACAGAGCCCTAGTGGCTGATGATTCGCCGACCATCCGCATGATGTTGGCAAAAAATTTGACCCATTCTAATTTTCAGGCCAAAATTGTGGATAATGGGGAAGAAGCCTATCAATATCTTTTGAAATTAAAGGCGCAGGCAGAAATCGAAAACAAGAACATCAAAGAGTATCTCGATATCGTGATTGCTGATATCGAAATGCCCCTGCTTGATGGTTTTACCTTGACCAAAAAAATCAAAGAAGATCCAGATCTTCAGTCCTTGCCTGTCATTTTATACTCTTCAATTATCACTGATGAGCTAAGACATAAAGGGGAGTCGGTCAAAGCAGATTTTCAAGTCTCTAAACCGGATATGAACAAAATGGCGGAGGTGGCCATCGACCTGATCGAAAAAACGCACAATTGATTTCAGCTCATATCCCTCTCTGTGCGGCCTTTATGAGGTGAGAGCGCATGGAATAACGCTTAATTTCTAGAATGCGGAACACTGAAAAGATTAATGACACCATGGACTACAAAGACGATATGGAAATTGTATCCACTTTTGTTTCTGAAACAAGGGATCATCTGGATGAAATTGAGTACGGCATCCTGAAATTTGAAAACACAAAACAGGGGTTGGACAGTGAGTTGATAGATTCAATGTTCAGGGCCGCCCATTCCATCAAGGCCGGGGCAAATTTGCTGGAGTTCAAAAATATTGAGGAGGTGTCCCACGCCCTAGAGAATATTTTACAGAAACTCAGACTGGAAAACCTGGCTTTGGATAGTGAAATGGTCACTGTTTTACTTGAGGCCATTGATACGATCAGAGAATTGGTAGACTATCCTCAAAATAGTGATTTTGCCCATATTTCAACCTTGGTTGGTAAACTACAAACGACGACAGATCGATAAAATGGAATTTCAACAAAAAATACTGATTGTCGATGATGATAAAAAGAATATAAAAATCCTCTCCATCATGCTGGCCGATGATTATGAGGTCATAACCGCTACGTCCGGAGAGGAGGCCTTGGATATTCTTGAATCTTTCATCCCGGATATCGTACTGCTGGACATCATGATGCCAGGCACTGACGGCTATGAGGTCTGCCGGATAATACGAACAGAGAAATTATTGGCGGACATCAAGATTTTGCTGGTCACCGCCAAAACGGATTTGCAGGACAGGCTCAAAGGCTATGAAGTCGGGGCAGACGATTACATTACAAAGCCCTTTACAGGGGATGAACTGTTGGCCAAAGTCAAGGTTTTTGCCAGGTTGAATGAAGAGGAGAATAAGCTTAAGCAATTGAATCACCGCCTGCTACTTAGACAACAGGACATTCCCAATATGTTGTGGGAATGTGATAACGATCTCAGATTTACCTGGGTTGATGATACCTCTGAGACTATTTTGAACTATTCTCCCGCTGAATTGCTTGGAAAACCAGTCACAGATTTTTTGACGAAGGAAGAGGCCGGAGAGTTTTACTTTACATCCAGAGATGACACCCCCCAATTAAATAGAAAGATTTCCGGTTTAACCTTTACCTTCGCCAAATCAGACGGTCAAAAAATTCCCCTGCAGGTTTTTGCTGACAGGGTTGTGGATGACCATCAAACACCGCATGGGATGGTGGGCATTTTCCGCGACATGGGCGCGTTTTCAAAGCTGGCAGATACCGCTGCTGAAAGTAGTCAGGAGATGTCAATTCGTGTTGATCAGAATAACCGACTGGTACATATTGACGAAAATGCCCGCAGATTTTTAGCCGAAGTTACGGATGATCAACAAACACCGCCCGATTTTCTGCAGTACCTGGCAGATCCGGCTTTGTCCTATCTGTTTTCGTTTGCCTTTGACCAGAAAGAGGATATCCCGTTTCCTGTAGAGATTAAACTGACAGATGGTGAAGGTATCAGCCGCGGCTTTTCTGTGCGGTTTAAATATAATCCCTCTGGTCCTTTTCAGGAGGGACAACTGGACCCCGTTAGCGCTAAAGATCAACTGGATCTGGTTTCCCAGAAAATGAAAAGCCAGAACAAAACGATAGCGGATCAAAAAGACACCCTGCAAAACGCGGTGATTTTAGATTCGGAAATGCAGGGAAGCATTTTGAAAGATGCGCAGAATCTTTCTGCCGAAATTCTTGATTTGACAAAATCACTGGCGGTTTTTGCTTTCCCGGGTGAAGGGAGATTCAACCTGGAAGAATACGGCGAATTTCTGTTCAACCGAAATCTTCAGGTTTATAGTGAAGACTTAAGGCTGTTGGGAAACAAAATCCATGGCTTAAAAGGCAGTTGCGGCTTTCTGATGCCGTCAGCTAAAGAACTGTGCCACTGCATGGAGGACATCACCAGACCCCTGGCAGAAAACAGACTGGTCTTGACGGAGTCCCTGTCCCGGCTGTTAAAGCAGTTTATCTTTAAAATCGATGAGATGCTGGAGCAGTTCCAAGCTGATCCGAATTCAGTTATCAAGGTGGACGATTGGCTGGAAAAAATTGAATCTGCTCTAACGCAGGCAGATTCCTATATCAATGGTCAGGTCGGTGAATTTGGTCGGTTAATTAATGAACGAAGTGTAGACGGCGGAGAGATCCGGCAGCGGAAAAAAGAGGAATATCTGTCAGTCTCTTTTGAGGGTTATGAAACGCTCTCTGAAAAGGTAAAAGAGCTGTTTTATGCACTGTCTATGTCTCTGAACGATGAAGAGTCACTACAGGCAAACACCCTTTACAATGAATTTTTAAGCACGCACCAGCAGATTAAAAAAGTGCCATTGAACCTGTCCCGCTACGAACGTCTGATCCCCAAACTGGCCAAAGATTACGGGAAAGAAGCGGATTTTTACTTCAAGGATCATCAGGTCAAGGCAGACCTCGAGTTCTGGAACGGCATCCACGAGATACTGAATCATGTCTTAAAAAATGCGGTCATTCATGGTGTAGAAACGCCAGCAGAAAGAATTGAAAAAGAGAAGGACTCTGCAGGCAATATTTCGGTTGAATTACAAGAAGATGCCATGCATATACGGCTCACTGTTTCTGATGATGGACGTGGGATTGATACCAACAAACTGGCAGAAAAAGCGGTCAAAGAAGGGTTCCTCGACGCCGGTCAACCCGAACAGATGACAGAGGATGAATTGTTACAACTGTTGTTTTTACAAGGGGTATCGACAGTCGACAGTCTGGATGATAACGCTGGTCGCGGAGTGGGCATGAATGCCGTTCAGGAGACGATACTACAACTACAGGGGGAGTGTCAGATAGCAAATGAACCAGGCATTGGGTGTCGTTACGAATTTTCCTTCCAAAAGAGCAACGTCTCTCTGCCTTGTGTCATAGTGACCATTGACGATCTCAGCCTGGCCTTTTCCGAAGATAACGTCGAAACATTTATCGACTACAACGAACAGGACATCGTGACCGTCAAACAAAAACCATCCTACCGCTATAACGGGAGCCTGGTTCCCCTGGTTAACGCCAGCGAAAGTTTTGGAAAAAATGCAACTAGAACCGGGGACATGGCTGCCAGTGTCATGATTTTAAGAGGCAGACAAACCATGAAGGGCTTGGTCATCAACAAGATACTGCATCATGCGAATCTGCCCATCCTGCCCCTGCCTAAAATTTACAGAAAAACGCCAATCTATCAAGGGTTAACCATCTTTAACAAAGATCCGGTTCAGGTTATTAATGTTGAAAAATTGGCTTAGCTATTTCAAAAATTTGAACATTCTTATCACATAAGTGATTAATGAAAAAGAGAAAAGTCCTAATCGCTGAAGAAGAAGCAGTTGAGGCAATGGGAGGGGTTTGGGTCTTGCGATTTGTTAGGAGATTATTCAAGCTCACTATGGAATAATCTGAGCCGAAAACAATCCAGAAGGCTGGGCAACGTTCAGTGTTGTCTGGCCAAATACACAGGGAAGTTTGTGATCAGATTTAAGAATTTAGAAATGAGAGCAGAAAACCTGGAAAAGAAAAAACTTATTACCCTGCATCCAGGAGACCACTATGCTACCAATCAAGACGTAATTTTATCAACACTACTCGGGTCCTGTGTTTCGGCCTGTTTATACGATCCTGAAAACAAGGTCATAGGGATGAATCATTTTCTACTAAGCAGTGAAGGCTATCATAGTAAGGCTCCATTGTCCATTTCAAATGCAGGCAGGTATGGTGTACACGCCATGGAATTGGTTATAAACGGTATGTTAAAACTGGGAGCAAAACGAAAATATTTAAAAGCTAAAGTGTTTGGTGGGGGAAATATTTTAAATTCTGGAATCGAAGAATGTAAATATTCTACTGTCGGCAATGAAAACGTTAGATTTATTCGAGAGTTTTTGGATACCGAAAAAATTCCACTGATAAGTTTCGATTTGGGAGGCGGGTTTGGTAGGATTATTCGATTTTATGCAGGGGATTATGCTGTTTACGTTAAAAAGATTAAAAATACGACTTCTTCGGATTTAGCGAAGCGAGATAGAGAATATTTGAAAAAGTCTCTCGAAAACCAAACTTCAGGTAACAACGATATTGAACTCTGGTAAAAGATGGAACAACTCGTGAGTAAAGTTTCTTTGAGCAAAAAAGATTTTCTGCGTTTCAGCAAGTTTATTCATACCGAATTTGGGATTAAGATGCCCCCGGCCAAAAAAGTACTGCTTGAATCAAGACTGCAAAAACGTCTGCGAAAACTGGAACTCAAAACATTTGAAGAATACCATGATTATCTGTTCAGCCCGGAAGGAAGAACAAACGAACTGCCTCAGTTTATCAACCAGATAACAACGAATAAAACGGATTTTTTTCGGGAACCTAACCATTTTGATTTTTTATCTCAAGAAGCCTTACCAAACTTAATGAAAAACCATAGGGGAGCACATACAAATCTGACAGTCTGGAGCGCAGGTTGTTCAACAGGTGAAGAACCCTACACCCTGGCAATCATATTAAATGAATATATAAGCAAAAATCCCAACTTGAGACTGAACTTTTCCATCTTTGCCACGGATATTTCTTCTGAAGTGATTCAAAAAGCAAAGCAGGCTGTTTACAAACAGGCAATGGTAGCACCAATTCCTTTAATGCTGAAGAAAAAGTACCTTCTAAAGAGTAAAGATAAAAGAAGTGATTTGGTCAGGGTTGTTCCGGAACTGAGGTGGCAGGTAGAATTTGAGAGATTAAACTTTATGGACAAGGATTATGGGTTGAAAAAGCCAGTGGATATTATTTTTTGTAGAAATGTGCTTATTTATTTCGACAGACCCACTCAAGAAGCAATCTTGAATCGTCTTTGCCGGTATTTGAAAAAAGGAGGGTTTTTCTTTCAAGGACACTCTGAATCAGTACAGGGCATGGATTTACCATTGAAACCAGTTTTCCCAACCATCTATCAAAAAACCTGAACATTTTTTAGCGAATAGTTATGGAAAAAATAAAGGTTTTAATCGTTGATGACTCTGCGGTTGTACGTCAGACATTGGAAAAGGTTTTGTCCTCCGATCGCGAGATAGAAGTTGTTGGAACGGCACCTGATCCTTATGCTGCCGCAAAAAAAATGAAAACACTGGTTCCGGATGTGATTACCTTGGATGTGGAGATGCCGCGCATGGATGGGATTACTTTTCTTAAAAAGATTATGAGTCAGCATCCAATTCCAGTCGTTATTTGTTCCAGTCTCACGGGGAAAGGGTCTGAAACTGCGCTGAAAGCTCTTGAGTATGGAGCCGTTGAAATTATTCACAAACCCCTGGTTGGGACAAAACAGTTTATAGAAGAATCAAATATTCTAATATGTGATGTGGTAAAAGCTGCAGCCCAAACAAGAAAAGGACGTACTCTCAAAAAGACAACGGTCATTGAGCCCACAAAGAAACTATCAGCCGATGTCATTTTACGCAAAGCAGATAAAAAAGCGATGGTACAGACAACCGAAAAAGTCGTGGTGGTTGGGGCTTCGACTGGAGGAACTGAAGCTCTGCGTGTATTTCTTGAAGCACTTCCCTATAATTCTCCAGGCATTGTGGTTGTCCAACACATGCCTGAAAATTTTACGACCGCTTTTGCCGGCCGTTTAAATGACATATGCCAGGTATCGGTTAAAGAAGCAGCAAATAACGATTCAGTGATTCCGGGTCATGTCTTAATAGCCCCAGGAAACAAACATACCTTACTCAAACGAAGTGGTGCCCGTTATTATGTTGAAGTCAAGGATGGGCCTTTGGTAA
>JABGPJ010000178.1 GCA_018645005.1 Deltaproteobacteria bacterium | reverse complement strand
CAAACAAGGGATTGTTATCTGAATTAAACCTGTTTAAGTTGTATATACAACCTAGGTTCTTTTTTGTCAAGATGACAACTTGTAGAGCTGAATAGAGAATCCATTGTGGCAACCATCTCTCAGTTTCAGCGATGACCTGATGAACGCCAATTTAAAAATTCAAATACCAGGACCTGAATGTCAGCCGAGTCCGATTCAAAAAGCAAAGTGATTAAAACAGTTGCGGACATCTCCGGGGAGTCTGCTCCCTGGCCGTTATATTTGCAGGTCAAAAATTTGATTTTAAGGCGAATTAAATCAGGTCATTGGTCCCCGGAATCCCGGATTCCTTCTGAAAATGAGCTGGTGACGTCCCTGGGAATATCCCGGATGACAGTTAATCGAGCCTTGCGTGAGTTAGCTGCGGAAGGGCTTCTGGTTCGGCGGCGGGGAGCAGGGACATTTGTGGCGCCTCGGGAATCACAGTTTGCCTTACTGGAAGTTCGGAACATTGCCGAAGAAATAGTGGCCCGGGGAGGAGTGCACAGCAGTGATGTCCATCTTCTTGCCAGTGAAGCAGCCCCTGAAACGGTTGCAGAAACCATGGGGCTGCAGACCGGCGCTGAGGTATTTCACTCAATTATCGTTCACCGGGACAGGGGATGCCCGGTGCAGCTGGCTGATCGCTATGTCAACCCGCTGGTGGCCCCTGACTTTCTACAGCAGGATTTCAGGGTGATCACACCAAGCCATTACCTGATGAACGTGGCCGCCATCACCGAAGTGGAGCATGTCATTGAAGCTGTCATGCCGGATGCTGAAATCAGGATGCTTCTGGAAATTGGCGGTCAAGAACCGTGCCTGCTGCTGAACAGGATTACCTGGTGTCAACTGGTTGTTGCCACCTGCAATCGATTTTACTATCCGGGAAACCGTTTCCGCATCGGCAGCCGCTTCAAACCCGGTTCCATTGCGGATCAATTGCCGGGATAATGGTTTTTTTGTCCGGACACTGAACGGGAAAAATTAAAGTAACTATTCACCACATTGCCTGAGCCGAGGGGATCATTCTACTTTGCCTGTCACAATCATGAATTCAGATCATCTTTTTACATGTGTCACAGCCCCGGATCCGGGTCTGTTTTTCAAGTCAGAAGATCCCAATGATCTCAGGCTTGGGGCTATGGTCGAGACAGAAGCTGCAACCTATCAGGCGGCAACGTTTGTGATTGTCAGCTGCTCCCAGGATATCGGTGTTGCCAGAAATCATGGCCGTACAGGGGCCGAGTTGGCTCCGGATGCGATCCGCAGGTCTTTTTACAAACTGGCGGCCCCTGCTTCGCTTCGGAAAGGAGATCTGTTCGATCTCGGTGATACCGCCATTAAGGGCTCCCTTGAAGAGATCCATGCCCACCACTACGAGGTCGTTCGTCAGCTGGTAAAAGATGGGAAGCGAATCCTGGTGCTGGGCGGTGGCAATGATCTCTCCTATCCGGACGGAAAAGCGCTGCAGTCTGTACATCCGGATATCACTGCCGTGAATATTGACGCGCATCTGGACATTCGGGAGAATACCCGGCGGAATAGTGGCACCCCCTATCGTCAATTATTAGAAGAAAATATTGTACAAAAGCAGCAGT
Source organism: Deltaproteobacteria bacterium (assembly GCA_018645005.1). Classification (GTDB taxonomy): domain Bacteria; phylum SAR324; class SAR324; order XYD2-FULL-50-16; family XYD2-FULL-50-16; genus JAHJRI01. Next base: position 5,379 of record JABGPJ010000178.1, on the reverse strand, counting down.
TTTTTGAGATTGGCTTTCAATCCCATGCCAATTCAGTTCATTATCTGCAGCAGGCAGCCGACTGGGGTGTCAATATGATCCCTTTGGAAGAGCTGACCCGCTCATCGATTTCCGACTGTTTAGGCAAAAAAATGGCGGATAATCTCCGAGAGGCCCTTTTCTTAGGATTCGATATGGACTCGGTCAAGGCGGCAGATGCGCCTGGGGTGAGCGCTCCTTCCCCGACGGGGTTGAGCGCGGAACAAGCCCGGGATGTGGTCTCTTTTTTTACGGCCCACTTTCCGGCCACGATTTTGGAGATCACAGAGGTGAATCCGAAATATGATATTGACAGCCGTACTGCCAAACTGGCAGCGATTTTAATGGTGACGTTTTTAACTGGCGGGACAGCTTAGGGGATCAATGAAAATAAATCTTCAGCATGATCAGGATATTAACCTGGAACAAATTTCGGCGGTGGGAGACCGGCAGGCAAAAATCAAACTCGATCCGAAGACAAGGAAACTACTGCGCGAACGAAGGAATCAATTGGAGCAGTATATTTCGGACCAGGAATATCCAGCCTATGGTTTCAACCGTGGTTTTGGACATAACGTGGATCTTGCGGTGGGTCATGATCTCCTGCCTGATTTACAGAAGAATTTGATTGTTTCCCATGCGGTTGGTTTGGGAGATGCCATCCCTGACGTCCTGGTCCGTTACATGATGTTTTTTCGAGCCCAGTCTCTGTGCCGGGGCTACAGTGGTGTCCGTCCTGAATTGGTGGAACAGCTCATTCAGATGCTGAATCACGACATTCTCCCCCGGGTTCCTGAAATGGGTTCGGTGGGTGCCAGTGGAGACTTGGCACCTCTATCACATGTTGCCCTGGCTTTGATTGGAGAAGGAAAGGTCAAGTACCAGGGGCGTATCATGAAATCGGCGACTGCTCTGCGAAAGGCCGGCATCAAACCGATCAAACTGGAGATGAAGGAAGGCTTGGCTCTGAATAACGGCATTCAGTTCATGTCGGCTATCGGGATGCACTGTTGCCGACAGATGCAGATATATTTGAAAACAGCCTGTGTTCACACCGCCATGACAGCCCAGGTCATGTTGGCGACAGAGGTGCCTTTTCGGGAAGATCTTCACCGACTCAGACCTCACCCGGGTTCGGTTAAAACCGCGCGTTGGATTTATGAGTTGATGAAGGATTCTCCGCTGCGAGAAGCCCACCGGGAGTACCGAATTGATGGAGAGATTCAGGATCCTTATAATATCCGCTGTGCGGCCCAAATCCTGGGTCCTTGTGTCGAAATGATTGATGAATGCGAAACAGCCCTGCTACGAGAAGTGAATAGTGTCACGGACAATCCAATCATTCTGCCGGCGGAAAACACCAACGGTTGGGATCCTGCCGATCCCTATTTTGGAAAGCAGGTTGACATTGTCTCGGGGGGGCATTTTCATGGTATGCCGATTGCGGTTCGTATTTATAATCTGCTGCAGGCCATGGGAATCATGGCGAGTTTGACCAATCAGCGCTGTGCGCGGTTTGTTGATGGTAACAGGAATAAAGGATTGGGGCGGGATCTCAAATGGCCGGAGTTGTCTGATAGGCAGAAGGCAATCTCCAGTGCCATGATGATGCCGGAATACAGTTCTGCTGCTTTAGCTAACGCGATCTGGGGAGAGGCGATGCCAAATCACCTTTTTAATATTTCCACCAATTCCGGTCAGGAGGATCATGTCAGCATGGGGGCGGGGTTGGCCATTCGGGTCATGAAAACGCTTCCCAAGATGGGTCATATTCTGGCCGTTGAAATGGCCTATATTATTCAAGGGGCTGCCATTCGCAAGCAGTTGGATCATATCCCCTCTCGAGCCCCCGTATACGAAGAGGTTAAACAAAAACTGGCAGACATTCAGTTGGAACTTCAGGATTTAAAGATCCCGTTTGCGTTGAACCTTCAGGTACAAGAGCAATACCCGGTAGATCCAGAACAGAGAAAACTGAATCTTGTAGGCGAAAAAATCCTTGCTCAAATGTCCAAGGTTTTTCCGCCAGTCAAGAAAGACACCATTTTATCTGATCGATTACAAGCCCTGGCTGAAATCATTTCCAGCGGCAAAATAGTGGATCTGGCGGCTGCGGAAATCTCTTTCCATTAAATGCAAAAGCAGCATTTTTTAATCAAGCTATCGCCTGATCGAACTTTGCCGCCAGGATAAAATCGCTTTCAGTCAGGCCATTAATCTTGTGGGTGAAAATAGTAACTTTAACCTTTCCCCACACTAGTGTCCGGTTTAATACTTGAATAAAAACATAAAGATAGCATATCCTAAGTAATAGTTTTTGTAAGTGACACCTTTAACATACTGAAAAGTTACAACAAACATAAATCTCCTCTATTGTTTTACAGTTTAAGTTTTGGGAGATTTTGAGGCCATCTACTCTGATGCCAACAGATCGTCAAAACTGAGCTGGGTGTTTCCCCATGTGTGTCCGGTATCGGAAAAAGTGCGGGTTTCACCAAGGAGATCGTAAAGAATAACTCGTTCAAACAGAGACACACTCAGTACTTGGAGCATCTTGTAGAGACTCATTTTAATATCCAGTTTCTTTTTGACAATGGCAATTATGACATAGATGGTGATGGCGATCCATATTTGCGTTTTGACTGCATTGAAAGTCATTCCATAAAACCGTTTGATTTTAAGATGCTGCTTGATCCATTTGAAAAACAGCTCCACTTTCCAACGATTCTTGTAAAGCTCCGCAACCACTTCAGCAGGAATCTGGAAGTTGTTGGTCAGATAAACGAAATACCTATCGGAGACTGTATCATAATATCTGATTCTTCTGAGTGTTTCAGGATAGTCGTTCTTGGTGTTGATTCCGTTCAACTTTATAGTTTGATCGGATCGAACCCCGGACGCCTTGCCCATCTTAGGCGCTGAGTAGAGACGCCTGAAATCGAGATTCTTTTTTGCCCTAATGACGAAATAGCTGAGGCTTTTATGAATTCGAAAGAGACGATCGAAATCGATATATCCTCTATCCATGATGTAGTATGAACCCGGTTCAAAAAGCAGCTCGTCAAGAATATTGACGTCATGCACTGATCCATCCGTGATCTCTATGTAAGAAGGAATCGAACCACGAATATCCATTAACGTGTGGAGTTTCACAGCGCCTTTAGTTTGCTTGAACTTCGCCCAGGGGAATAATGACAAGCATAGATCAATGGTTGAAGCATCCAGGGCATAAACTGTATTGTCCAGTTCAATCGAAAATGGATTCTCCTCCTGGTAAAGATCTCTTGCCTGAGCGATCAGAATCTGTGCGAACTCTGCATAGATTCTCCAATCCCGATTCTGATTGGCTTCGGCAATGTTGTTTTTAGAGGGATTACCTTTGATCCCCATGTGATACAGTTTTTTCGGCTGAGCATTAAGGCATGCTTCGACATCACGGATACTGTTACGATAGGTCAGCTGTGCGAATGCCATACACAGAAACTGATCCCAGCAGCTGAATTTTCGAGTTCTATGGTTGCCTTTGTACTTCTTCACTAAGCCATCAAATCGACGCTTGGGAAGGAAGTCGAGAAGCTGTGCGATAACCGTTTTTCCTGAATACATCGTTTTGCCCGAAATAAACAAAACGACATGATTTCCGACAAAATTTCAAGTCGACACCGTCTAAAAACGCCAGCTATGTCAATATTTATAATACTTAACAAAGGGCGTGGCCTTTTTTAACCGGACACGAGTGCTTTCCCCAACTCAATTCAATATCTGGATGGTGGCCTTGAGATTCTGCGATATCACCGATAATATTGGTAAAATCAAGGGCCTCTTTAAAATCATGAAACCCATAGGCTTTTTCCAGATGATGCTCATCAACCACTTGCCATCCATCACCAAGTCCAGCGTGGAGATCTATTAGTGCATCTCCCTTTAGTGCTGGAACACCCCCCTGGCAGGGCACGCATTCCATTTTTGCCAATTCACGCATATCAACTCCTCTCGGTCAGTTTAGTTTAAAAAGTCACCATTACCTATGGGTCGGCTCATAAATTACTTCACATTCTGTTCGCAAAATGTCCAGTGTTTTGGGGGCTTTTGCAAATAGATTATGTGAAGTTATTTATGAACGATCCCTATGGGTCGGCTCATAAATTACTTGGCATTCTGTCTGCAAAATGTTCAGTGTTTTTAGGACTTTTGCGGAGTGACTGTGCCAAGTTATTTTTGTACGATTCCTAAGTATTGCTGCAAATTAAGAGCCTTCTGATGGTGCCAGGGAGAATGCTTTTCACACCGTATCTTGGACCTGGATAATCATAGAGCGGGGGAAGCGTCAGGTCCGGAGAAAAAACTGCATCTTAATAATAATTAAATTGGATAAACCCCCAGCTTTGCTGGGTAAACCCCCAGCTTTGCTGGGTAAACCCCCAGCTTTGCTGGGTGGACCATTACAGTTTGACAGTTCGTATAATCCTATACGTTGGAGAACGCTACTTGTACTGAATCAGAGTTTGCATCGGTAGGAATAAAATCAGAGGATTGCCTTGAAGAGAAATAAAACCGAATTGTTCATAGTATTCCTTAGAATGATTGTCTTTAGCATCGACAAAGAGACCAATGATTCCTACATTTTCTGATATTAGAATGACTTTTTCAATAGCATTACCAATCAAATAATCTCCGAAACCTTGGTTTTGGTGCTTAATTGACACTGCGAGTCTGGCCAGTTTTACAGCTGGGACTTGATCTGGATACTTCTTCGAAATAGTTTGGGGCAAGTATTCAGCTTCAACTTCACAAATCGAAAGAGTATGAAATCCTAGAATTTCTTTCGGATATTCATCATTAATCAAGACAAAAGTCCGAGACATCCCTTTGGTAATATGCTGCCTAGCCGTTTTCTGTAAAAACCTATTTAATGCAGTATTACCACAGTCAAACTTTTGTCTATTGTGTGATTTATCCAAAAGCTCAATCTTCAGCATTATAGATCCTGTTTGTATCGTTTCATTGCTTTAGTCAGCTTAGGATTTGCTTTTGGCGGGTTCTCAATTAGTTCAAACAGATGTTCAGCAGATTTCTTGCTTATTCTGATTTTGTTCTCGTGTTCGATAATAGCATGAGCTTTTTCAAGTGCAGCCTGAACCAAAAACTGATTCAAGGTAGCTCCCATGATTTCTGATGCTTCAGCTAAGGTATCATAGACACTCGGAGATATCCTTGCAGAAACACGAGATGTTTTAATTTCGGCTTTCATTCTAGACTCCATGTTTAATCATGAATGAGTTACTTAGAGATTGCTTTTTCAACTACCTAAAGACAGAATATATCTGTGGTGCCATTTTGGCAACAATTAAAGTTTGGTTA
>JABGPJ010000140.1 GCA_018645005.1 Deltaproteobacteria bacterium | reverse complement strand
AATAGATCCGGTATTGATCGGTTTCTTATTGAACGATTTTAATTCTCAAAAAATCATTAAATAGTTATACTCAGGAGAAAGAGCACCTGATTTTCATTTGTCACAGGATTAATCCAGTTTGAAACAGATATATTTCCCGATACGCGATCAGGGTTCTCTACCATTGTTTCATGTTCAGACTACAGAGTTGGTCGTAACAGATCGGTAACAGATTCTATTGGATCATGTAGCCCTTTGTAATATTTTCCCTATTTTTTTATTTTTTTTTGTTTTTGTGATGAAGGAAACTGAGCCTGAATGAGAAAAGCGCAGGGTGATTTGGAATTGAATTTATGCTGGTTGAATGTCTTATGGAAAACAGAGACTTTCACAAACAACCCATCGCAAAAATTATCTGTCCGAATTTCTCAGGGATTTTAGCCCGGGAGCGGCTGTTTGAACTGATCCATCTTGAACAAGGGCGCCTTGTAAAATGGATTCAAGGCCCACCGGGGTCCGGGAAAACAACCCTGGTCGCAGACTACCTTAAAACAAACCAGGGCAGGCACATCTGGTACCAAATAGACGAAACAGATTCTGATCTGTCCTCTTTTTATTATTATTTGGGTCTGGCTGCAGAAAAAACCTCTGCCCAGGCAACAAAACGTCTCCCGCTATTTACTCCAGAACACCGGTTCAGCCTCCCCGTTTTTACCCGAAAATATTTTCAGCAATTCTATACCCTGTTTTCGCCCCCTTTTACACTTGTCTTCGACAATTACCATATCCAGCCCGTCGAATCTGACCTGCATGATATCATGCGTATGGGAATAGAGGAGGCCCCCCCCGGCGTCACCATTATCTTCATCAGCCGGATGCCCTTGCCACAAGCATTTAGAAGGTTACAAGCCAACAATTTCATTGATGTGATCGGCTGGGATGACCTGCGCCTGACGGAAACTGAATTTCGCGAGATAGCCTTTTTGAGGGGAAAGGCGGTTTTTTCAGACGCGTCTCTCAAACAGGCGTATCTCCAGACACAGGGGTGGGCTGCCGGTTTGGTTTTAATTCTGGAACGAGCTAAAATAAAAGGGATCAAGCAGATTAATCTGGAGAACCTGTCATTTGAAGGCATTTATGAGTATTTTGCCACAGAGGTGTTGAACCAATCTGAAATCCAGCAGCAGGAGTTTCTCTTGAAAAGCTGTTTCCTGGCTCAGATGACCCCTGCCATGGTGAATGAACTCACAGAAAGAGCAGATGCGGAGCAAATAATTTCTTATCTTTACACCCATCACTATTTTCTGGAAAAGCATAGTCAAAAAGAGGGCATCTATCAGTATCATCCCCTTTTCCGGGACTTTTTAAAAAACAGGGCCAATGCCACTTTTTCAGTCACAGACTTGCGTCATACAAAAAGGAGAGCCGCAGGGATTTTTCTGAAGGAAGGTTATCTGGCAGATGCGATTGAATTGATTTTTGAATTAAAAGACTGGCCATGGCTTGAAAAACTCCTGGTTGATAACGCCCCAGAGTTGATCATGCAAGGTGCAGATGGAAAACTGACCCAATGGCTTAACCGTTTTCCGGAAACAATTTTTTATAAAAAACCCTGGTTGCTGTATTGGCACGGTGTCAGCTGCATGGTGCGGGATCCCCAGAAAAGCCAGGATAGTTTTGAAATCGCGTTTTCTATCTTCCGGAAGTCTAATAATATTTCCGGTTTATATCTCAGCTGGTCCGGAATCATCCTGGCCAATATTTACAAATTCAAGAGCGGCGACAGCTTCGAAAAATGGATTCCCGTTATTTATAATTTAATGGAGGAGTTCCCCGACATTCCTTCTGAAAACCTGGAAACAGAGGTCTTGATCAGTTTATTAACAGGCTTGATCTTAACCGGAACCGACCACGATGAAATCAAAAAAAAAGGTTCCCGTCTGCTCGAATTATACAATAGAACCGAAAACGATCTCATCAGAAAAAAGGCGGGTTACCTGCTCTCCCTGTATCTGACCTTGCAAGGTCAGATACATCATTCAGAGACTCTTTTGGCAGCACTCGATTTTGATGACAAAGAACAAAAATCGCCCTTGATTTTACAGGTGATTGGTCGCCATCGGGACATTTTAACCCATTTTCATTGTGCCAGAAACAACGAATGCATTGAACTGGTTTTAAACAGCGTTGAAATATCCGCTTTCCAAAAAGCCCATATCTGGTTGGCTCCCCTGTGGGGGCATGCCGTGGCGGCTTCTTTAAGCGAGGGAGACATTGAGAGTGGAAATGAATTCCTGCAAAAAATGAAATCCGAGCTGGTTAAGGGGCAAAATATTGAAACGTTCTACTATAATTTTCTTTATTCCTGGGCTGTGCTTTCTAAAGATCTGTTTGCAGCGTTACAGCTTGCCCAGAATGCACTGAATCTGGCTTCTGGTTTGGGTATATCTTACCTGGTCCACACCAGTTTGATCGCTGTATCACAGATTTATCATGAAATAGGGCAGGAAGAGCACGGATGGGAATATTTGCAGAAAGCCAAAAAAATGGCGACCACCACACACAACCCGCTGACAGAATATAAAAATCACCTGACAGAGGCCTTTTTTTCATTACAAAAAGGAGATGAAAAACAGACAGCTGAACTGCTTGAAAAGGCCCTGCATATCGGGCGCCACCATGATATCGTCAATTTTTTATTCTGGCGGGGCTCTGTAATGGCAAACCTTTGTGCCAGGGCTCTTGAACTTGGAATCGAAGCAGAGTACGTTAAAAGCCTGATCCGAAAACGGAATCTGACAATTAATGCGTCTTTGCAGAATGTAGAAAACTGGCCCTGGAAAGTAAAAATTTATACCCTGGGGCGATTTGAGATTAAAGTTGACAATGTGCTGCTCACTTTTAAGGGCAAGGTCCAGAAAACCCCTCTGACAGCTCTTAAAATATTGATATCCCTGGGATGCACCCATGTCAAAGAGGAACGTATCAGTGACATCCTCTGGCCTGACTCCAGTGGGGACGCGGGTTATAGAGCATTAGTCACCACACTGCAGAGGCTGCGACGCCTGCTTAAATACAAGGAGGCGATTCATTTCAATGAAGGCAGACTTTCTATAAATCCTTACTGCTGCTGGGTAGATATCTGGTCTGTCAAAAATCAACTTAAGCTGATCCAGTCACAGTGGAAGAATATTGGCAGCGAAAACCGGATTGAGAGGGTCATCAAATTGACCGAGACACTCTTCGAAAAACATAAAGAAGCCTTTCTACCGGGTGATGAAGAATGTCCATGGACTTTTGCCATGCGTGACAATCTCCAGATGAATATGCTGAAATCAATCACCCAACTGGCAGATTACTGGGAAAATCAAAAAGACTGGAAAAAGACCTTAGAGCTTTATCAAAAAGGACTTGAGATAAACAGCACCTCTGAAGACCTGTTTCAACGATTAATGTTATCTTATCAAAATCTTGGATGCCGGGCAGAAGCCATCACCGCTTTTAATCAATGCCAGAAAAACTTATCATCCAGATTGGGAATAGAGCCTTCCAGCCGGACCAAAGCGATTTTTGATTCGGTTTCAAAAGCGGTTGGTCCACAATCTTAAAAAGGAGAAAAAATGTCCAAAACTCTGTTCTGGTTGCAATGTGGCGGGTGTGGCGGGGATACAATGGCGCTTCTGAACCTGGGGTCACCCGACATCTTGGAGTTGCTTGGCATCCTGAAAATGGATATTCTCTGGCACCCATCCTTCTCCAATGAGAGTCAACATCATTTTCAAGAACTGATTACGAGGTTGCTTTCCGGGGAGCAAAAATTGGACATTCTTTGTATTGAAGGCGCAATCATCCGAGGTCCAGGCGGTTCCGGCACCTATGAAGTTTTTAACAGAAAACCCAAAAAGGACCTTGTGGCCGCCCTGGCCAAAAAAGCGGATTATGTAATTGCGGTAGGAACCTGCGCCAGTTTTGGTGGTATCGGCACTGGCGGAGAGGTGGAAGCAACCGGACTTCAATTTCATAAGAGTGAAAAAGGGGGGTTCCTGGGTCGAGATTTTACAGGACAAGCTGGTCTACCGGTCATCAATCTGCCCGGATGTCCTTGTCATGGTGAAGTCGTGGCTGGTATGTTATCCGCTCTCAGTTTTAATCTTCAACACTCACTGAATGAGTATAACTCCCCGCTTCAATGGTATGGGATGATGGTTCATCAGGGATGTATACGCAATGAGTATCATGAATATCGGATCGAAGAGGACGATTTCGGTCAAAGAGGGTGTCTCTATTTTCATATGGGCTGCCGAGGCCCGCTGACCCATGGCCCATGCAACAAAATTCTCTGGAACGGGCGCAGTTCCAAAACGTTTGTGGGGGTCCCCTGTTTTGGCTGCACCCATCCGGATTTCCCCCAATCCCATCCGTTTTTTGTGACACGAAACATCGCCGGAATTCCCCTGGAGCTACCAGAGGGGGTGGATCGGGCTCATTACCAGGCATATAAAGGCATGGCCGCTTCAGCCGCTCCAAACAGGCTGAAGGAAAGAAAGACTCGAATTTAATCTATTATAAGGGTTGAATATGGCAGGTAAAAGGACAATCAATATCCCGTTAAACCGTGTTGAAGGAGATCTGGATATCTCTGTTGAAATTGAGGGGGGTGTTGTTACGGACGCCTGGTGCTCTGGTACGATGTACCGTGGATTTGAGAAAATCCTGATCGGGCGGGGAGCACTTGATGGCTTGGTCATTACCCCCAGGATCTGCGGGATTTGTTCAACGGCTCATTTAATGTGCGCTTCCCTGGCACTTGACATGATCGGCGAGGTCACGCCACCGCCAGATGCGGTGAGGGTCAGGAATATTGCGCTGATGACCGAGAAAATTCAAAGCGATATGCGCCACGGATTCCTGATGTTCACGGCAGATTTTGTCAATCCGGCGTATAAAGAGTGCGACCTATATGAGGAGGCGGTTGAAAGATTTGAACCGTTTAAAGGCGTAGCGGTCATCGAAGTGATCAAAGAGACTAAAAAAATCCTGGAAATTGTTGCCATTCTGGGCGGGCAGTGGCCCCATTCATCATTTATGGTTCCAGGGGGTGTCGCCTCAATCCCAAACCAGAATGATCTGGTCAAATGCCGCTTATTATTGAAGCAATACCGTAACTGGTACGAACAGAGAATACTCGGCTGCACCATCGAACGTTGGTTGGAAGTGAAAAGCGTAAATGATCTGGACCAATGGTTGGAAACGTGCGATTCGCACAGAGAGAGCCACCTGGGGTTTTATATACGTTATGCCCGATTGATCGGACTGGACCGGATCGGAATGGGTCACGATACGTTTATCAGTTTCGGGGCACTTGAGTTTCCTGTCGGCACAAGCCTCCCCATGAATGGAAACCAGCCGCGGCTCGTTTCCGCTGGAATTAAACATAATGGCACTATTGACCTTTTTGAAAACGAAAAAGTTTCCGAACATGTGACCTACTCATGGTTTGACGAGGTTGATGGCGGATCCCACCCCATGGACGGAAAAACGGAACCCTATGCAACCGGCTATGAGGGGCACAAATACTCATGGTCCAAGGCTCCCCGCTATGACGATAAACCGGCAGAAACAGGACCGTTAGCAGAACAGATCGTTGGCAACAACCCCCTTTTTAACGACCTGCTGGAAACATATGGGGCCAGTGTCTTCACTCGGCAATTAGCCAGATTAATCAGACCCGCGACACTGATGCCGTCAATGAAACTGTGGCTGACAGAAATATTTCCTGATTGTGTTTTTTATATTCCCCCAGGTGAAATAATCAATGGTGAGGGATTCGGGCTGACCCAGGTCGCCAGAGGGGCTCTTGGCCATTGGGTCCGGATAGAAGACAGCAAAATCGCACATTATCAGATTATCAGTCCGACGACATGGAATCTTTCACCGCGGGATGCAAACGGCATTCGAGGCCCGGCCGAAGAGGCACTCAGAGGAACAGAGATAAAGGATATCGATAACCCGGTTGAACTTGGGCACATTATCAGATCTTTTGATGCTTGTCTGGTGTGCACTGTACACGCATTCAGCAAAGATCGAAAGTCTCGCATTCGGATATGAGAGTCGATTTTATGAAACGGATTATCTGCATTGGCAACCGCTATTTGCCTGAAGACGCAGCGGGATATGAAGTGTATCGATTTCTGTCAAAGAGGGGTTTGCCAAATGGAGTTGATCTTATAGACGGCGGTTTGGCCGGATTAGATCTGCTTCAATATCTGGAGGGCATGGAGAGGGTTGTCATCATTGATTCAATCTCGGGATTTGGCGCAAACGGCGATATCAGGATGTTTAGTGCGGTCGAAGTGGCAAAGGCAGCAGATCCCTGTTTTGACCACGCTGCCGGCCTACCCTATCTATTGAGTGTCCTCCCGGAAGTTTGTGATGGCACTGTTCCAGAGATCTGGGTGCTGGGAATTGAAGGTATTCCAGATATGGAAGCAGTCAGGTCGGCAGCGGCGCAAGCACTGGATGCAGTCAGGGGTGAGACGGCAAAGGAGGTTTATGGTAAATAAACGACAAAGTGACCTCAATTACGATCCGCAGACCTTATCCAGAGCAGAGTTAATCAAAGAAAATTCTCTACTTTATGAAGAGGTTCTGGTAGCGCGTAAAGCTTCTGAAATTACTTCTCAACACGTGGTGAAGCAGTTTACAAAATTGAACGAATTGCTGCAAAACCTTGAAGAGAAGGTACTGATTGAAACCGATTTGACCGGAAAACTAGCTGACAAACTCCATGAAGCAGATATTCGCAAACAGGAACTTGCCGAAGCGAGGACTGCTGCAGAAAAGGCGAACAAAACCAAAAGTGATTTTTTAGCGAATATGAGCCATGAAATCCGTACGCCGATGAATGCGATCATCAGCATGAGTGAACTGTTCTTTGAACTGGACCTTAACCCAAAACAGCTTGAATATCTGAAAATCATCAACTCATCAGCCAAATCTCTGTTGGGAATTATCAACGATATTCTGGATTTTTCAAAAATAGAAGCCGGGATACTCAAGCTTGAAGGGGTAGCTTTCAATATGAGAGACCTGCTGGATGAAGTGACCGATATTTTCAGGGAAAACATCACCCAAAAAGATATTGAATTAATAATGGATCTTGCCCTGAATGTTCCG
>JABGPJ010000177.1 GCA_018645005.1 Deltaproteobacteria bacterium | reverse complement strand
CATGCAGATATCACAATATTTCTAATTCAATATATGAATCTTTTCAGGGGGCAAGTCATACCGGTAATACCAGATAGTTTGTTTTAATTTCCAGAAACGGTTCATTAGCAACTCCTTGTTTAAAATTTGGTAGGACAGCTCTATCGTGAGTGACAGGAGGCGACGATATGGCATGCAGTATAAACAAAATCTTCAATAATTTTCTCTTTTCAGAAAAAATTTCTTGACATAAAACCCTACACATGTAAATAAATTTTACATCAGTTGGAATCACTAAATTAGGTTACATATGAATATTGAAAAAGTTAATTCTAAAATACCACTGGGTAAACAGAAAATTGCCGATGCACTCCGCACCCTTATAATGAAAAAAGATTTCAACCTGATTTCTATTAAAGATTTAACCCTTGAGTCCGGTTACAATGAAACACTTGTTTATAGATATTTTGGTAATAAGAGGGGGCTTCTTCACTATGTACTGGAAGAAGATGTTCAAAAGTTATTTAATCAGATTAAATTCGATTTGAAAGGAATAAAGGGGGCACTCAATAAAATTCGCAAGCTGGTCTGGAGTACAATAAATTTTTATGCACAGAACAGGGTTTTTGCAAGGATTATCCTTCTTGAAGTAAGAAATTACGAAGGCTATTTCGATAGCCATACATACGAACTTTCAAGACATTATAGCCAGCTTTTACTGAGAATTATTGAAGAGGGTGTTGAAAATGGAGAAATTCGCAGTAATTTACCTGCTTCAACAATCAGAAGGGTTATCCTTGGTAGTATCGAACATCTTTGTTTACCGGGAATTCTCTTTAAACTTGAAATACTCCCTGACGAAATGACTGAAAACCTTTGTGATATCCTTTTTGGCGGTATTATTTATAAGAAAGAATAGCTGCCGGGAAACTGTTGAAAAGTATATTTTTTTATATTCAAAGTAAATAATATTTACATTCTCATTAAATAGAGATTGTAATCTTATTTAATGAAAACTGTTTTTATAAAAATTCTTTCATGATTTTCAAACGTCAAAAAATTTATTTCAATATGACTTATTAGGGGGAAAAATGAAAAAAGAAGATTTTGATGTGGTTATTATCGGCGCAGGTATGGGTGGATTAATAACGGGCGCTATTTTGGCGAAACGATCCAGGATGAAGGTGCTGGTTGTGGAAAAGGAGTCCAAAATTGGCGGTCGTGTGATGTCTTTTGGGGGTCCCCATGGGGATTTTTCCAAAGAAGAGTATACCAAGTTGCTCGGTGGTGCCTCGGGATGTTGGGTGGTTGATGCCGATCCGGGAATCGACAAGATAATCGAAGACGGTCTGTTCCGTAACCACATTGTCGATTGCGGTTGGCATGGCATGTCTGCCGGCGACCGTTGCCGGTATGCCGTTATGGCCAGGAGTTTGGGCAACAAACGTCTGCATGTCTCCCCCCAGGTTGGTTTCCTGTACTACCGGGACGGTGGGTGGATCGAACTTAAGGATCTGGCCCGGGGCTGGTCCAAAGGCTCCCACAATGAGAGATCAAGAATCGCCTTCGAACGCCAGTTGATGGGAATGGAGGAGGCCAAGGAATTTTACGACGTGGATGTCCGGGAATTCCTGAAATCCAAAACGGATGATCCCCTGGTGCAGGAATATTATGAGACCATGGCCAAATTCCAGTTCGGTATCAACGATTTGACACGCATTTCCGCAGGCGAATGGATTATGTGCAATAACATGACCAGCCAGACTGGCAGAGACCTTTCCACCGGCGGTGGCATGGGCGATGTCAGCGGCGGATTCAAGATGGTGGCCAACGTTTTTGCCGAAATTCTCCTGGAAAACGGCGGTGAGATTCGCACCTCCAACCAGGTCAAGGAGGTGATCATCAAAGACCACCAAGTGAAAAGTGTTGTGGTTGAAAACGAGAAAGGAGAATCGGAACAGATCGAAGTCAAACGCCTGGTTTCCAGCATCCCCTTAAACCGAATATTTCCGTTGATTCCTGAAGAGCATTTTCCAGATGAGATGGTCAAGACCATCAAGAATATCTATCCCATGCCAGGTCTTCTGGGCCATATCAAACTCAAAGGTAAAATCGAGCATGAATGGGACAAGGCCATGTTCGTTCTTAACGAGCTGCCCGGCATCGAGCTTAGGGGCGGCAGGCCGGTCTACGGATTCGAGCAGACCAGCGTCATCGATCCCAGCCGGATTCTCAGGGACGACGACGGCGTCTATCTTCAGAGCTGGGTGGGTGTTTCCGCCAGCGATCCCGACGAAGTCCATGATCTGCCACTGATGAAAGAGCTCTGGAAGAAGATGATGGACTTTATGAGACAGCATTATCCTGACTTCGACAACATGGTCGAGTGGGCCTTCTGTGTGGCCGCCGGTGCCCTCTACGGCATCAATCCCGGGCCCGGAATGGTCGGCGATCACCGCCCTGCGGTTAAAAACCCGCTGATTAATAACATGTTCTTCACGGGTGACACTGTTACCCAGTTCGATGTTGGCTCCAGCGGCGCTGCCCATGGCGCTGTGCATTGCGCCAATGCCGTATCCGGACAGGATCACCTAGTCCTGCTGCCGTCATATATGAGATAGAGATGGATCCTGCCGTTGCACTCAGCCTTTGCCTGAGGCACGGCAGGATAACTCTGTTTTTAACCCTGATATTTCAACAATGAAGTAAAATTTTACCGGAACTCAAAGCTTTTAAAGCAGACTGACAATCAGAAGCCGTTCTTATCATACCATTTCGGTGTGTTAGTTCTGGAGTAAAGGATTTGAAACCGATACCTCATAACCACTGTAGCGAGGAAAAATGCTGATCAAAGACGCTTTCACGAGAACCTTAAAACTTTACCCTAATAAATTGGCTCTCGTGGACGATCAAAAGAAATGCACATTCAAAGAGTTGAATGAACGATGCGATCGGCTTGCCAATACATTGATTCATTTGGGGATTGAAAAGGGAGATCACGTCGGGATTCTTCTTAAAAATTGTATAGAAATTTTTGAGATTGTCGGTGCTGCTGCCAAAACCGGGATCGTAACGGTGCCCATTAATTTTCGTCTTGAAAGAAAAGAATTACAGTATGTCATCGAAAATTCGAAGTGCAAGGTTCTGATCTTAGGTTCCGAATATGCGGAAGTCGTCAATACCTTCAGAACTGACTTGGATGAATTGGAGCATTGCATTGTAATTGGAAGACCAATAGAAGGAATGTTGTTTTATGAATCGATAATTGCTGACGCCTCCCGCCAACTGGACGACGTACAGTTCGATGAAAACGATTTGGCATCGATTTTTTATACCTCCGGGACCACAGGCTTCCCTAAGGGGGTTATGCTCACCAATCGAATCACTATGGGAAGATGCCTGATGACCATTATCGAAATGTCTGCCAGCGCTAACGATCGATATCTGTCTATCCTCCCCTTGTTTCATATCGCCTTCCATGTAGCATTGTCATATCTATATTTGGGGGCAACTGTCTACATCATGAGGGACTGGGACGCCAAAGCCTTCTGCGAAATGGTGCATCAAGAAAAAATCACAGCAATCTTGGCTGCTCCAACGATATTGAATTTTGTAGGGAGTTACCCCGATATCCATAAATACGATTTAAGCAGCATCAAATCGCTAATGTATGGTGGATCACCTATGCCTGAAGCGACCATGAAAGTCTGCCAGAAGCTTTTTCAATGTAATTACTTGCAGATGATGGGAGGTACGGAAAATGGCCATTCCGTCACATTGAAGCCTGAAGACCATGTGGAGGAGGGGACAGAAAAGGAAAAGAAAAGATTGTCCGCATCAGGACGTCAGTGCGTGTTGTGTGAGGCGCGGGTGGTGAATTCAGATAATGAGGATATAAAGCCCGGTGAAGTCGGTGAACTGATCACACGTGGGGCTGGAAATTTACTGGGGTACTGGAACAACCCTGAAGAAACACGAAAGAAAATTAAAAATGGCTGGTATTACACCGGAGATCTCGGAACAGTGGATGAAGACGGGTATATTTTTCTGGTTGAGCGTAAGAATGAAATGATTATCAGCGGAGGAGAAAACATTTATCCTACTGAGGTCGAAAATGTCCTCTATTCTCATCCAGCAATATTCGAAGCGGCAGTAATCGGTGTTCCTGACGATCAATGGGGTGAATCGGTAAAGGCATTGGTGGTTCTTCACAAGGGTGAATCTCTTTCCGAAGCGGATGTTATTAATTTCTGCAAGGAAAATCTGGCAAGTTACAAAAAGCCTAAATCTGTTGAGTTTATTGACTCTCTTCCGAGAAATCCCACCGGAAAGGTTTTGAAAAAGGTTTTGAAAGAAAAGTACTGGGAAGGCTACACAAGAAAAATAGGATAGGCCGATGCAAACGCGAACCTGTTAACCGACTAGACACCGGTAGAGGCCGCAATGGGTTATCCGGCTTTGAAAGCACTGCTATGCAGGGTAAGTGCGAGAACTTGAAACTATTGGAGAGAAAAAGCAATTCGGTAGTGAGAGGAAAACATCATGGGTAAAAAATTATTATTTACAGACACAACGGGCCGGGACGGTGCGCAGAGCTTGTGGGCGATGAATATGCAATACGGAAAATATGATGCTTTCATAGGTGAACTGGACAAGGTCGGTTATCATTATATCGATGTTCCGTTGCATGCGCCCTATATGAAAATGGCGGTTCGCCTGTTTAAGGAAAATCCATGGGACACCATGCATTTGTTTAAACAAAAGGTTACCAAAACAAAAAAGATGCTTTCCATACTTAATTGTATAGATGTAATGGATGGGCCCGAACCGCGATCGATGCTTAGGCTGTGGCATGAAACAACTTCCCGTGCCATAGGGGCCAGCCGTTTTTATAGTATGATAAATACAAGAAATGAGCTGGATCGCCATTGTCCATGGCTGGTGCCGATGGCAAGAGATATCGGTTTGGAATTTCAACCCTGCATTTGTTATTACCCTTCCCCCCGGACAACCGACGAGTATTACGCGAATATCACAAGGCGCCTTGTCGAGTATGAACCTGAAGCGTTCTGGTTTAAAGACGCCGGTGGTCTATTAACGGTGGAGCGATTAAGGACTCTCCTCCCTGCAATCCAGAAGGAAGCTAAAGGGATACCGATTGAGATACATACCCACGGCATGAGCACCAATCATGGAAGGGTTGTTGTCGAAGCCATGAAAATGGGCATAGACGGTGTTCATACGTGCATTCCACCATTGGCGTCAGGTTCCTCCCACGTGTCGATTTATAATGCCATGCATAATGCAAAAGTGTTGGGCCTGGAACACAATATCACCAACATGGAAGCAATAGAGGAGGTGGAGAGACGGCTGAGGAAGATTGGAAAGATAGAAAACCTTCCTGAAGGAGTCCCCCTGGAATACGATCACGGCATATACTCGCACCAGGTGCCCGGAGGGGTGATTTCCAATTTAAGGTTCCAGTTGGAACAATTGGGTATCGGTCACAAACTGGACGAGGTTTTGGAGGAAGTCGTTCGGATCATCAAGGATATGGGATATCCGATTATGATCACTCCGGCGTCCCAGTTTTTTGTATCACAGGCGGCTGTAAACGTAGCGACAGGAGAAAGATATAAAGAAGTGCTGGATTGCATGATCGAAACGGCACTTGGAGTCTGGGGCTGGGAAGATGCCGGCGTTCCATGGATGGATCCTGACGTCAAAGATCGGTTTCTGAGCCACCCGAACGCCAAAATTCTCAAAGAAAAATATGAGAAGCAGCAGGCGATCGAGGCGGAAGAAGGGTCGGTTAACAAGATACGTGCAAGTTACGGCATGACACATGCTTCTGACGAGGACTTTCTGTTGTATCATATCATGAAAGGCGATGAAGAGATCAAGAGAATTTCCAAGCCCTATAAATCCTATTTTACCGGAAAAGAACCGCTGGTGGTGCTGCTCAAGGAATTAAGCAAGGATCATGATATCAGCCGCTTGCAGATGAAGAAAGGTAACAGCTTTTTCGACTTTCGGCAGAAATAAATCGGTTTTAGAATAAGAGAAAAATATTCTGGGCGTACTGAGCACTTTTATACGGAGATGTAGATTATAATCAGGGGGCATATCTAACATGATAAAAGAAAAATTAAGCAATATGATTTCCGGATTATGTTTCCCTTATAGCCAAATAATGCAACTGAGAAAACACCATATTTCGCAATTTGTGTCACCATATATGGTAATATTTTAAGATTCAATTTTAGGTGAAAGAGGATAATATCTTGATAATATTGTATTTTATCTATATGGCATGATTATGGCTTATAATTAAGATAAATATATTTCACATAAGATGTTATTATATACTTAAATCAATCATTAATAAAAGGGGTAATCATGAATGACGCAAACAACAACTTTGATGCAATAATAATCGGGGCCGGTCTGGGAGGGCTGATAACCGGAGCAATTCTGGCAAAACTTGAAGGGATGAAAATCCTGGTCCTTGAAAAGGAGGATATTATCGGGGGCAAACTTCTTACCTTTGAACATTATGAGGGTGATGAAAAAACCTTCCTGAAAAAGCTTTATACACATTCCAGGAGCCGGCTGGTGGACTCAAGTTCTGACTTTTCAGAGATGATCGAAAATAAAACATTTTCAAAATATATTATTGAAGGGGGATGGCACAGTTTTATCAACTCTGATCGGAGCAGACAGTCTTTTATTGCCCAGGCACTTGGAGAAAACCTGAAGGCTTTCGGCAATGAAGGATTTCGACTTTACGGAAAGGATAAATGGGAGGAACTGAGATATTTGCAGAGGAACTGGACTAAAGAGGATTTTCAAGAAGGAAAGGTAGTGTCACGTGAAATGAACCTCATGTCAAAAGAGGAAGCTGAAGAATATGATAACATTGACCTTGAATCGTTTTTAAGAAGCCGAACAACCAGTCAGAATGTTATCAATTTTCATTTGTGGCTTGCCGGATGGGAAGTTGGGACAAATAATCCTAAAAATATATCAGCAGGAGAGCATATAAAGGTGATAAGTATGGTTCATTGTGCTGGTAAAGATTTCACGAATGGCGGTGGCGGCCAGCCCCTTGGAGGACATCTTGAAGTCGCACGTCTGTTTGCTAAAGTTATTGAAGAAAATGGAGGCACCATAAGAGTCAGCACTCCTGT
>JABGPJ010000077.1:42537-46405 GCA_018645005.1 Deltaproteobacteria bacterium | reverse complement strand
CTGCCAGATATATTTCATTTTCATTCTCTAATGCCAGGAAGTCACCTTCATGGTCATCGCCGGGGTCAGCATTCCCTTGAGCTCATCCACCATGGATCTGGCCTTTTCCCGGGAAAGGTACAGTATCTCTTCCCCTGCGACCTGAGACTGCATGGTCGAGCGCAGAAGATCCACCGCCCGGTCCACAAAGTTGCTCTCATTGTACTTGAGCTCCTCCTGCAGGTAGCTCAGATAAGACAAAGACCACTCGATCAGCTTCAGCGCATCACGACACTCCAGCACCGTATTGGCCTGGATGGACTGCAGGCTGGTAAACCCGCTGCGATTCGAAACCCCCACGGCCAACATCTCTGGCTGGATCGACGGAATCGCCAGGATCTCCAACTTTGAACCGGAGATATCCACCGGAACCCGGATCCCATTTTGTTCTACCTGCACGCTGCCCACAATCTGTCCCGAGGTTTCGATCATGCCATCGTAATAGACCACCAGACCGTCGGTGTGCAAGTTCCCTTTGGCGCCGGTTAAAAAACCCCCTTCCCCGGAGGCCTGCTCTGAGCCAATAGTGCCCGCCACATCCACACCCGGTTGGGCGTCTTTATAGCGGCCGGGGACCTCTGAGATCAAACGGCTGTGGGTGCTCATGCCCCGAAAGCTGTTAGCCGATCCCAACTGGTTGTGCCTGAAAAACAGGTGGTTATCCTGTGTACAGTAAACACTGATATCAAAGCTATTATCCACCAGGTATCTCTGCAGGTTGGTCACCAGCGAATCAGGATTTTCATCCGCCCGCACCTGGTAACGCACCTCATGGCTGTCATCGGCCAGAGCGATCACGCTTTCGCGCCTGATCTCATCTGCACTGAGCCGGATAGACCCTGTCAAAATACTGGGCCTGGGAGCCTGGTAAATCGCTATCGGATAACCGTTTTGTTCTGACGTCTGGACACGTGCCGACCCCCTGATAAAACGCAGGTTTTTGCCGCTGACGCTACCTTTGACACCTGTCTTGCCGTTTAAGAGGGCATGTCCCCTGAAACTAGTCGTCTCAGACGTCATTTTGATATGGGCCAGCCGGTCTGTGAGGAAGTTATTAATCACCGAGACCGGAATCTGGGCCCGAAACGAGCGGTACCCCTCCTCTTGTAAAAACCGTTTCATCTCAGAAAGCAGCCCCTTGATCTTCTCCACCCCCACGGTGGCTGTCTGGATCTTCGAAACACCGCTTTCCAAGCGGCCGATCATAGCGAACCGCCCCTGTTCATGGGGGGATTTATATTCCTTTGGTAACACCGGATCTCCCCGGCTGAGCCCCAACGCCAGGTCCACCTTACGGTTTCTCTGTTCGACCTGGGTCCTGGCGGCTGTTTGTTGGTCTTCGTATCTCATAACAACCTTATCTGGTTTACAATATTCTTTTTTTCAGCCCCGCCTGGGGCACCTCTTTTTCCTGCCGGCTTGATCTTTCCGGTTCAGGTCCGCTGATGAGGTCCCCCAGGCAGGCCTCGGACTTTTCACTTCAGCCTTTGACTTAACTTACTGCAACAAGCTCAGGACGTTGTTTGGTGTCTGATTGGCCTGTGCCAGCATAGCCGTAGCCGCCTGGGTCATAATCTGATACTTGGTAAACTCACTCATCTCAGAGGCCATATCGGTATCCCTGATCACCGATTCGGCGTTAATCAGGTTCTCCTTGGCGATACTGAGGCTGGTGATGTTCGATTCCAACGCATTTTTCTGGACCGCTCCCAGATCCGCCCGGATCGTCGTGACCTCGTTGATCGCCTTATCGATCAACAGCAACGCGTCCTGGGCCCCCTGGAAAACCGTCAGGTCTATATCCCTTAAGCTCTTATAACCGCTTTCGTTGTTAATATCCCGGGCCAGCTTGTCTGAGCGGGTATTGGGCAACAGCACCTTGGTGACCTGGTTATGGTTACCCCCAATCTGGAAGGTCAGGGCATTGGAATCCAGCACCACTCGTCCCACTTCCGGGTGCATCGGATCGGCCACCCCCGTATAGCGGATGGCGAGTCCCTCCACATTGGTCCCCTCGCTGCCGATCAGCATCTGTCCTTTGCCTTCGCACACTTCTCCGCCGATGGTTCCCTGGACATCCAGTCCGTTTTGGATCCAGATCGGGATATCGGCTCTTTCCGAGAGCACGCCGGAGGTCGAACTGATGACGCTGAAGGTGTGCTCGGAGCCGTAGTCTTTATGCACCACATTCAGTTTACCCATCGCATCGAAGAACACATCCAGGTTCATGTTGGAGTTTTCGATGGCAGTGTTCAGTTTGTTTTGCACCTTGGCCAGAGAATCCCCCATCGTCGTCTCAAACACGAGACTCCTGGAGCCCTGCATCAGATGGATGGTCTCCCCCGCATCGATCATGTCCTGGGTCAAGGCGATCGTGCCTGCTATCTGGGCCTGGGTTGCCTCCTGGAAAACCTCCACCGCAAACCCGCTCTGGGGTGACGATTTGGTGCGGGTGGTGGCCTTTAAAAAGGTCAGGTCATCCCCCCCCGTCAACCCATTAATCCCGTGACTGCCGTCCAACAGTTTCTTGGTTCCAAATTCGCAGGTTCTCGAGATCCGGTCGATACTATCCAGGGCATTGACCAGTTCCGACTGATCTGCTTCTGCCATCACGTGATCGTTAACCCCTTCGTTCGCTGCATGAATGGCCAGCTGTCTGAGGCTGGTCAAAAGGGAACTGGTTTCGTTGAGTGAGGCTTCAGCCGTCTGCACCAGTGCCACACCTGCTTCTGAGTTCATCACCGCCTGTTTGAGACCGGCGACTTGACTTCTGAGCTGTTCGGATATCACCAGTGCAGCTGGAGAATCCGAACCCCGGTTGATTTTAAGACCACTGGAGAGATGCTCCAGGGTCTTGTTCAAGTTCGCGTCGTTACGCACCATATTACGGTGGGCATTGATCGCCGCGACATTGTGATTTATTCTAAGTCCCATACCTATCTCCTGATTGTCCGTCCATTTCAATTCAATTCATGTTTGGCAACACCATTTTTTCGAAATTCAAGACGGATTGCTCCGCCCCAGCTTCATTCACAAACCTCTTTTTTTTGAGTTGTTTCATAGAGTGCTGTTAATTTATCCGTTTTTTTGTCATCCTCAACCCCTCTGTCCTCCGTGGACATCTACAGGCTTTTTGATTTCCAAGAACCTTCTGAATGATGCTGGGAAATTCCCCGAATCATCTCGCTGTTACGGTTTCGAAAAACGAAAGTGTTACCGCAAATACGCCTTGTGTGGGTTCCCACATTTTCCGAACCCCTGACTGTTTTGAAAACGGGCCTTTGTCTTCTCCAGCGCGCAGTTTCAAAACGGTGGCTACCCGGGAAAACCGCACATGGCGGGTTGCCTGACTGCAGATCCCAGAGCTGACTTCCCTGTCGGCGGTGAGATCTGCAGTTAGCCGGTGACTCTGATCTGTTGTTTGGTCGACGTCGCCCTGAGGCCTGTTTTTGACCGGCCGATATGTCTCCAGCCGTCTCCCAGATTATTGATCACTGTCTGTACGTCCCGAATGATCTGGGCATCTTTTTTCAGGTTGGCGATCACGATCTGTTCATAACAGAACACATATATCTTCTTCAGGTTCGAAGCGATCTCACCCCCCTTGTCTTCCCGCAGGGTACTCAGCAGTTCCAAAAGGATCTGGCCGGTACGGTGCAGGTTGGAGTGGGCGACTTCGATATCCTTTTCCCCGATCGATTTGATCGCCTGGTTCATAAAGCGATTCATCCCATCGAACATCAGCACGAGCAGCTGCTTCTGGTTCGACGTCTGGACCTGGGTGTTCTGATATGCCTGATACGGTCTTCCCTGAGCCATGACGGCCTCC
>JABGPJ010000077.1:0-42437 GCA_018645005.1 Deltaproteobacteria bacterium | reverse complement strand
GACCTGGGTGTTCTGATATGCCTGATACGGTCTTCCCTGAGCCATGACGGCCTCCTTTGTTTATGGATATTGATAATTCGTACTGCTTTGGCAGGCGGTTTTATAGCCGCCTGGTTCTTATTTCAGGGGGGTTGCCCCCTTGACGTTGCTTATTGTGCGTTGAGCAGTGACAAGACCGCCTTTGGTGTCTGGTTTGCCTGTCCCAGCATCGCGGTGCCTGCTGCCAGCAAGATCTGCTGCTTGGTAAATTCGCTCATCTCTTTGGCCATATCGGTATCCCTGATGGTGGATTCTGCTGCCACCAGGTTCTCAGAAGAGTACCTCAAGTTGTTGAGGTTCGATTCCAGGGTGTTCTTCTGGAAGGCCCCCAGGCTTCCCCTGGCAGAGGTGATCTCGTAGACGGACTGGTCGATCATCTTCAGTGCATCCTGGGCACCCTGATAGGTCGTCACATCGATATCTGCCAGCGCCTTGAAGCCACTTTCATTATCCACCCTTGTACTCATGGTGTGGGTGTTGATATTGGGCAGATTAATCGACGCTGTCTGGTTCTGGGATGGACCGATCTGAAAGCTGAGGGAGTTATTGGCCACATAAACCGCACCCTCAATCGTATCCGTCGGACCCACCGGTGTACCGTCTTCATTTAAGATGGGCTGTCCGGACTCATCAACCTGGGGAATGGATTTGACACCCCCTTCATAGTTGACCACCAGTCCGTCTGCCTTGGTCCCTTTGGCTGCAGTCAGATACTGACCCTCTCCGTGGGCCAGTTCTCCGCCGATAGTGCCCTGCAGGTCATTGCCCTGGATCGCTTCCTGAAGCACATTGCCCTCTTCGGTCAAGAGGCCGCCGATTGAACAGATCGCACCGAAACTGGGTTCCGAGCCGTACTGTTTGTGTTCCACGAAAAAGCGGCTGTCTTCAGTAACGCCCATCTCTAATTCCAAACCGTTTTGTTCAATTTTTTGCTGTATGTTGCGCAGGATCGTATCCATGGTCTCACCCACCTTGGAGAAGTAGGTAAAGCTTCTGCCCCCTTCATGGAGGGTCAACTCGATCCCCCCTGCGTTGATCTCATCTTCGGTCATGGCTCGCTCTCCTGAGAGCCGTGCTTTGGAGGCTGCTTCGGTGATATCGATCGCGTACCCGTCCGCGGGTGAAGACTGGGTCTCAACATCGGCCATGACAAACTGGACGCCCTCACCGACAGCCACCCCCGAGATGCCGTTGCTGCCATCGAGCAGCAGCCTGGATCCGAACTGGGCCTGTTTGGCGATTCCGTCCAGGGTTTTGATCGCGTTATCGATCTCTGCCTGGTCGGCGGCCAGCATTTTATCGTCGTTGGCGCCTTCATTGGCTGCATGCAATGACAGTTGTCTCATACTGACCAGTATATTATTGACTTCGTTCAGGGAGGCTTCCGCTGTCTGTACCATGGAAATAGCAAGTTCCGAGTTGGAGACTGCCTGTTCCATGGATTGGACCTGAGCCTTCATCTGTTCCGCGATGACCAGGTTTGCGGGTCCGTCAGAGGCCCGGTTGATCTTCGATCCTGAAGAGAGTCTTTCCAGGGTTTTGCTCATGGCTTCGTCGGTCGCTTTTAAATTTCGCCATGAATTGATTGCTGCGACATTATGATTGATTCTTAAGCCCATGATGTGTCCCTTTTAATCTGGTTTATAAGTGTCAATAACAGTTAATGATTCCTGTCTCCCTTATCGGAACGGGATTCTAAAACTTTAATGTTTTCTTCAATTTTATCCGGATTTTCACAAGGTCTTTTTAATTCTTGTCTCCTTATCGGCATCAAAAATTAAATCTTTAACCTTTTAGCTGATTTTATTCAAATAACAAATTTCTTTGCCCCAATATAGAGAGAGATTCATGAAGCTCATCATTGGCCAAATCCCACATAGGTGCGCTGTTACGTGCTGCCATGCAACACTTCTCAGCCGGGATTCAAAATTCAATATTAGAAGTAACTTTTCACCACATTGCCTGAGCCGAGGGGATCTTTGGTCCCCTTGTCAGGGCGTAATAGTTACTCTAAGAAATGAGATTCTGATAAAAGAGATAAGGTGAGGGGTAGGGAAGGAAAAACGAGGCAAGCCAGGGGAAGCAAATCCCCACAAAGAATCAAAGGACAGGACGTAACGCTGCTCGGCAATTAGCGGATGATCGGCAATTACTGGGTGATCGGCAATTTGGAAGGATCAGAGAATCCGCAGGGATTAGCAGATTCTCAAAAGGAAGTGGTTAGGGGTTGAGGCTAGATCTTACTGACTTTGATGGCGCAGTTTTCTTCGTTCAAAATCCAGTCCACAAAGCCGTCGTCTTTACTGGAGACAGATTCCAGGGTGTGAGCCAATGTTTCAGTCTTGATGTATGACTGATGTTTTTCGAGAGCATTTTTCAGGATATCGCTGGCGCTGTATACAACATCGATACGATCGACAACTTCCAGATCCATCTCTTTGCGGGTCTGCTGCACCTTGTTGATAAATTCCCGGGCGAAGCCCTCGGCTGTCAGCTCATCGTTGAGTTGAATATCGAGGGCAACGGTCACATCCCCTTCGCTTTCTGTAACAATCCCTTCTTTCTGATGGCGCTCGATAAAGATCTCTTCGATTCCGATTTCGAAATCCTCACCCTCCAGGGTAATGTTCTTCTTACCGCCATTCTGCAGTTCGACAATTTCTTTGGCAGTCAGCGCTTCAATCTGAGGCCTGATATCCTTCAGTTTTTTACCGAATTTTGGCCCCAGCAGCCTGAGATTGGGTTTGGCTATCAGTTTCACCAGATCCTCTTCGTTCTGGGCAATTTCAACCTCCTTCACATTCAGCTCATCGGTGATTAGTAACGACATCCCTCCCAGCACACCCTGAACGGCTGTATTCTTGGTTAGAAGGGTGATTTTCTGCAGTGGCTGCCTGATCTTTATCTGATGTTTGGCTCGCAAGGCCCGACCCATATTGACGCTTTTGAGAATGATGTCCATCTCCTGCTCCAGTTTTTCGTCAATAAATTCGCGTTTGACTTCAGGATATAGACAGAGATGAACGCTTTCCGGCATCGAATCGTTTTTCAACACCTGATAGATCTCTTCTGAGATGAAAGGGATAAAGGGGGCAATCGCCTTGCAAAACTCCATCAGAACAGTAAACAGAGTTTTATATGCCTGGTTTTTATCATCTCCATCACCGGCTTTCCAGAAACGCCTGCGGCTTCTGCGGATGTACCAGTTCGTCAGCATATCCACAAATCCCACAAATGGAGCAACGGCGCCATTGAGATCATAGTTATCCATGGCTGTTCGCACATCCAGCAGCAAATGGTTCAAACGGGAGAGAATCCAACGATCCAACGGGTTGGAGAGTTCTGCGACATCTTCAACCTGAGTCGGTTGCCAGTTATCAATGTTGGCGTAGGTGGTAAAAAAACTGAGCCCGTTCCACAAGGGGAGCATCGTGTTCCGCAGTGTCTCCTGCAGACCGTTTTCTGAAAACTGTAGATCGTCACCACGCACGGCTCCTGAGTTCAGCATATAGAGTCGTACGACATCTGCTCCATATTTATTGAGCATATCCCAGGGATCAGGAAAATTCTTGAGACTTTTGCTCATCTTTTTTCCATCTTCTGCCAGAACCAGCCCATTGACGATACAGTTCATAAAAGCGGGCTTCTCGAAAAGCGCCGTCCCCAGGATCAGCAACGTATAAAACCAGCCCCGGGTCTGGTCCAGACCTTCGCTGATGAAATCTGCCGGAAAATGTTGATCAAACTCTTCCCTGTTTTCAAAGGGATAGTGCTGCTGACCGTATGGCATGGAACCGGATTCAAACCAACAATCCAACACTTCCGGAGTACGCTTCATTGTTCCCTCGCATTTGCTGCAGCCAAAAGTGAGACTGTCCACAAAATGGGAATGCAGATCCGTCAGCTGCTCTCCACAAAGCGCTTCTAATTCCTGCTTGCTACCCATACAATGCTTTTCACCACAACTGTCACAAATCCAGACTGGAATCGGATTTCCCCAATACCGGTTACGGCTGATCGCCCAATCCCGTGAACCTTCCAGCCACTTACCCATTCTTCCGTTTTTAATGTGGTCCGGCGACCAGGTGATCTGCTGATTGTTCTCCAGCATCGTTGACTTGATCTTCTCCACATTGACAAACCAACTGGGGATGGTTCGATACATCAAGGGAGCGCCAGAACGCCAGCAAAAAGGATAACTGTGAACGAGTGTTTCATGTTTTAAAACCAGCTGCCGCTCTTTCAGGGCTTTGATAATCGCTTTATCGGCATCCTTGAAATACTGCCCTGCAAAATCGGTGGCCTCGGCAGTAAAATAACCGCTATCATCCATCGGAAAAACATGGGGCAAATTGTATCGCTTACCGGTCACAAAGTCATCCTCGCCAAAACTGGGGGCTGTATGTACCACTCCGGTACCCGTCTCAGTAGAGACATAATCTCCCAGAACCACCTTGAAGGCCCCATCAGCCGCTTTCTCCGCGAAGTAAGGGAAAAGCGGTTCGTAAGCCATTCCTTCCAGCTCACTTCCGAGCATTTCAGCTTCAATACCGACCTTGGCCTCCTCTCCCAGTGTCTTTTCCAACAGGTCTTTGGCCAGGTAGTAGACTTCATCTGCAAGCTTCACGCGCACATATGTCACTTGCGGATGAACCGCCAGCGCTAAATTGGAGATCAGTGTCCAAGGGGTGGTGGTCCATGCCAGGACGAAAGAATTCGGTTCATCCTTGACCTTGAACTTAATCGTTACAGATGGATCCTGGGTGTCCTTGTATCCCAGATTTACTTCAAAATTGGAAAGTGGGGTGCTGAGTCGGGGGCTGAATGCCACGATTTTTTTGCTGACATAGATCAGATCTTTATCCCAGAGTGTTTTAAACACCCACCAGATCGACTCCATGAAGTTGACTTCCATGGTTTTGTAGTCGTTTTCCATATCCACCCATCTACCCAGCCTGCGGATGGTGCGTTTCCACTCGTTAGCGTAACGCAAAACGATGCTGCGGCACTTCTCGTTGAACTTGTCCACACCGTAGGCTTCGATATCGGCAGAACCATTCAGCCCCAGTTCTTTTTCCACTTCAAATTCGACCGGCAGACCGTGACAATCCCAGCCAAAACGACGTTCGATTTTTTTACCCAACATCGTCTGGTAACGAGGAACCACATCCTTGATGGTACTCGCAATCAGATGCCCGTAATGAGGCAACCCGGTAGCGAAGGGGGGCCCATCATAAAAAAAGTAAGTGTTTTGATCCGATCGCTCTTCAACAGATTTTTCAAATATTAGATTTTCATCCCAATAATCCAGCAACGCCTCTTCCATCCGGGCGAAATTCACTTTACTTTTTATCGACTTAAACATGGGGCATCCAAGATTACTTGATCGTTTTACAGGTTTGTTATTCAGAATTGCTGATTGTACCAGCATTCCCCAGAACCGTTCTCAAAAAGGGAATTTGTGGAAATAATCTCTGAATAACTATTTCAATGACAAGATTTGTTAAGAAAACCGCCAGTCGTTTGATTACCGAACAGCCAACCGGACATCTAACAACAACATCTCAGGGAAGATTCTTCCAGTTTTCAAGGGAGGGCAAGTAAACAGAAAATCTTTGAGGTTTCAGGTATCTTTCAGTACCGGTCTTCTCAACTACATTAGACAGTATAAAAAAACCGAGCGATAAGGACAACTGCATTTTGTCGAAAAATTGCCAAAACATTGTCCCGCTACTATCTCTCGTCTGTTTTTCAGGAACATTCTTTCTGCTTAATCCCCTTTTGAGGGGGCAAGGGGGGAGGTAATCATGCAGCCATTGTCTGCTGCAGACGAGATCATATGTTTTTATGGAATCCCAGCAGCTGGTCCTTGGTATAATCAGACCGATCCTGTACCACCTTCTTGACTTCACCATACACTTTTCTCAAGACATTTTGCTCAGGGGTCGACATGGTATCCTGTTTTTCAAAATGATATTCCCTGAGAAAATCCAGATAGGTCCCTGACGTACGGACATCATCCCGGAAAAGCCCAATAAACAACAGCAGGCGGGCTGCTTTAAACGAAACAATGGCATGGCCTGCGTTTTTAAACAGATTGTCTGCCCGTTCCCTGGCCTTTTCCAGATAGGATTCCGCCACTTCCACATCCCCATTGTTCATCTGAATCTCCGCCAGTGTCATCAACAGCGTAACCGCTTGCCACTTCTGAGATTCGTCATTGTTGGCAACCCCCAGCATGCTTGCCGACTGGATAGCAAGTTCATAAGACTTGATGACGGCTTCCCCGGAGGGATTTAAGGAATCAAGCTCCTTCATTTTCCCGGCCAGACTTGCGTGTCTGTTTTTGACATCTTTGATCCAGGCAGTTCTGAACTTTTGATTGGTCAGTATATCAGGTGTCTTCTCCCTTTCAGTCTTTCTGAATAGATCCTTGTTGATACTGGAAAACAGGCAGGTTGGACAGGTAATTATCCGGATTTTGTTAAAGTCGATATAATCATGCCCCTCCATGCTTGCCAAATACGAAGTAATACCAAAAATATTTCGATTCGCCTCCTGGGTGTGAGGCTTTAGCTGGAAAGCCTTGACTTTCTGTTTGGACCCACAGACAAAACAGTTGAACTCCCGATTCAGGATAGAACTATTTTCGGGATTCACTGCCAAACTGCCTCCAGAAAGGGAGCCTAGCTGTTTCTTCTCAACGACTTTACAGTTCGTAATCAAAGGATTTTTGTTCTGCATCCAGGAAATACCTCGATTACACCAGGCAACACACTTCTCGAACTGACTTGCGTCAAAGCCACAAAGATCGGAAATCTGCTTTAAATGGGCCTGTTCAGCGTAGGAGAGACTTTCATCAGCAGACACAATGCGTATGACCTCAATAAATATATGGATCAGCACCGGCTCGGACATGTCAGGAGGTCTTTTCAGAGGCGGTGACATTTTATTGCGCACATACCCCATCAATTCCATCTGATCTTTTTTATTGTCTACAAATGAGACAGCGGCCTTCAGGAAACTCAACTCCATTTCATCAATGGCACCATCCAGCATAATGATAGCAATCAGGGTCTGGGCGTACCATTTTCTCTGTTCTGAATTCAGCTGTCCCAATGAAACCTGAAAATTTTCAATGCTATCATCTCCGGAAAGAAGATCCTGT
This sequence comes from Deltaproteobacteria bacterium, assembly GCA_018645005.1. GTDB lineage: Bacteria > SAR324 > SAR324 > XYD2-FULL-50-16 > XYD2-FULL-50-16 > JAHJRI01. The sequence goes on along the minus strand of JABGPJ010000077.1, from coordinate 35,230 downwards.
TGAGAGTTTTTCCACTCCAACCCCTCTTCTGCCCAGCGCATAAGCTCCAGGTAATAGGTTTTTTCAAATCGGAACAGGTCAGCAACTGTTTTCAAAAAAGCTTTTTCATCGTCCGCAAAATCCAGATCCGAAATCATGATCAGAGATAACTCAATAAAGATCGCCGCCAGAATCTCCTTGGCAAAACCGGGAGGTTCTGTCAGCGGAAATTTCTTTTTTAAACTGATCCGCTGCATCAACTCCTTTTTCTTCTCAGGATCGGAGACAATGACAATGACCTGTTTCAGAAAATCCACCTCGGATGGGCTGATTTCATCATCGGCTAAAATAGCTGAAATCACCAAGTTGGCGTACCAGACTCTCTGTTCTTTATTTAATGTCTGAACCGGAACACTCATATAATCCTTTTACCTAATACGTTGGGCGACCAGAATACCATCGCTCAGCGGCAGAAAGCTGCATTCAAAACCAGGATGCTTTGCCATTTTTTCATTAAACGCCCTGACGGATACTACCCCATTAGAATATTTTTTTTCCTGGTCAGGGGTCAAGCCAAATACTTTTCCATTAAAAAAAACATTGTCGACGACCAAAATGCCACCAGGTTTTAAACACTGATAACATTGATCGATCATTCCTGCATATCCCTTTTTTGTAGAATCTTGAAAAATCAGGTCAAAGTATTGATGATTATCTTTGAAAAAATCTTCCGCCCAGCAGTTTCTCAATTCAACTCGGTCGATATACCCTGACTCTTCCAGATAGGTTTTGCACTGTTCAACACGTTGTTGATTGGAGTCGATAGCTACAACTCGACTCCGGGGCGAGCCCAGCAACATCCAATGGGTGGCATAGGAGATCCCACAACCGATCTCCAGAATGGTTTCCGGTTGTCTCAAAGCGCAAATCATGCGGATAAAAACCCCCATGTCATCCCTGATAATTGGCACCTTCTGTGCTAACCCATCCTCCTTGATCTGTTCAAGCCATGCAGGAGCGGAGGGTTGAACCGACTCCAGATATATTAACGCTTGACTGTAAAAATCGATCATTCGATGAATCAAAACCTCCTCTTATCACCTCGCCAATGATTTAACTCCCAAGCAATCTGTCAACAGTACCTGGGAAAACAGCAGATATTTCCCGGCAAATATGGACAGATTCCAAGTGGGATGTGAACAACGGAAAAATCGCACTCAAAACAGCAGTGTTTTCGATAAATCTCTGGGATTAACACTGTTTTGATGATAATGGGAGAGTGCTGGTTTCTGCGTGGTTCTGTGCAGACCGATAGAGATATTCAGCGGAAACTGTTTCTCGAGGCTTAACCCAGATAAACCGGACAGGTGCTTCAAAATTATTTCCTGCCCAAAAAAACGCAGCCCATAACTCATAAGGGACTAATATCCTGAGGGTTTAATCAGAATATCAATGCGCCGGTTCATCTGCTTCAACGCCGGACTGTCGTTGGTGACCCTGGGTCGTGTCATTCCGTATGCTGCAATTTCCATCCGTTTGCTTTTAATTCCGAACTCTTCCAGCAGTCTTGCAACTGAAGCGGCACGAGCGGCACTTAATTCCCAATTAGAAGGATAAAGCTTGGATCTGATTGGCGTATTATCCGTATGCCCCTCAATAACCACATGATTTGGGATGGCATAAAGGATTTGTGCAAATTTCTCCACCGTTTCATATCCCTTTTTGGTAGGTGCTGCAGACCCTGGAGCAAACATGGCTGTGTCACTGAAAGAAACAGCAATGCCGCGATCATCTACCGTAATATCGGTCACTTCGGCTGAAACATCGCTCTTTTTCATGGAGTTTTCAAGGGCATCCATGGGTGACGGAGCCCCGGTAAACATGTAGGGCGATGCCGGTGGTCCACCTCGAAAAGAAGCTGCGATCGCCTTGAACTTCTCTTCGTTGGTTTTTGACATAGCGAACAGCAAAACGAAAAAACAGAGCAGCAGCGTGACCATATCACCATACGTATAGATCCATTCGACTCTCTCTTCCCCGCATTCACATTCAACTTCTTCTTCAACCGCCATTATTTCCCTTTCTCACGACTAAACTTCAGTTCTTCGTATTTGGCCTTCAATTCAGGTGTCAGGTAGTTCATCAGATCCTGTTCAATAAACTCAGCCCTTTCGTTTTTCTCGATAAACAAAATACCGTCACGGACCATTTCGTACAACACCAACTCGCTTTTCCTGGCAGAATCGAGCGCTGTCGCCCAGGGGAGAAAAACTCCGTTTGACATCAACGCCCCGTACAGCGTTGTAATCAACGCAACAGACATATTAGGCCCAATGGAGTTTGGATCGCTCAAATCCGCGAGCATCATGACAAGTCCGATGAGTGTACCGATCATTCCGAAGGCGGGTGAGTAAACTGACATCCCTTTGACCACTCCCATATCGATGGTCTTTTTCTGATCCGCGTATTTCATCTCCGACATCATGATGTCGGTAATCAGGTCTTTATCGACGCGGTCGACCACCAATCTCAGACCATTTCGCAGAAACTCGTTTTCAATACTGGGCAGCGAATCTTCGATTGCCAGAACGTTTTTCCGTGCCACTTTGGCGACGTCAACGATGATCACCAACGTCTCGATCAGGGGTACTGATTTTGATTTGAATACCTTGCCAATAGATTTGAAGAGGCCGGGAAATGTCAATTCCAGGGGATTGGAACCTATCGTTGCTAACAGAGTTCCCCCTAGGACAATCGCTATACTGGGATAATCAAGTAAAAGCGGTAACCCTGCGGGTCCGATGGCGCTGACCGATACGCCCAAAATAACCACCCCAAAAGCACCGAGTGTGCCGATAATAGCTGCGAGATCCATATTTTAAAATCACCCAATTTGTTTAAATAAATTAATAGAGAAACAGACAATAACACCCTGAAAGACAGTTTTGTGGATGGCATTCTCCCTGCATCAAAAGAAAAATAGCGCTCAATCCGTCACAGTCAGAATAAAAGGGCCCCTTACATCAATCAAGTCACTTGTTTGCCTTTTTTATTATCACTTTATCGAAAGTCATGTAAAGCTCGTTCTGTATAAATTTTCTCTATTTACATAACCAACGGCGGTTCGATTTATCAGCTACAGTATCTGAACCTGCCTCCTGGAACAGGTGGTCAAATGACAACCCGATTCCCATCCCAATGGTATAGCACTTTCACGAACAATCGTATCAGGATTGGGAGATCTGATAACACACCGTTCGCTCCGGATTTTGGGTGCAGTGTTTGCATTATATATCCTGAGAAATAAAACCATTCAACACCGACTTTCAAATAATAAACGCAGAAAATTTCAAATTTCAATGAAACGTCTACTGATCATTTTATTTATTGCAGGTTTTCTTGCTTCCTGTGGTTGGGGAACGCCGAATCAGCGCCCAATAAAAGCAAATCCGGTCTGTGCAGAGATGCGGCTGGAATCCGCTTTTGATTTTCACAAGCAAGCAAAAGACTTTTACAAATCGTTCTATAAAACCCGTAAGGAGAACGAACTCTTTTTTGCCTGGTATTCTACTGAAGACTCTTTATACATGGCCAACTCCATTAGAAGATGCTATGATAAAAAGAATAAACACTTCAATGCGGTAAAAAACTTATACCGCAAAAACAACACCTTGCAAAGATTGATTGTTCAGAACATGCGGCAGGCATCACAGTCCAATCTCTCTGAGCTGTACCTGGAAGATTATCGAGAGATCTTTGTCCGGGACATCCAGTAACCGCATAAAAAGAAAGCCTGGAGAATGATTAGCAGTCATGAAGATACGATCGCTGGTATTGCCACAGCGTTCGGCGAAGCAGGCGTCAGCATTATCCGCATCAGCGGGGACCTGGCTTTGCCGCTAGCAGAAAAGGTATTCAAGGCAAAAAGCGGTGACCCTCTCCAACAGATGAGAAACCGAATTCTGACCTACGGCTGGATCGAAAACGAAGGGCATCCTCTTGATGAGGTCTTACTTTGCGTCATGCGCAAACCCCATAGCTTCACAGCCGAGGATGTCGTTGAAATCCATTGCCATGGCGGAGTGTATTTGACTCAGGTTATCTTAAACCTGGTTTTAAATGCCGGTGCCCGCATGGCCAATCCGGGCGAGTTTACGCAGCGGGCCTTTTTGAATGGCAGAATTGATCTGACTCAGGCAGAAGCGACCAACGACCTTATTCAGGCCAAAAGTCTTCTTGAACTGGATCTGGTCATCAACCAACTGAAGGGGAAACTTTTTCGACGGATCTCTGCCCTCAAGGATCAGATCACCTGGGTGCTGGCACTGGTGAATGCCGACATCGATTTTCCCGAAGAGGATCAGATATTTGCTCATCGGGATTTGATTGATGCAAAATTGACGACAGCCGCTTCAGATCTGGTGACGCTTATCGGCTCTGCCGACACCGGGATTAAGATAAGGGAAGGATACAAAATCGTACTGACCGGTAAACCAAACGTTGGTAAATCCAGTATTCTGAATGGCCTCCTGGAAGAGTCCCGCGCCATCGTCAGTCAGATGCCGGGCACAACAAGGGACACCATTGAAGAGTCCTGTACCATCGGTGGGATACCTGCTTCGCTGATCGATACGGCCGGGATCCAACCGACCACAGATGCGATCGAACAGGAGGGTATCAGCAGAGCGCTGGCTGCGGTTGAAAAAGCAGATTTGATCCTTTGGGTGATCGATATGATCAACCCTTCATTTGAAAACCAGTTGGAAAACCGAGTAGATCTATCTGCTATCCCAACCATAATCGTGCTCAACAAGAAAGATCTTTATGGAACGGATCCATTTACGGTACCGGAGTTTCTAACCGATCAGAAGTGCATTACTATCTCTGCGATACTGGACAAGGATATGACACGGCTTCGAGATGAAATCTATCACCAGATATCGGGACAGGGCCAAAAAATGGCAGAAGAGACCATGTTGACCAATCTTCGTCAAAAAAAGTCGGCTGAAACGGCCCTGATTTATTTAAATAATGCAAAAGATTCTCTGGATCAGGGATTCGGGCAGGAATTGCTGGCCGTAGATCTCTCCCAAACACTGCAGGCCCTGGGAGAAATTGTCGGAGAAACGACGCCCGATGAAATGCTGGAGCAGATATTTTCCGAATTTTGCATTGGCAAATAAGTTGCAGCGACCACTGATCCCAAATTCAAAAACCGCTTAAAAACCAATAAACAAAAACATGAAATCGTCACATGACCCGCTAATCTACTCACTGGTAAAAAAGAAAAAGGAGCTCTTGAATCAACTGCTGATTCACTCTATTCAATCTGCTATCGATGAGCAGAACATAGAAACCACTGTGCAAAATCGTGAAGTGATCCTGACAGCGCTTTCCACCAATGACCGTGCCTTGGAGATTCGTGAAAAAGAATTAGGGGTAACCGCCAAAACGATAGAGGTCAAACTTTTCAAGGATATTGCAGGAGTTCTTGAGGCAATACAGGAGAATAACAAGCAGACGATTGTTATTCTGGAAAAGGAACAAAGAGAGATTGAGCGGGAACGTTCCCGCCTGGGGAAAGAAAACAAACTCTCAGGCTACATCACCCAGAAAAAAAGCTATCGCAATGGCATCTCAGCAAGAATAATGGAGAATACACCACAGGGATCGGGTATGCGGTTGCTTAACGGAACTCTTTAACTTACATATGCAACCCGACGCGCTCCCATCAAAAAAGAGGAGTTGCAAGGCGAATATTTTCCGGCAAGAAACAGGTAGCCAGACACTCGTAAACGGGATTTCAACCAAGGAGTCAAACTGATGAAAACAGATACTGTCTCAGGTAAAGGCAATATCCCTTTCAAAAAAACCGAACAAACAAAAGATGAAGTCAAACAGCAGGAAGCGGCTAGACACCAGAAAGAGGTTGCCCAAAAATCGAGGGAAAAAGCCAGCGAAGTTGAAAATAAAAACGCCCAAATGTACCATTTGGACTCAGTCAGAAAACTAATCGGTGAGGACATCCAGTGGAGAGAGATGCGCTTTTACCGGCATGAATCTGATGGAAAGCTGTATGTGGATATCATTGACAAAGAAACAGGTGAAGTCCTCAGAACGGTTCCGGAACCCGAATTTGTGAAGATTGCGACCGAATTCAAGCATCTGGCAGGCATGAATCTTAATATCAGTGGCTAGCGCGTGAAAGGATCATACCGCATCGGAAGAATGCTGAGACGCCTTATCAACAACGGCTTCGGCGACACTTTCCAGGAACCCGAAATTTCAACCCCCAGCAAACAGCACTCTGTTGAGTTCTACAAAGAACACAAACAGGCCCCGACGCTCAAACCCAAAGATCCGCTTTCAGAACCTGAGCCATCATCTGCAAAACAACAATATCTGAATTATCAAAAGGAGGTTCAGGCAGGCAGGCTTTCACAGAACCGACATCAGCCCCAAAGCCCGGGCAAGATCTTGAAGCTGCCGCTGGATTCCGAATAATTTAAGGTAAAAAGCCAAATTCGAGGTTTGACACAGCATATCCGCCCAGGAAATTGAGGTCCGATGACTGCTTTCAGACCTCATTATTTTGAATCTGGCTCTTTCAATTACTGTACTGTGGAGAGTTGTTCTCTCAGTGTTTCAATCTCTTTGAGAAGCTGTTGTCTTCGCGTAAAGGACTCAGATTGATCCAGTAAACTGATCAGTTTTTGTGCATCTCCGGCTCCCACTTCCTGTTTGGATAAACGTGTCTTGATATACCCAAGCGAGATCGAGATGACATTTTCTCTCAGCTGATTTCTCTTCGCAAGCGCGTTGTGGAGCTGGGAGTCTTTTTCTGAATGCAGCGCTGCTTCTTCAAACTGTTTGATTCCAACCAGCAGCTTATTTATTTTTTCTAAGGGATCAGTAATGGTCTGAGACTCTTTTTGAGTTTCCAGTGCAACAATAAACGCACGACCGTAATCCGAATCCTGTTTGATGGCTTTGGTAATTCGAATTCTCTTGGCTGAGCCCTGTTCTGCCTCCTTACGCTTTTTAGCTTCCAGTAACATCCCTCGGCTGAGTATGGTCTGATCGACAAGGTTGAAAAAGTTTACATAAACCGAATTGTCACTGTTTTTGTAAATGATCGGCGGCATATCCATCACCGTCGGATTGAAGGTCGTACGCAGAAGTAACCGCTTTGGATATTTTGGATCTTTTACAATCTTGATATCCTGTAAATACTCCAAGTTATTAATTGGCCGGACCTCAAATTTCTTTTCACTGTTCGGAATCGTAATATCGATAATGAATTCCCTAAGGCTCTTACGCTGGCTTTTGATATATTTTTTACGTTCGTAAATCTGATAAGGGAACTGCTCCCCCTCCATTTTGATAGGCTGGTCGAACTGAATCTCGATTCCAAACTGTGAGACGCCATCCTCAGGTTCACTTTTGGTAAAGGGGATAATTTTTGTCACATGATAGGCATGTTTAAAAGTCGTCGAATCAGGGTTCTTCTCAGACTCCATGTAACCATTCTCAAGAATTCGATACACATCCTCATAGGTGAGCAGTTCTCTAATGCCGTTATAAAGATCAATAATGTAACGATATTTACTGCCGTTGGCATCCCTGCCGAACGCCGTTTCCGTGGGTGAGATCAAACTAAACGTTTTAATTAAGAAACGGAATTTTTTTCCAACCAACGGATCGCCGGACTTGAAAACCTTCGTGTAGACATTTGCGCTCAGGGCGAGGCGATGAAACTTGTTTTTATCGAGCACCACAAAATGGGAATCGGTCGGATCCAGAAACAGTAAGGCCCGGTTTTTATCCAGCAGCAGCTGATCATCCCGGCTCCATTTGTAAATCTGGTTAATATACCATTTCTGGGCACTGCCATCGCTAAGAATAACCGAGATGTAGTAGTCGCTGACATTTTCATTCTGAACATAGGCAGAAGAGATGGTATACCTCCCATACATCCCCTTATCAAGCACTGCTGCCAGTTCCAGCGCAGTTTCTTTGTCTGTGAACTTCGGGGTCACTTTGCCTGAGTATTTCGATGCGGCAATGGCAGAAGAACCGAATACCAGCAGGGCTATCGCTATCAGATAAACAGAAAATATCTTTGGTTTCATCGCTCATCCTTGATAATTATTATTGTTTTAAGGAGTTGATATTTTGTAATATACACTATCATCCTGTCGTACATGATCGAGATTCTGATCGACAAATCATCGCTATGAAGCAGCACTCTACTTAAAATCCATGCCCAGGTAGATCTCGATGTCGACCCCCAACCGTTTTCTCTTGCTGCTGATAGGCACCAGCTTTTGCTCGCCCGGAATTAACCTTGCCAGAAAAAGTGCCGGTTTCAGAAAATTGTCTCTAAAATAGATCGTCGACTGATTGTGCCGATCATTCTTGGCGTTAGAGATATTGACAATATCCAATTTGATCCCCAGTGACTCTTCAATATCTTTTTTCTTCTCTCTGCCTAAAAAAACCGACAGTTTATACGCTCTTTTCGCCCAACCGCTGGCATTGATAATCGACAACTGCATGATGCTCGGACGCTGATACTGCTGTAGAACCTCGGTTACGGTCTTCTGCGCCTTTGCCGTCGTGCGTCGGCTCTTCATCTGAGTTTCTTCCTTCTTCTTGGTTGCCATCTGCCTGACTTTCTCTTCAGATTCCTTCTTCTCTTTCGTTTTTTCTTCAGCCGCCTGCTCTTTTTTCGCTATCATCTCCATATCGTCCAGCTTAATCCGAATCGTTGTGGAGGTAATCGGCTTGAGAAGTCCCAACTTGAACTCTTTTCTGGTCTCAACTTCGAGATCGACCGTAAAAACAACGTCATCTCCCTTTTCCTGAATGCTTTCGGTGAAATTAATATTTTTAATCGGATCCCTCAAACTGAATTTCTGGGACGACTTCGGTATTTTTTCCGGATCAATCAGGGCGTTGGGTATGGAAATGACATATGAGGTCGCTCCTTTCTTAACAATGGAAATATCTGAAAGCTGTCCTGGAACCAGTGCACCTCTGATCAGCAGAATCGATGCCCCCTTTTGGGAAGAAGTTGAGACCCTCTTTATGATATTCCCCTGTGAAGCCAGTTTTTGTTGGGCATTCAATGGTGCCACCATCCCAACACCAACCAAAAAAAAGACCCATAAAAAAATCTTTCTTGTTAATAGCTTAATCATACCCTTACCCCATTGGTGAATTAATTCATCATATTGTTTAGTTTTATTGGAACTTATGTCGCAGTCCTCCATGCATAAAAAAGGCCACAACAAAAAAACAGCGTTGAAAATACCAGTTGCCGTAATCAGACTGCTCAAAATCGATTACATCCTTTAAATTCAACAATCAATACCCGGTATAATTTGTTGTTATACACCCTTAGCACAATATCTCATCAGAGAAAAGTCCAAAGAGATTTCTTCTTTCACTCGAATCGTGATGGCGTTTTTTTTGGTGGAATGAGTCACTTTTTCCGAATCCGGCTCTCCAGAGGGTGTTTTTTACACATTCCCCTTCTGCTATCTTATGGCGAGATCAATCCTTAAATAATGATTTAATACTTGAAGATCAGACAGATATATCCAGGCAAGACTGCTGTTTTTTGATATTATTGACTTATATCCTGAAATTCGACAGCCGATTATCCCCTTTCCCCGGTATCTCATTTTCAGTTCAGACCTAAGCTCTTACTATAACTTAACAATTTTTTCGCTGTAATGGCAACACTTATTTGCTTTTAACTTTAAAATGTTCTATGATTCTCAGCAGATTTGCCGGTAAATTAAAGGTATAGAAAATAACTGAAATCTCTGTCTCTGTTTTTGTTTTTCTCAATCTTGAAACAGAGGCTGAACTCAACAAAACCAAGTGTCTAGTCCCAACTCCAAGGTGAGATGCCGTCGAATTTTCCGGTTCGAAACCGATTTACAGACCAATATTCTGTTTTTCACACTGCTCAAACCAATGGGTAACGCACTTTGTTAATCACACTTTGAAGACATGTTCATATAAAGAGGACAAATGTTTATTCAATGTCAACATTGTCAGGCCACCTACAAAATTGATGAACAAAAGATCCCGGCTCAGAATACTTTTGTTCGCTGTGCAAAATGCAGCACGCCTATATCACTGAATAAGCAGGATCAATCCGCTCTTTCTAAAAAACAACCGCTTAAAATTGTCGACTGTTCCAATTGTGGCACTCGCTATTCGATTCCCCTGGATAAGATAAATGACGACATGATTTCTGTCCGTTGCGGGAAATGTAGTCATGTTTTTCAGGTCTCGGCCGATGAGACTCAACCCGATGAATTCGATGATACCCAGGATGATTTCACTGACACTTTCGAGCCCGAATCGGGTGCGAACCAATCCCTTGACGATGATTTGGACCTCGATAATATCAGCATCCCCGAAGAAAACGAAATTGAAGTGGATGGCTTGTTTGACGGGTTTGACGACGAGACGGAAGAGGAGGAGTCGTTCAATGCGCCAGACGAGCTTTTTAATTTCGACGATTCGGAATTGGAAGATGATGATGATGGATTCGATTCCGAGCCGAAAGGTCCAACAGAGGCGTACCTCCAATCCGTAAATCTATCAGATCAGATCGATGAAGATATGGATGATCCTGATTTGGGAGACTTTTCGTCAGAAGAGAAATCTAAGCTGTTTTTAAAACCCAAAACAGCAAAACAGTCCCATCAAAGTGCCGCCAAGCAACTGGACGTTGAACGTGATGATTGGCCGGATATCCACGACGAAACGGGGTCACTGGAAATGGATTCCGAATTGAGTGAATTTGTTGAACTGGATAATTTGGAAGAGTTGCCTGATTCTTCTGATTACGATACTGATAACCCGCTGGAACTGCAGGAAATGTCTGGGGGAAAAAGTCCGAACCGCTTTGTTATTGTCGCACTTCTGATTATTCTCTTTGCCCTCCTGGGAGCGTCAGGCTGGTTTTATTTTCAAACCGAACCCACGCAGATGTCATCCATATCGAAAGTTGAACGTTTTAACAAGCAATCCCGGTTGAAACTCATCGAGCCTTTGAAAGGCCGTCTCGTCATAAATAAAAACAGTGGGATGAAAATTTTCGTCCTGGAAGGTGAGATCCGGAACAGTTACCCACAAGATGTTGTCATCAGCTGGATTGAAGTAAAAGGGGCACTGTTTGACAGGAATAAGACGGTCCTGTCCGAGTCGACCGCTTATGCCGGCGACATCCAGGCAGCTGGAAACCTGTCAGGGGCATCCAATGAAGAACTAGATGTGATTCGTGGGGAAAAATCTACGAAGCAAAACATCGAGTTGAGCACCGGACAGACAGTGCCCTTTCAGATTCTTTTCTTTAATGTAGGGGACAACATACAGAAGTTGCAGGCGCAAATCAATCGTTTTGCCAGGAAACAGAACCAATAGAGCCAGTGAAAAAGCGGCGGCGGCAACGCCCCATCCGCTCGCTTCTTACGCTTCTACCTCTTCCAGACTCTTATCCATATCTTTCAAAACAGAGGTGAACTTCTGACTCAGTTCATCGCTGACTTCCATATTTGCCGATTCGTGCCCGGCCGCTGCCTGATCTGAAAATCCTTTGGAGACCTGCGACAGAAACTCATTCAGCACGTCTGACATGGCGTGCATTGTGGTACGTCGTCGTTTGACAGAAGTGATATCCACCTCCAGTATCAATCCCTGCTGGCTGTGGTGAGGATTAATCATTGAGGAAAATTCCTGAAATTTTTCCTGCAGGAATTCGATTCTCTTTTCCAATATGAGCCGCTCTTCCGGATATTGCGTACCATAAATCTTGAGAATTTTTTCCTTCATCAATCGAATACGATGTTTCAGAATGATGGAATGACTGACGTTGGTCTTCTCTTTGTCCACTTCGTCAATATTTTGTTTGTTAATGATAAATGCAAGTTCATCCCAAAGTAGATCTTCTGCTTCAGCAGGTTCTTCCTCCTTGGATCCCCACCACTTCTTTTTAGCCTTGGCGCCTCCTTCCAGAATTTCCTGAGAGATTTTCTGATAGTCACTAATATCATTTTCATTCCGGAATTCCTGGTAAATAAGTTCCACAACCTTACTTGCTTTTTCAATTTCATTTGACAGTTCGATGAATTGCAGATCATACGCTTTTCGCATCTGGCCCAACTGGTCACTGTCAAAGTAGCTCAGCCTCAGATCAAAGGTTTCATCCGGCAGATCATCTTTATTTCTGTGTGCATACTCCCGGATAACACAGACTCTTGCATTTTTCAGGTTATCAATGTGCTGATAACCCATCTTTGAGTCATCTAGAATGGTCGTCAGTGCGTTGACAATTCGGTTGAATCCAAGGCTCTTAGTGTTTTCCCGCTTAAGGATCCGCTCGATATTATCTCGAATCTCTTGTCCCGCGATGTCCTCGGACGCTGACTCAAGGTCTGACGATTCCAGGGCGTCGATAAACCGTTTAGCGATAAAATCATACTGCTTGCTGGAAGCATCATCCAGGTTGTCTTCGAAAGAGAGATGGTTTTCAACAGCCTTTAGTTTCTCCATGAGCCTTTCATCACCTTTCAACTCAGTTTGGCCGCTGTTTAGTTTTTCATTGTTGATCTCTGCAATATTTTTATCGATCAGCGTCTGTATATGATCGGACACTTTCTCTTTCAGCAGCTGTTGCAGGGGTTTCTGATAGTGATAGATAGGCGTAATGAGCTCTGAATCCAGAATATTGATGGCCAATTTAACATCAAAAACGGTTTTAGGTTTATTCTGGTTGTTTTTCAACGAACATTTAACAATGGCATATGCATTTTCCCGTCTGATAAACGCCCCTACATCATTTTTCTGTCGCAGCAGAGCGTTTGTATTATGTTCAAACTCCTGAACCCCACGCTCCATATGTCCCTGGAGATGCTTGTAGATATTCACCATCGATTTTTCAATGGCTGCCGTATTGAACTGATCACCGCCCATGTGTTTTAAAATCTCAGCGACATTGAAGGGGGTGTATTTGTTTAACTGTTTCGTCTCTTCGCGATCCACCAGGTCATGGTACTTTTTTAGCAGTTCATCTTCGATGGTGACCAGATACCGGTTCTGCATATTCTGCAGATTCTGGTTATAGTAGTTATGCAACTTGTCTTTGACATTGCCCCCGATATCGAGTTTGTCAAGGACTTCCGGGGGAAGCTTGGCCGAGATATGATTCAATAATTTATCGACCTCTTCATCGATCAGTAGAGCAGATTCCTGGTACTCGTTTCTGCCATCGCGGTTAAGACTGTTCCTACTTCCAATGGCACTTGGTATTTCAGGATGAACGACTTTCGGGCCTTTAATTATCTTTTCTTTTTCCACGCCATACCTCCAAGGTAGTTTCTAACAAGCCAAGCGGGGACACCGCCCGTTCAACTTTATTCTTCCAAAATTCAATAATCGAACAGATGTCGAATCAGATGATCTGTTTCCGCTGGGTTTGTAGTTGTTTCAAAAGATACGTTTTTCTACGATTGGACCGTCTCCCAACACCATAGTTTGTCCTGTTCGGGTGATCATAGAATATAATCGCAAACAATTCAATAGGAGTTATACACTAAAACGGTGAAAGTCGCAATATCCGTCAGGAAGGGATCACGCAGCAAAGACATCAGGTAGATCAGAAGCTTGCAGAAAAGGCCGTCAGTCCTGCATAGCGTATGACTTGTCGCACCAGGGAAGTGAGAGCTGTAAGGAAAGATTGTGCAGATGGGCATCTGTTAGATAGCAGCGGATGCCCATCAAGTTTGACAGATTGAATCCTGGTTAGAGAACGATTTCGATCACTCAAAATCGTTCTCACCATTTCAGCCAGAACTTATTTCAAAAGCTCTATCATTGTCTCACCAATAGATGCAGGTGTTGGTGCCACAGCAATACCAGCCGCTTCAAGCGCAGCGATTTTGCTATCAGCGGTTCCCTGTCCACCGGAAACGATCGCTCCTGCATGGCCCATACGGCGTCCGGGAGGCGCCGTTTTGCCACAGATAAATGAGACAATCGGCTTTGTCACATACTGCTTGGCGAATTCAGCAGCTTCTTCTTCAGCCGTTCCACCAATTTCACCAATCATAACGATTGATTTGGTTTGATCGTCATCCTGGAAGAGCCTTAACGTATCGATAAAATTAGTTCCGTTGATAGGGTCGCCACCAATTCCAATACAGGTTGACTGTCCCAAACCGACCTTTGTGATTTGGTCGACGGCCTCATAGGTCAGGGTACCGGAACGGGATACAATTCCAACATTACCCGGGTTGTGGATAAAACCCGGCATGATGCCAATCTTACATTCTCCCGGTGTGATAATACCCGGACAATTGGGGCCGATCAGGCGGGTATTTGATCCTCGCAGTGCATCTGCGACAGTGATCATATCCAGCACAGGAACACCTTCGGTAATAGCTACCACTAGTTCGATTCCTGCTTCGATCGCTTCCAAAATCGCATCACCGCAGAAAGCAGGCGGTACGAAAATCAGCGAGCAGTTTGCGCCGGTAGTCGTCACAGCATCCTTCACTGTATTAAAGACAGGGGTACCTTCATGTTCAAGTCCGCCTTTCCCCGGCGTCACACCGGCGACAACCTGTGTCCCGTGATATTCCTTACATGCTCTGGCGTGCAATGAGCCTTGTGCTCCGGTAAGACCCTGCACAACTACTTTGGTATCTTTATTGACTAATACACTCATGGTTTATTCCTTCAATAAATATTTTGATTAGATAGATGTTGTGTCTTAACCTTTTGAAAGCTCAACCGCAGCCTGTGCCGCAGCAGCAAACTCTTTAACCATGGTCAATTTATCGCCAATGCCGGATTGTTCGATAATCTCTGCCGCTTGTTCGGCGTTGGTTCCTTCCAATCTGACGACCACGGGAATATTCAAATTCACTTTTTTGAACGCCGCAACCACACCTTCTGCAATGATGTTACAACGGACAATACCACCGAAAATATTGATCAAAATAGCCTTCACATTGGGATCCTTGGTGATGATTTTGAACGCTGCTTCCACTCTTTCAGCATCTGCCGTACCACCCACATCGAGAAAGTTGGCAGGTGATCCACCATAGTGCTGAATAATGTCCATGGTTGCCATCGCCAAACCAGCCCCATTTACCATACAGCCGATACTTCCATCCAGCTTGATAAAACTCAAATCATGGTTGCTGGCCTCAATTTCGGTCGGATCTTCTTCATCCAGGTCTCTCAATTCCAGTGTCTTCTTATGACGCATCAGTGCATTGTCATCGAAAGACATTTTACAGTCCAGGGCCAGAATACGATTGTCACCCGTGACCACAACCGGGTTGATCTCCAGCATTGAGCAATCTTCTGCCATGAAGGCCTTATACAGATTCATGAAAAAGGCCGATGCCTGACGAATGAGCTTGGGATCGAACTTTTCAAGCCCCAAACCAAATGCCAAGCGTTGTGTCTGAAACGGACGCAAACCGATTGCCGGATCGACGAACTCCTTCAGGATTTTTTCCGGTGTAGCCTCTGCAACTTCTTCGATATTCATCCCCCCTTCGGTGGATGCAATCAGAACGACTTTTTGTGTCGCACGATCTGGCAAAATTGAAAAATAGAGCTCTTTTTTGATCTCCATGCCCTCTTCTACCAACAGGGTCTTTACTTTTTGTCCTTCCGGACCGGTCTGCTTGGTAACCAACTGCATTCCCAGAATGGCAGTTGCGTTTGTCTTGACCTCTTCCTTACCCTTGGAGACCTTGACACCACCACCTTTTCCACGACCACCAGCGTGAATCTGTGCTTTGACAACACAAACGTCACTCGGAAGTTTCGTTGCAGCATCCAAAGCTTCATCCACTTTTTTTGCCACATAGCCCACAGGTACGGACGCGCCGTACCGGGAAATTATTTCTTTTGCTTGAAATTCATGTATTTTCATGGTTTCTTTTCAAAAAAATTATAAACAATTATCGATCTTCTAAAGGATACAACCAACCGGTCAACGCCGATTATTTCCGACAAACGGGATCCTGCCCGTCATCGTTCGTGCTGCAGGCACTCTGTCAGCGCCAACGTCTGTCTTCGAGATGTCCTATGAATCACCCGGCAGTTCCTCCTGAACATATTCCAAAGGCGTATTTTCCAAATCGAATAATACCGGGTCCAGAGATGCAGCGGAGACTCTGAGGATTGCTGAAATATGGGATCAGCTCGTCGCTCCGTGCAAGAATCATTGAATCATTGAATCATTGAATCATTGAATCATTGAATCATTGAATCATTGAATCTGCAGGTGCATTATTATTTTACTAGGTAATTATTACGAAAAATAGGTGTTTTTAAATTGAGTTGCATCAAGGTAATCAAGCATTATCAATTTTCTGTGGTCTTTCAAGAATTTACTCAGCGCATTAATTTATCCAGTCTTTTGGATCGGTCACACGTCAAAATGCCTCAGCCGGTATCCAGCAACGAAGCTAAAACCGCTGTTATTTCATCTGCCAGCAGCAGGCCGGCGATTGTCAGCTGTAATCGGTGACTAGTCGTTTTTACCAGTCCAGCGGATTCTAGTTTTTCAAGTTCATCCCCCCACACAGCTTCCAAATCCAAAGCGTAGACCGACTCAAACGACGGCAGATTCAAGCCCTTTTTCTGACGTAGGTTTAACATCAGTACTTCATCCCGTTTGTTCATCAGATCCAGGGATTCATGGTACTGCTGCGGCAAGCGTCCAGCGGTCAACGCATTCTTGTAGTCCACCCAACGTTTGTGGTTCCCCCAGCGTTGTGAATATACTAGAGAGTGTGCTCCCATCCCTAGTCCAAGGTAGTTTTTTCCACACCAGTTGTACAGATTCTGCTTTGACTGATGTCCCTTCTTCGCGAAATTGCTGACCTCATATTGCCGATAACCGTGATCTTCAAGAAACAAGACTACCTGACGATACATGTCCGCGATCAATGTCTCATTATCGTCCTGCCATCGCTGCCATTGCGGTTTTTTAAAAAGTGGCGTCCTCTCCTCAATGTTCAAACAATAAGCCGATATGTGGGTCGGTTTCCAATGCACAAACTCAGCCAGATCTGCTTGAAGGTGTTCAAGGCGCTGACCTGGATAACCAAACATCAGGTCCAGGTTGAAATCGTTGATTCCGACCTGGAGAACGTTAGAGATGGCCTGTCGAGAATCAGCGGGTGTATGCTGCCGTTTTAACAGTTCCAGTCCTTGCCCCCAGAAACTCTGAACTCCCAAACTGATCCTGTTGAAACCCAGATGGACCAACCCGGTCCCATATGCGAGAGACAGATCCTCTGGATTAGCTTCTATCGACCGCTGGGCCCGTGATTTGCCGCCTATCTTTTCGTCAAGCCAGGCAACCCATTGTTCCAGGGTGGTCAACGGCAGCCGGGACGGTGTTCCCCCTCCAAAATAGATCGACTTTATTCCTGAAAAATCCAGAGGAATTGCACGGGTTAAAAGGGCAAACTCCTTTTTGACCATATCGAAATAGGGCGTATGCTTTTGCAGGTCATCCCGGCGGACGGCAAAGGAGCAAAAGGGACATATTTTTTGACAGAAGGGGATATGGATATACAGAGCAGGAATCGTCATTACCAGTCTTTTTCGATAGGAGCCCTGCCCGGGACCGCTTGTTTTCCGGATGCCTTTTCCCGTCTTTTCTTTTCAGCATCTGCCTCTTTTCGCAACCGGTAGAGCTCCTTCAAGGCCTCCTTGGGGGTCAGCTTTTTCTCGGAGTTGGGCGTGGTGTCAGACTTTGCTTCTGGTCTACCTGGATCCTGATTTGGCTCCTGGGAGTCTTTCTGACTCCCCTGTTTCCTGTCTTGGGGTCTGTTTTCATCACCGTTTTGTGAGGGTTGCTTTTGCTGCTGCTGTTGCTGTCGATTATTTTGCTGTTGTTGATTTTGAAAGGCATCTAACGCCTCTTTCAGCTTTTTCTCAGCCATGATTTCAGATTGCAGCGCCGTTTTTAATTCATCCCCGGAAAGAAAATCAACGGCTGCACCCTGGTGTACTTTTGCTTCTTTCAAAAGGCCCCCAACCCGATTCAGCAAATCGATCTGAGACTGATCGCCCCCTTGAGGGGATGGTTGTCTGCTTCCATTGTTTAGATTTTGAGAATCGGGATTTCCCTTCAGTTGTTGCACGATAGCGTCTTCTGCCTTTTGGGTCCGCCCCATGTTCTCCTGCTGAGCTGTGACCAGGTTTTCAATTTTTGCCGAAGGCGCTTTTCCTACACGAACAGTTTCCTTAGAAAGCCCCTCTGTCTGGGTAACAATCTCTTTTTCTTTTTCCCAGATCAGTTTAATGCGTTCAGTCAACGGCATAAACAGATCAAGCAGAATAGACAAGGAATCGATTGATGTCTCCGTGCCGTCCTGAGCCTGGTCGTAGTTTCCTTGTTCAATCTGTTCATCGCTGCTATTCATTGCTGTTTGGATACGGTCTATAATCTTTTCAATTTCAGAAGAGACATCATGCGGTGAAACCGTTTGGGATGCAGTTGTTCCCGGGATCAAGACAAAAAGAAGCCAAATGGCCGGAATCAAAAAAATTAAAGGTGCATTTTTTCTCGATAGCATAATTGTGAAGCCTCTAACTGAAAAAACGTGCATCACAGCAAAAATAACAATTTGAATGTCGAACCCATAGATTTTTGCCTGATTTTGTGAAGTGTTTACGGGTCAGACAGCGAAATACTGAGCTAAATTGAAAAAAACCGGAAACAGCCTGTAGACTCAATAATAAAAAAGGGACTTGCTCCTCATCAAGTCAAAACTGAAAAACCTTCCCTTGTTCAGGGTAATTGTTTGTTTTTATGTGTTTTTAAAAAAGTCATGCTTCATTTCACTTTCTAGACAAACCCGAGGGGATGCTCTCTTTCCTTGCAGTTACAGCCTTTATTCTGTAAGGTTCTTGTGGAAAACAGTCAAAAAAACTGGATGGATGGGCACGGGGTTCAATATTCGGTTAAAATTCAAGGAATTCTATTGTATTTTACTGTAATAAAGAGATATTTATAAGGTTACCCAATTTGAAAGTTTATCTGATCAGGAAAAAAAGGGTTATGCACAACTCGGCCGCCCATGAAACTGTCGTTTTCGTCAAATGTAAACAAAAACGCTACGCATCTCTCTGAGTAGGGACGCTTAGACCCTTTAAAATCATACATTTCAGAGTCAGAAACCCTCTTGCCGGAGATAACCGAAGCTGCTAAGGCAAGGGTTAGTCAAATCCAGAACGAGTTCGCAGTACAGCAGGGAGAGCCTTTGTTTCGGGAAATCAGAAACCGACCGCGAAATTTTCATAATCAACCGTCGCTGATCAGGGATAAATTCCCGGCGCTGCATGGCACACTTGCCAGGCAGGAGGTTTTTAGGATGCCAGGAATGTCTCAGCCCGTCATCAATAAGTTGAACAGAGCTGAAAATTCTGAGCCAGACAGGCTGAAAGAGACCTTGACAGGATTTAAACCACAGAATAGCACCTACCAGGAGATGTTGAAAAACCTGAAGCGGATCTCCCAAGACAGCAATCTAATACCTGAACATGTTCTATTCGCGAACGAAATGAAGGCCAGAAATCAGGAATTTTCCGAAAAAAACAGTTGCCTTCAAAAAAAGAAATAAATGCTGTGTCAGCCGTTCAGAACTATCATGATCTCGCCAGAACAGGTAATCCAAAAAATGGGACTCTTTTTGACACTTTTTTCAATTCGCCTGAATATTGAATAAACTCCTTCAAAAACAGCAAAATGAAGATAACGTCCTTTAGCCCCTTCAAAAAGACAGTATTGATAGTATTTTGCTTAACAATTTCCACCCTGTTCTCAGCGTGCAACAAGATTCCTCTGTTTCAAGATGATGATCAAAACAACTCTGAGGATGCAGGAGTTGTTCAAACCGATTGGAATAACAATTCTGAAATCAAGGTCGAACCGGAACCGGTTCCGAAAAAAACGAGTCCTCTGCAACCAGTTTCTGATCAAGAGTCCGTGAAAAAAAGCCGAGAGGTCTCTGAGCAACAAGAACAGCAGAGGGCGGAATTTTCTGTTCAGATCGGGGCTTTTTTAAAGAAAGACAACGCCACCCGCATGGTGTCCAAACTCAAAGCCAAAGGGTATAAACCGTCTCTTGTTGTCGTTGAAACACCGGGAAAACGCTGGCACCTCGTACACGTCGGGTCTTACGCCGGAAAAAAGACTGCCCTGTCAGCAGCTCAAAAGCTGACCGATACGGAAAATATGGAAACCGCGGTGGTCAAGAACAACGCCATTATCAAAATGCAGACTAAAAGCGTTCGACAAGCAGGCAAAGAGGTCGTACGCGAGACATCGAACCTAACTACAATTGCCAGTTTGAAGCCGGAACGATTCACTTTCCAGGTTGGAGGGCTGCGGACAAAAGAAAATGCTGCCACATATAAAGCGATTTTACAGAAACAGGGATACGCACCTTATATCAAAAAAATGAGAAGCCTTCACAGCGCCGAGATCTGGTACGCTGTCAGGATCGGCCATTTTGAGACCATTGAAATTGCTACAGATGTTGCAGCCAAGTTCACAGCCAAGGAGCAGATACCGACTTTAGCCATTTCGACAAATGAATGAGCAACTGCCAAATTGAGGTTCCAAATTTCCTGTTGGTGCATTCAGCCGACCCGTTTTAGTATGAACATGATATTACTGTTAATTCCGGTATCGTTTGAAAAGAAAGTTGTGTTAGTTGATACATCCTGATAACAAGATGTTAGGAGGTGGAACGAAAGAATTCTCATTCAGGTTTCACAAAACGATTAATCAAACTTTTTTCAGGCTTGAGCCCGACTATCTGGCATCGCTGTTTTTTTCATCTTTTTTGAAGCGTCGGACTATTCGTTTTCCGCCCGGACTTTAAAATGTCAATGGATTGAACGTTCGGTAATTGATAAAGCAAAAAAAATGCAAGCAGAATCTTACGAAGGGGGTCGAATTGTAGTCGGCCTGGACGTTGGAACAACAAAAATTTGCGTAGCTGCAGCGAATGTGTCTGCGGACGGAGATTTCCAAATCATCGGTTTTGGTAAAGCACCGTCAGAAGGGTTGAATCGGGGTGTTGTCACTAACATCCGGTCAGCAGTGAAATCTATCAGAAAAGCGGTTGAAGAATGTGAACTGACAAGTGGCATCAAGGTCGAAGATGTCTTCACGGGAATTGCAGGGCACCATATCCTCGGCTTGAATAAAGACGGAGTTGTCGCGGTAACAGGTAACACAATCATTAAATCGGATATTCAGAGAGTCGTTGAAGCCGCTCGTGCAACAAATTCACCGGACAAGGAGATCATTCATACGCTGATCCAGGAATATATCGTTGACGGTCAGGATGGAGTTGTGGATCCCATCGGAATGCAGGGAAAACGTCTGGAGGCTAAGGTCCATCTTATCCTGGGCTCTGTAACCTCTGCTGCCAATCTTGTTCAATGCTGTAACGATGCGGGGCTGAACGTGCTCAACATTGTCCTGGAGCCTTTTGCTTCCGCTATGTCGGTTTTAGATGAACAGGAAAGAGAGTTGGGTGTCGTATTGTTAGATATTGGCGGCGGTACTTCCGATATGGTCATTTACAAAAACGGGTCCATTGTTCACACAAGTGTTCTACCGCTTGGCGGAAATCAGATCACCAACGACATTGCCATCGGATTGAGGACAACAAAACTGGAAGCACTACGCATTAAGCACGAACATGGTGCCGCACTTTTGTCGAAGGTTAAGGATGGTGAGATCATCAATCTCAAGGGAATTGCGGGCAGAGATGACCGTATTATCGAGAAACGGCTTCTGGCAGAAGTGATAGAAGCGCGTTTTCGTGAGATCTTTCACTTAATAAAAAACGAAATCGTCAGATCCGGGCACGGCCCAAACTGTGCAGCCGGGATCGTCGTTACAGGCGGATCCTCGTTGATGGCAAATATTACTGAACTTGCCGAAGAGGAGTGTCAGATGCCAGTTCGAGTTGGGGCCCCCACTAACATCCAGGGCTTGGGTGAAATGGTGGAGTCTCCCTTGTATTCGACAGTTGTAGGACTGATTATGTACGGCGCTGAACCCGAAATGGAAGAGGCCTCCATTCTGACCAACTCAAACTCAGAAAACCTTCTGGCGAATGTATCACTGAGTTTCAAAAGGCTGGTGAAAAACTTTTTCAATCTGTTTTAGCGGGAAACCGGTTTCAACGCCTTATCGGCAGACGGTTGACAATGATATTTTATATCCAAGGGCAGCAATATGGTAATTGACGTAGACAATTTCAAATCACAACCCATCCATACTGGATTACCGACAATAAAAGTCATTGGCGTGGGGGGTGGCGGTGGTAATGTTGTTAACCGCATGGTAAACGATGACGTGAGGGGTGTTCAGTACCTGGCGGCCAACACAGATGTGATGGTGCTTAACTCATCGAAGGCCGATATCATACTACCGCTTGGAAATAAAATCACAAAAGGGCTTGGCGCCGGGATGAAACCGGAAATCGGCCGGATGGCAGCCGAAGAGGATGCTGAATCCATCAGAGCAGCCCTGGAAAATTCGGATATGGTCTTCATTGCTGCAGGCATGGGGGGCGGAACAGGAACTGGTGCCGCACCTATCGTCGCTGAAATTGCCAAAGAGATGAAACTGCTGACTGTCGGGGTCATCACAACGCCTTTCCGCTTTGAAGGAACCAAACGTGCCAAAATCGCAGAAGAAGGGATAGAAGAGTTTAAAAAACATGTCGACACACTGATGGTGATCCCCAACGACAAACTCTTGGAAATTGCCTCTTCCAAAACTACCATGAACGAGGCGTTTTCCATTGCAGACGACGTACTGAAACAAGCGATTAGCGGCATTACCAACCTCATCAACCTGGAAGGAATCATCAATCTGGATTTTGCCGATCTGAAAACAGTCATGTCGAATAAAGGGCGTGCTATCATGGGCACCGGGGTCGCAAATGGCGAAAACCGGGGTCTGGAGGCTGCCAAAAAAGCTATATCCAGCCCGTTGCTCAGCGATACACCCATTAGTGGCGCAACAGGTGTCATTATTAATATTGTTGCCGACGAACAGTTCTCACTACTTGACGCACAGGCGGCAGCCGATTTCATACAAAGTACCGCAGATCAGGATGCTGATGTGATTTTCGGTCTGGTTACCGATACCACAAAGGACAATGAAGTTATCATCACCGTCATTGCTACCGGTTTTGAAAGAGCCATGGAAGAGAAGTTGGAGAAGCAGTCTGGAAGAAGGCCGCTGAGGGTTGTGGACAGTATGAGAAATAAGACGAGCACCTCGCCAGATGATGAACAAACTGACGTCGAAAAGCCTGATGCCAATACACCCGTGCTGGAACTAGGCCCGGAACTGATCGATATGCAGCCGATCGAGAACAAGTTGCACTATCCCGATCAAATGTCCCGACCTGAAGAGAGCGATAAAAATTCGGGCGATATGAATCCTCAGGATTTCGACATTCCATCTTTCATGAGAAAAAAGCGGCTTAACTCTTAAAAATGAAAAATAAAAATCCATCACATATACTTTTTGGCGCTGCTACTGGCCTGACTATCTGGTTTCTAAACGAGCTTTGGATCTATCTTTATTCTGCCGAATTCACCTCGAGCCGTATTGAGATGGCCATCTCAGGTACCTTGATCGGGATCGGATTTGGCACCATCACACTGATTAAAAGTGGTTTTTTTGCTGACAATCTGTACAAAGTCAAACGAGGAGCACTTTATGGTGCCATTTTTGGATTATTGGGTGGCTTAATCGGATTTGCCCTGATTGATCAAATCAACCTGCAAATTGCAGATTTAACCCAACAGCCAATTTTAAGCCATATACTGCATGGCGCACGGTGGCTGGTTCTGGCGTTATTTATCGGATTTGCAACTGGGCTGAGAGACAGCAGCAGTACTATTTTGTCACGTAGCCTTATGGGTAGCGCAGTCGCTGGCCTGGTAAGCGGCATTTGTATTACTGCTATCAATGCTTTTTCACCTGTTTTTTTTGTTTCCAGGGGTATCGGTTTTATCATCTTCGGTATTCTTCTGACATTGTCACTCGATTATGTGTCAATCATCGGCAGAAAGTCATGGATTAGAGGATTGAATGGCCGTCTCGAAGGTTTTGATCTCGAACTTTTACAGGAAATTCACTACCTGGGAACGCAGTCCAACGATGATATCAGTCTGAAAAGCTACCCGGACATTCGCCCCTCGCACGCAAAACTGGTTAGATATTACTCCGGTTATTCGCTTGTAGACAACGATCCCTTTTGGCAGACATACGTGAATTTTAGA
Organism: Deltaproteobacteria bacterium; assembly: GCA_018645005.1. Classification (GTDB taxonomy): domain Bacteria; phylum SAR324; class SAR324; order XYD2-FULL-50-16; family XYD2-FULL-50-16; genus JAHJRI01. The sequence goes on along the minus strand of JABGPJ010000077.1, from coordinate 10,867 downwards.
AACATTAAGGAACAGCCGCTTAAAAACGGTGATATCTTAAAAGTGGGTAAAGCCCTGTTTCAATACTGTACAACCAACTGATCCACCGAACAGGCATACTGACCACATCATTTTTAGCAAAGCGACCTTCAGACAGTAACATCGAGGTACAATCAACCATTTAAAACACCATTTGCATCGATAGCTGCCGGGACCAACATTACAGAAACCGTCCTGCAGTAAACCGTAGCGAGAGAAAAAACAACTGGAAACATCCGCAGATATGCAATGAGAGCAATTATTAGAGTGTTAACCACAACCATCCTGACGATCCTTCTCCCCATTTCCGGACTGCATGCTGAAGAAGCAATGCTGATTCAGGGTGAGCATTTCATGATTATTTATGCCATTCTGACTGGATTTCTGGCTGTGATTCTGTTCATAGCAGCCAAGTTTAGCTTCAATGCCAAACCGAAGAAAGAGCTGGGTTTTCTGTCTATCACACCGCACCGTCCACAAAAATTCTTCCCTATCGATGAAAAAGTTCAGAATATGGTGCCTGTCGTCGAAGCTCTGGCAGACGAACAGACGAACGTTTATAGTAATCTAAATAAAATCACGCTCTCTATGAAGTCCAATGGAGTGTACCTGGAGGATAAGAACTACAAGATATCCATTCTCATCAATCGACGCAGAAGCCGGCGCAGTTTCCTGAACGACGGCGATATACTCGATATGGGTGAACTAACGATTATGTTCAAGACACCCAATAAAAGACCAGAGAAATACGAATCCAAAGAACATACCTCCGGGCATGTCATTCCTCGAACACGGAGAGTCAATGGAAAAATCCTCAAAAACACGCCCAAACTGATTCCGGTGGAACCCCGTGAGAAAACATACTATATCACCAAAAATCTGACCTTCATCGGCCATTCGGAAATGAACGATCTGGTTCCAAAATCTAAATCGGTTGCTCCGATGCACTCAAGGATCGAGCGTGTTTCAGGCAAATATAAGCTCATCGATTTGAGCAGCCAGACCGGCACCTTCGTTAACGGCCGCAGGATCGACACAAAAATGCTCCGCGACGGAGATGAAATTTCTTTTGAATCGGTCAGATACACTTTCAGCCTTTCGGACAAGGCGCACTAATTGCGATTGATTATTAGTTCTTGCCCTCATCCTTCTCAGACATTCAACAAAGAACCATTCTAAATATTCATGACTGTTGACCACACAGAAATGCCTCTTCCCCGAGGCTTTCTTTACGCTGGAACGATTGCCGGCCTGAAACAGGAAAATAAAAAAGATCTGGGATTGATCTATACAGAGCAAAACGGTGTGGTGGGCGCGGTTTATACCCGAAATCGTTTTCCTTCGGCCCATGTTCAATACTGTCAGAAGCTGACGCCCAGTAACCGGTTCAGAGCGCTCATCATTAATTCAGGTAATGCAAACGCGGCCACCGGCGAAAGGGGAATTGCCGCCAATCTGCAGATGGCGCAGCAGGTTGCTCAAAAACTGAATCTTGAAACAGACCAGGTCTTGACATCCTCTACGGGTATCATTGGCAAACCTTTTCCCATTGAAAAAATCGAATCTTCTTTGGACGGTCTCACCAGCCAACTACAGACATCCCCTGTAGACACGGCTGAAGCTATTATGACAACTGACACCAAACCCAAACTGGCTTCCGCGAAGTTTGAGATTGATGGCAACACCTATTCTGCCATAGGCTTTGCCAAGGGCTCTGGAATGATTCACCCCGACATGGGCACTATGCTGGCATACATCATGACGGACGCCCCGCTTTCAGCGCTTAATATTCAGGCATTGACGCAGCAGGTGACAGAGCGGAGCTTTAATTGTGTCAGTGTGGATGGTGATACATCCACCAATGATTCATTTTTTTTGATCTCGTCTCATCCGACTAAACATGATGACTCTGTTCATCCTGTAGTGCAAGATGCACTCACGCAGGTTGCCATCTCGCTCTCAAAACAGATCGCCGCGGACGGCGAAGGGGCCAACCATCTGATTGAATTGACAGTCAAAGGGACCCCTTCCCATGAAATCGCACAACCGGTGATGAATGCAATTTTGACTTCAAGCCTCGTAAAAACAGCGATCTACGGAAAGGATCCCAACTGGGGACGAATTTTAATGGCAATCGGCAACGGCTTGAACCAGACACCGTTGAAGTGTCATCCCCCCACGACGATCACCATCCAGGGAACAACGGTCTTTTTCCGGGGAGAGCCACAACCCTTTGATGAGACAGCTTTGTCGAGACATCTGGCAAAACATGAGGTCGAAATTGAGGTCGATCTTCATCAAGGCGATTTCAGCCTGACTGGATGGGGTTGTGATTTTAGCGATGAATATGTGCACATCAACGCCGACTATTCCACTTGACTAAAAATGGCCTGCGCCTTTCAAATTATCTGCCACAGCACCCTAAATGAAATTTATCGCAGATAAAGCCATTCCATATGTTAAAGAGGCCTTCTCTTCCCTGGGCGAGGTCCATCTTCTGCCTGCCAAAGAGATCACACCGTCTGCGCTTCAATCTGCCACAGGGCTGCTCGTACGAACGACAACAAAGATCACACCCACTTTGCTGAACGGGAGTGGGGTAAAATTTGTTGGCACTGCAACCATCGGGACCGATCATATTGACCTGCCCTATCTGGCTGACAATCGCATTCATCTCTCATCAGCCCCCGGATGCAACGCCGTAGCAGTCGCTGAGTATATCCTGACAGCCTTGTTCACATTAGAGCAAAAAACGGGGGTGTCATTGCGAAAACGCACCCTGGGAATCATTGGCGCCGGAAACACTGGAAGTGCTCTGAAAAAGAAAGTAGAGGCGATTGGGATGAGGTGTCTGCTAAATGATCCCCCTTTGGCTGAAATTTCTGCGGACGCGTCCTTCAGCCAACTCAATGAACTGATTCAAACAGCAGATATCATCTCCATACATGTCCCTCTGACACATACTGGGAAACACCCGACGTTTCATCTTATTGACGAACAGATCCTCGGCCAACTCAAACCCGGAACCATCATCATCAATACCAGCCGTGGTGAAACTCTTGACGGTCAGGCACTGAAAGCCAACCGGGAACGACTGGGCGCCATTATACTTGATGTCTGGGAGAATGAACCGCATATTGATCCGGAACTGCTGAAAGGGGTGGATATTGCATCACCCCATATCGCTGGTTACTCTCTGGAAGGAAAAATTCGGGCTACCGAGATGATCTATCGTGCTGCCTGCAACTTCTTTAAAGTAGCAGCGACCTGGAAATCAGAAGACGCTTTAGCACCTTATGGTTTTCCTGAATTGACGCTCCAAAACGGGGGACAATTTCCCGAACAGGCAGTTATGCAGGCCTACAACATCTGGGAAGATGATAAACGACTGCGTTTATTTCCTTGTCAGGACCATCCTGGAGAATATTTCGCCGATTTAAGAAACAATTATTCATTTCGAAGAGAGTTCTCGTCCTTCAGAGTAAATATCGGGCAAGAATTATCTGTGCAGGATCGTCAGCTTTTAGCCCGAATAGAGTTCAAAATTTCAAATAATTAGAAAAATATTCCGATTCCCATGGTGTCAAGATGGTTGAGACACGATTTTTTCCAGCCGTTTTCCAAGTTCGGTCAGGGTTTTGCTATTCTGTTTGGATCGTATCAGATGAACACTCCTGTAAATGTGAGTACTGATCAAAAAGAACAAATAAAACGCTTGCTTAATCGGATGTAATTACCTATTTTTGCTTAAAAGGTTCACCATTTTAACGTCAATCACTTACCCTTAATTACAATGTCTGAGAATATAACAGATCCCCCACAACAAAGTGACTTATTAAGTATCGGTGCAATTCTCAGGAAGAAACGTGAAGAGCACTCCTATACTTTGGAACATGTTTCCGAAATCACGCGGATTACGTTGACCTGCCTGAGGAATATCGAAGAGGGTAATCTGGATGCACTTCCCGGACTGGTTTTTGTAAGGGGGTTTATTCGAAACTATGCCAAATTGCTGGGACTTGAAAGTGACTGGATGATCGAAGCGCTCAATCAGACCTATTCTGATCGAACCCAGCCCAACTCCGATTCAGATCAGCCCAGATCGTTCAATCCGCTGTCCCAACCGGAAAAACGCAGTACCAGCCCTTTAATTCTGGTTGGAGCCCTCGTTATCATCTCTCTGATCGCTTTTTTAGTATACTGGCAGAGCAAACCGCTGAGCCAGTATAGCAGCACCAGTAGTGATGTTGAAACAATTCAAGCGATTGACGCTAAAGCTCCAGCTCAAGAGGTAGCCCAGGAGGCCCTGGAAGCAGAGATTCAAAAAACAACAGCGGAAATCCCCGCCCCCCCCGTAAAACCGGAGATCAGTCCATTGACCCTGACACTGGTAGCTATGAACAACGACTGGATTCATCTGACCATTGATGAGCAGGAATCTTTTGATTTACGTTTAAAAAAGGGAGAAAAATATGAGTGGCCCGCTAAAGAAGGGTACGCTTTGATAATGACAACCGGTAATACCGCGCTTATCCATTTAAATGGAGAAGAGATTGTCGACAGGGAAAATTTCAAGGATGAACTGTATCAGGTTAAACTCAATAAATTTACTTTGACTCGCATTAATAATCGCTAACCTGAAATTCAGCTGAAATGACTGTTTTCGAATTCCAAACGGCTCATTTCACAGTTGATAGTTATTAATATAACAATGTCACTTGCCGTCAGGCGGCGTTATGATCTTCTGAGAAAAATATGAAAGCAATCATTCTGGCTGCTGCCAAAAGCAAAAAGCTCACTCCGTTTTCTGATACACGCCCCAAATCCATGATCTCTATTTCAGGTCAATCTATCCTGGAAACAATTCTGAGACACCTTGAAGCAGCCGGCATTCGTGAAGTCTGGATTGTAGTTAATCATCAGAAACAGATTATTCAGGACTATTTCAAATATGGTAAAAAGATCGGCCTGAAGATTGAGTATATCGAACAAGCGGAGGAAGGAGGCATCGGCCAGGCAGTTTCGCTGTGCGAAAACGCCGTGGGCAAGGATTCCCATTTTCTGCTGGCCTATGGCGATGTGTTAATGGCGGATAACCATTTTAAACACCTGCTCGATCGTTTTGAAAGAGGACGTCCAAATGCACTGGCGACTATCGCGCACCCTCTTTCAGACGGAGATTATGGCAATATCTATCTCAAGCATGATATGCAGATATCCAAATTTCTGGAAAAACCGGAAGGCGCGCGGATGTCGAATTATATCCTGGGTGGTAGTTTCATTCTTAGCAGGGAATGCTTTGATTATCTGTCCAAGAACAACCTTGATATGGTTACCTACTATCAACACTTGATTTCTGAAAACCAGATGATCGCGTCTCTCTGGGAAGATTCATGGATCGATATCAGCAGACCCTGGCATATTCTGGCTGCCAATCAAATGATGATGAAACCATGGGACACCAGCATCATTCCGGACAGCGTCTCCATTGATCCAAATGTCAGTATTAAAGGCATCGTCCACTTTGGCGAAAACGTTCACGTCAGTGCCGGAACCTCCATTGTGGGACCCTGTTATATCGGCTCCAACGTCTTTATCGGTAACAACTCCCTGATACGGAAAAACTCGTCTATCGGGTCGAACTGCAAAATTGGATATGGAACGGAAATCAAAAATGCCGTTCTTTTTGGCAATTCCACTGTCGGACGGCTTTCTTTTATCGGTGATAGCGTTTTGGGAGAAAATGTACAGCTGGGGTCCGGCAGCATGACCGTCAATCATGACTCTTTGGGAAGAGAGATTGAATATCAACCTCCTGGCGAAGAAGCCATCAATACCCAGCTACCAAAACTGGGCGCCTTTGTGGGAGATGATTCCATAATCGGAACTGGCCATACCATCGCTCCCGGCACTTATATTGCCACCGGAACCAGGATATCTGACCGGATCACAATTTCGGATTCTAAAGTCAGTTAAAGTCCCTGTTCCAGAAAGGGACCGGTTTAAAATATTTATTAAGAACAAAGGCATGTAAGGGAATTGTGAACCTGAAATAAGCAGGTAAAACCCAAAGCAGCCAAAGAACACCTAATTTTAATCTTAGAAAGCAATATGTGCGGAATCAGTGCGATCGCCAGCCACAAACCTGTGGCCAAATTACTGCTAAAAAGTCTTCAAAATCTTGAATACCGAGGTTACGACTCCTGTGGCATGGCGCTTTTTGATGATCAGGAGATCAAACTGCGCAAGAACATCGGCAACGTAAACGAAGTCAACTCTATCGAACGCTTCGAGGAGATGACAGGACATCTTGGAATTGCACACACGCGTTGGGCAACCCATGGTGGTGTGACTCCGGAAAACTCTCATCCTCACTTTTCCAGTGATAATAACTTCGTCATTGTGCACAACGGAATTTTTTCCAACTATCAGGTCATCAAAGCCAGTCTGCAAGCAAAAGGGCATCAGTTTCGGTCTCAAACAGACACGGAAGTCTTTGCCAATCTGCTTCAGGAAGAATACAGCATCTGCCAGGACGTCGAAACGGCCTTTTGCAATGCCCTCAACAAATTGGAAGGGTCATACGCCATCGCCATGCTCAGCGTTTTTCAACCTGATACAATTTTTGCCGTAAAAAAGGATTCACCTCTGGTACTGGGGATCAATGATGGGGTCAATTTCGTCAGTTCGGATATGAATGCTTTTATCTCCGAAACGCGCGATACGGTTCTCATCAATGATTATGAATATGTGACGATGACAAATGATGCCTTCCAGGTCAAAAGTCTCTCTGACAATCTAACCATCTCCAAGCAGATTATCCATGTTCAATGGGACAGAGAAACCGCTCAGAGAGGGGGATTTTCTCACTACATGCTGAAAGAGATCTTTGATCAACCTCAAACCGTCCGCCAGACTCTGCATATTTCAGCTCAGGAAATAGAGACCATCGCCAAAAAATTTATCGATAAACCACAATCTTTCTGCGTCGGCGTCGGGACAACTTACTATGTCGCCATGATTGGCACCTATCTATTTTCCAAATACGCAGACCTCTATGTCCCCAGCATCTCTGCTGATGAATTCCCAACATTGATACCGGTTAATGCCGACCAGCACGTACTGTTTTTCTCCCAGAGCGGTGAAACCTACGATACCCGAATGGCTATCCGAGCCGCCACCCAAGCCGGAGCCGCCACCTCCGCGGTGGTCAATGTCGTCGGATCTTCTATCAGCCAGGAAGTTGATGACTGCATCTTTCAGGGGTCCGGACCCGAGATCTGTGTTGTTTCAACCAAGGCGGCACTATCGCAGATTGTTATACTCTGGCAGATTGCTTTGAGAGTCGGCGTGTTGCGAAATCATCTCACCGAAGAACAGGCCGAATCACACCGTAAACGACTGTTTGATTTCTCAGGACTTGTCGAAAAGATGATTAATGAGGAGTCGGGCTTTATCCGGGATCTCGCTAAAAACACCAGCCATGTGAGAAACTGGCTGTTCATGGGCAGGGGCATCTTTTACCCGATCGCACTCGAGTCCGCCTTGAAAATGAAAGAGGTGACCTATGTGCATGCAGAGGGATTACCGGCCGGTTTTTTAAAACATGGTACTCTGGCCATGGTAGATGAAAATATGTATAGCCTGTTCTTTTTACCCAGCCGGGGGGATAGCGAGCTTTTTCACGCAACACTGATGGCCATTGAAGAGGTCAAAGCCCGTAACGGAAAAGTCATTGCATTCTGCACCCAGGATGACACAGAAGTTCAGCGACTACTCGACCACTATTTTGTCATTCCAGAGACCGAACCCGAAATGACACCGTTAGTGGAGATGGTTATCGCTCAGCTATTCTCTTACTACAGTGCTTTGAATCTGGGTCTCAATATCGACAAGCCGCGAAACCTGGCCAAATCAGTGACAGTTGGATGAGAGAACTACCCGATTTTGATCTTCATATCTTCGATCTGGATGATACCCTGATCAATACCCGAGAAGCATACTTTTCCGCCCAGGAAAAAGCTGTTCGTGAGGTATTTCCGAGCTTGATCGGAAACTCACTTTTATCCAGCCTGCAGGAACTGAGATGGCTGTGTCAGATCTTTGGTTCAGGCCATACGGAATCCTATTTTTCGGCTTTTGTTGCCAGCCGGCCAGATTTGCAGGTCATGGGGAGGCCTCTCGCCACCTTGCTGACAACAGGCTACCAGGCTGCGTTTCTATCCAATCTCAAACCTCTCGCCGGGGCAATGGGTTACCTGCACAACCTCACAAATCGCAGTAAGAAACTGGCCCTTGTCAGCAATGGGATAACCGCGTCGCAGGTAAAGAAACTGCACCTCACAGAATTTGATACTTTTTTCCCACCAAAACACTGTTTTATCTCAGAAGCGTACCTGCCCGCTCAGAAAAAACCCTCGCCACATATGGTGGAATTGGCCTGTAAATCCGCGGGTATCGATGCGGGTCGGTCTATCTTTTATGGTAATAGTGCTGAAGATATTCTGGCTGGAAATCTGGCTGGCGTCGCAACAGTTCTCATCGGAGAAGATTCCGGTACTGAGGATAAGAGGCCGGAAATCGCCCTGCCTGATTTTCGATTTGAGAGCTGGATAGACTGAAGGGATGAATGTACCAAGGTGGGTTCAGCTTATGACAGGGGCAGGAGTCAGGTTCTCCCCCACCCACTATCAATCAGGAAATCACTTACCTACTCAAGCAACCGCAGTACCTTTTGCGGGATCTGATTTGCCTGCGCCAACATCGCCGCACTTGACTGCATGATCAGATCGTTCTTGGTGAACTCGGCCATTTCAGCCGCCATATCGGTATCACGAATATTGGACTCGGCCGCGATCATATTTTCCTTGGCTATCTGCATGTTGGCAACATTGATCTCCAGAGTGTTATTCTGGAATGCACCAAGCTCAGCCCGGACTTTAATAATATCATTGATCGCTTTGTCAATCAAGGTCATCGAATCTTGAGCCCCCTGGGACGTTGTGACGTCCAATTGATAGAGAGACTCAAAATCACTCTCATTCTCGATCCCTCTAGCTAATGTGCCAGATGAAACGTTCTGAAGAGCAATTCTGACGCTCTGGCCTTGTCCCGGACCAATCTGGAAGGTCAACGCATTTTGAGTCACGTTCACCTGGCCAACATTCAGTCCGCCTTCCGGTATCACAAGATTTGGATCCTGGGCTTGATATCGGACGGACAATCCGTCGGTTTTTTTGTTACCACTGATACCGGTCAAGGTTTCACCTTTGCCAATGGTTGCTTCACCATTGAGGGTACCACGAAGGTCTTTACCTCTGACCGCTGACTGAAAAATACCTCCTTTTTCCGACAACACACCTGCCGTACTGCTGGCTGCAGAGAAAGTGTGTTCGCTACCATACTGCATGTGCTCGATCTGCACGGTACCGGTATCGGATTTTGAAATATTTACGTTCAGCCCGGCCTTCTTTGCGGCAACCGCAAAATTCAAGATAGCCGCATCGACGGTGTCACTTTGTTTCGTCACATATTGGGCTGTCTTACCACCCTCAGTCACGTACAACTTCTCACCGGAAGCAATAATTTCCTGTGTTAACGAGGTCGACCCCAGCAATGCTGCCTTGGTCGCCATTTCGGTAACCACTACATCATAGCCTTCTTCCCCACTTGACTGGGTTTCTGTCATTGCGCTAACAAACTGCAAGCCGTCTCCGATTGCCAATCCGGACACACCGTTTGAGCCGTCCAACAACTTCTTCTGGCCAAACTGTGTATAATCAGCAATCCGATCAATGGAGCCGATCATGTTCTTAATTGATGTCTGGTTTGCAGCAAGCATCACAGCATCATTTGAACCTTCGTTGGCAGACTGCACCGCCAACTGCCTCATTGCGACAAGTGTATTGTTAGCTTCCGCTAAAGCACCTTCAGCTGTCTGCACCATAGAAACGGTTGACTCCGAGTTACGAATTGCCTGGTCGATACTGGCAACTTGAGAACGTAGCTGTTCCGAAGCCATTAAAGCGGCAGCTCCATCTCCCGCAGAGTTAATCCTCAAACCGGAAGATAGTTTTTCGAGAGATTTGGAAACCCTCTCATTTGCCTTCTCTAAGTTTCTATGGGCATTCAAACTGGCGGTATTATGATTTATTCGCAAACTCATAACATAACCTCCATATAGAATGTATACGGTCTGAAAAAAACCGCTCAGTCCCATCAACATCCGATGTCAACAGTCCCAATGTGTCGTTCAAACAAACGACAGGACAGCTTATTTGGAAAACGGTGTGAGTAAACGAAAAATGACTTCGCTTTCCAATAAGCGGTTCCCGTGAACCACAACTATACGGGTCTCGGGGTTCGCGGCAACCGCTTTTGCACGACTACCCCCTTTATACATTCCCGGAGCACATCAAACACTGAAAACAGCGTTTTTGTGTTATCAGTTTTACACCCAATCAAAAACAAACCGCTTTCCCGTGCAGTATCTCAATCTCCCCAAAGTGCCCAAAACCTCATGCACTGCAGGGACAGTCTCAACCACTGCAAAGAAAAACCGTTTGTAATTTTACTGCAACGACTGCATCACTTTCCATTCCCCAAAGGTCAAACATATTGGAAAAATGAACTTAAAATCGTGACGCAGGAGCTTGTCAAAGGAATAGATAATTCACTCCCCTGGCAGCTCCCCTACGAGCCCCCTGAAAATATCAATCAGATGGGCCTGTAAGGCAGATGCCATTGAACTGAGCTTCTGCTTTGCTACTTTATTCACCTCCTAAAAATTCCGGGGTAACTGTTCAGCATGGCTCCGTCGAGGGGATCATGATTCAAAACACGCATGAAT
>JABGPJ010000052.1 GCA_018645005.1 Deltaproteobacteria bacterium | reverse complement strand
TACCCCAAACGCCTGATATGATGCAAGGGGTTATCAACCTTCGTGGAAGTGTTGTTCCAGTTGTTGACCTGCGAATTAAATTTGGAATGGGGGAAATCGAAAAAACAGTAAATACGGTGATCATTATCATCGAAATTGACTTAGACGGCGATTCAACAATGATTGGCGTTCTTGTGGATTCGGTGAAAGAAGTGATGGACCTGGATTCAGAGCATATCGAGCCCCCACCCAGCATTGGTTCGAGGTTAAACACGGAATTTATCGATGGCATGGGAAAACAGGAAAACCAGTTTATTATCATACTAAATATTGAAAAGATTTTTTCGTCTGATGAACTAAACCTGGTGCAATCAGCCAGTCAACAGTCTGCATCAGAAGAACAAAACTGAGACTATTCCAGCCGGGCTTATTTCTGAAAGCCCATATTTCTACCATAATAAAAAACCAACTCGGGGATTTGCAGTGGCAGCAAATCCCTTTTTATATTTGTCCAGCTCATTGAAGTATGCCTTGACGCTGCTGAAGAAATCCGAAAATAAATCGGAATTCCTGTCATCTTCTCTACTGCTTATCTTGTTCCAGGTTGAAAAATACTGTCTGTTTAGTCAGCCCTATTCATAATAAAACTCCACAAAGATAACCAACTATTTGTCTATCTTTTGTTAACACTGTCTAATTTTATTAGACAATTCAGCCTCGATTAACATCTCCCCATCCAACCGCTCTAGTGTTATAGTACTAATATATTTGTTCTTTTAATCTTTGCATCTGTTTGGTATGTAACTTGAAATAATGATAAGTAGATCTGCAGTGTTTAAGTTGTCAAATGTTTTGGATAAATATTTATTCTTCAATACGTTCTTGATTATAGCAGATATTAAAAGTACGAGATTTCCAATGAATTTTCTATTAAAGGAAAAAGTATGGGACTTAAGAATTTGAAAATCGGGATAAAATTGTTATCAGGTTTCGTTTCGGTTATTTTAATCTTTGTTTGCGTGGCGATTTACCAGATATTTTCGTTGAGTTCCCTGGGTGAGTTGCAGGACGAAGTAGCAAGCCGGGCCTCTGACGCAGTGGAAATTCAAACCATTGCCAAAAGAGTGGACGCCGTTTATGCCGTGATTGCAGATTCCGTGATCAATCGAAATCTTGCGGAATCCAAACAAGATTTCGCTGAAATAAAAAAGATCGCCATAGCGGATATTAAACGAGTTCACGAATTGGTCGACACCGAAGTAGAAGAGGGGTGGGCCAAAGATTTTGAAATCGGGCTTAATAAATACCTGGGATTGTTTGAAAACAAAATGTTGCCTATTCTAGAAAAAGAGGAATCCGTCGCACAACGGATGAGTGATTCTCTTGAGATCATGAAAATAGCCCTCCGTGTGGAAGCTGTTTATCCGGTAATCGCTGATGGGATCATCAATCGTAATCTAGAGGAAACCCGGGCGGATTGGAAGGAAATCAAGGACACGTTTGAGAAGGACATTGCCCTGGTGGCACAACTATCGGATACCGATCAAGAGAGACAACTGGCAGACCAATTTGCTAATAGTTATCGAATGTATCTGGACCTCTTTGAATCGGATACCCTACCGCTGCTATCTCAAGATACAGCCAGCACCCGGCAGCAGATCAAGGATCTGGACGAGAGGATGGATCAAGCCAGAGTAGCTACCATTACCGCCCTGAATAAGATCAATAAATCCCTGGAAGCGGAAACGGTATCTGTACTGGAAGACGAAAAAAGTATCCGTGAGTTGGACGGCGTCATTGATGGCCTGCGCGATATCACCATTGAGCCGTTAGCCAAAATCGCGGGTTCATTGCACAACGAGCAGATGGAAGCCGATGGACGCTTTGATGAGACATCATCCGCCACTCGTTTGTGGACGATTATTGTCAGTGTTATCGCCTCTATACTGGGTTTGATCATTGCTTTTGTCATCTCGATTGATATCATCCGTCCCCTTGCTCAACTGGTTTCTGTCGCCCGGGAAATGGCCAATGGCAATCTGCAGCAATCGATCGACATCCAGCGCCAGGATGAAGTCGGGATTCTGGCCGGGGCTTTCAGTCAGATGTCTGACTCGCTAAAAACGGCCGTAATGGCGATTCAAAGAACTATGAATGGCGTATCTCAAGGCGATTTGACAAACCGTATTGATGAAGCAGGGATGAAAGGTGATCTGAGTTTGATTAAAGATAGTATCAACAATTCAAGTGACATGTTAAGCAATACGATTGCCCAGGTTGTAGTTGCGACCGAACAAGTCAATTCAGGTGCAGGTCAAATATCCAGTGCATCACAGTCGCTGGCCAGCGGAACCACCGAGCAGGCCGCGAGTTTAGAGGAAATCAGCTCCTCAATGTCAGAGGTTGGCAGCCGGGCAAAGGCAAATAATGAAAGCGCCAATCAGGCTGCACAACTTACCACTCAGACCATGGAGATTGCCGACCGGGGTAATCAGCAGATGAAAGAAATGCTCTCCTCCATGGATAAAATCAACAGTTCAAGCTCTGATATTTCGAAAATCATTAAGGTGATTGATGAAATTGCTTTTCAGACAAATCTGCTGGCTCTGAATGCAGCAGTGGAAGCAGCACGTGCCGGCAAGTACGGAAAAGGCTTTGCTGTGGTGGCTGAAGAGGTTCGTAATCTGGCGGTCAGAAGCGCTGAAGCGGCCAAGAATACAACAGAACTGATTGAAAATTCAGTCAAAGAGGTCGACTCAGGTGTCAGCAATGCAGGGAAAACAGCTGAAGTACTGAATGAAATAAATACAAGTATCACTAAGGTTAACGATCTGGTGGGCGAAATAGCAGCCTCTTCCCAGGAACAAAGCAATAGCACGGATGAAATAAATAAATCCTTAACCCAGGTCAACGATGTCGTCCAGCAGAACTCTTCCATATCGGAAGAGGCTGCCTCGGCGTCGGAAGAGCTGAGTGGTCAGGCTCTGGAACTGCAGGCACTGATGGGTCGGTTTAAGTTGAATCAGACAATCACAGCTCAGACACCAATTCAACAGGCAACTCCCATTCAACAAGAAATTCCTGCTCAAAAGGCAGGCGGTTCCCCCAAAATGATTACCCTGGATGATGATAACTTTGGGAAATATTAAAAGGAGAATTTTATGTCATAGTTAGACATCTGGGCTGATTTTCTTCGGGGAGAAAAGCTTGAACGATAATTTTTCCAGCATTTGCCTTGTTGGCTTCAATCAGGTAAAGATCGAATAGTGAGAGACAAGGTCGAATTTTCTCAATACTCGATAGCAGTGAAGACCCTTTGCCAGGATTTCTGATGAATGATGACATTATTCAATTTTTGTCCAGTGTAAAACCATTTTCAATGCTGCCTGAAGATGACTTAAATACGATTGCCCAGTTATCAGTAGTGGAGGATTTACCTGTCGATTCCATTTTGACTGTCCAGGGGAAATCCGGTTTTGAGTTTGTCCATGTGGTCAAGAGTGGTTTGATTGAATTGTTTTATGACAAGAAAGGAAAAAGGATTCTAAGTGACCCATGATGAATCGTACACATCAATCGTGATTGCCAGCCAGGCTGAAACATTTTTGTCTCAAGTTGATCCGTTTTCTTTTTTACCCGATAAAGAGATTGAGAAAGTTGCCGCAGAAGTACTTATTGCCCACTACAAAAAGGACAAAATTCTGTTTACCCAGGGGCAGTCAACTCTGGACTATATTTACATCATACAAAAAGGAGCCGCCGAGAGATATTTTGAAGATGATGATGAAGAAAAAAGACTGAGTGGTATTCTGATGGAAGGCCAGATGTTTGGCGGAATTTCCATTCTGGTTAATCATGGCGTACCGGTCCGTACCCTGAAGCTTGCTGAAAAGACCTATTTTTATCTTTTACCTAAAAGTTATTTTTTGAAACTTTGCGAGAACTACGAGGTCTTTTCAGAGTATTTCACCGATACCTTCGGCAAACGGATGATGAACAAGTCCTACTCAAGTATTATCAGCGGCGTTATTCACCAGAAAGACGACACTCTGCACCTGTATAGCCAACCGGTTAAAAATATCTTCAATAAAAAACGGGTTACCTGCTCGAAAAATATAACAATCCAGGAAGTAGCCACAAAAATGATAGAGAATGGCTGCAGTTCGATACTGGTTCAGGACGCAAATGATAGGTACATTGGAATTGTGACAGGTAATGACTTACGAAAAAAAGTGGTGTCCGCAGGTTACGATATCAAGAACAAGGTGGAAGAGATCATGTCAACCCCACTATTGACCATATCGTCAGATGCGATGGTTTTTGAAGGTCTGATGCAGATGATGCAGTTAAGAATAAAACACCTCGCTGTCACAGACATCGATGACAAGGTCATAGGTGTCATCTCAAATAATGATTTCCTCAAAGCCCAGGAAAACTCACCTTTTTTTCTGGTTCGTGAAATTACCCAGGCTCAAAATCCTGAAGAAATCACCAGCAGGGATCTACAACTGCCCAAAGTGATTCGCAACATGGTCTTCAGCGGTGCCAAGGCACAATATATCAATAAACTGGTCACGACTCTGGCGGATGTCACCCTGGATAAAATGATTAAATTTACCCTGGATGAAATGGGCCCGCCTCCTGCCAAATTTGCCTTTATGATATTCGGCAGTGAAGGACGGAAGGAACAGACACTGAAAACCGACCAGGATAATGCCATCATGTTTGAAGATGTACCCGAAGATTCTTTGTCCAAGGTTAATGACTATTTTCTCAAGTTTGGAGAAAAGGTCTGCACACGTCTGAATGATGCCGGATACGATTTCTGCACAGGTGGGATTATGGCAAAAAACCCTAAATGGTGCCAACCCATTTCAGTCTGGAAAAAATACTTTACCCATTGGATTCACAAGGCATCTCCGGAAGACCTGCTGCAGTCCAGCATTTTTTTCGATTTCCAGGGAGCCTATGGAGATACAGAACTGGTAGAACAACTACGACGGCACTTGTTTGGATCGCTGGGAAACTGGTCCGGCTTCCTGCGCTATTTAACCGAGAACGCCCTTCATTTCAAACCGCCCCTTGGCTTCTTCAGGAATTTTGTAGTCGAATCAAAGGGGAAGCATCGTAATGGCTTTGATATCAAAGCCGCCATGATGCCGATAGTCGATTTTGCAAGAATATATGCTTTAAAAAACGGAATTGAGGAAACCAATACCCTGGAACGTCTGAGACAACTTCACAAGAATGATCACCTCAATCTGAAAGAATATGAAGAGATCAAACAAGCATATAGCTTCCTGATGCAACTCCGACTTGTCCGCCAGGTTAAATCCGCTGTTGAAGAAAAGCAAAAGCCGGATAACTACATCTATCCGGATCGATTATCCAGTCTGGAACAACGGATGCTCAAAGAAATTTTCAAAAAAATCACTTCTCTGCAAAGCCAGTTGAACTATGACTTTATGGGTGGAATTTAGGCGGTCCCCCCCCACAGCTCATGTGAGCCTAAATTGGGGGACATGATGTTTTTTTTTTCTATCGTGTCCCCTAATTTAGGCGGTCCCCCCCCAACAGCTCATGTAGTAAACTGATTTAAAAACCGCTTGGCCCGCATTTGCCAATAAGCGATATTGACACCTGACAGGGTTCTAGTGTCATAATTTGGATTTCCGAGCTTACCCAGCCCGGACACATAGTGGACATGATCACCGACAGAGACAGGACATCCTTTCACATGGATGTGTCGGGAATTCCTGTTCTTTATCAGATGAACAGGGGGAAGAAGGTTCTTTTTAATCATATCATTGCCACATGTTCTTTTTTCGTCCACTTCAGCGGGTGATTTGTAGCTGCTTTCAATCTTGACATCGTTTCCGTCTATCTTTCCTTCCCAACTGGTGCAGTTTCCAGCAAAGATGACTTGCTCATCATCTCTGATATCAAGTTCACCGTTAACCTGACCGACCACATAATGAATTTTCTTCATGTCCTGGTAGGCACCCGGGTAGTACCCCTTGAAGATATGCATGGCTTCCTGGAGAGCCCCAGGACACCCCCCCCAACAATAATCAGCTGAGTGCTTTTCCGGAAACGTGCCTACTGTGCACCTGAGATTTGAGGTTTCATTGAAATAGTTGTCCACGTGTTCCATGCAAAATTCAAAATCCTTGGTTTTCGCCTGCATTTCTTCCAGTGGAAAATCACCTCCGACCTCTATCTCATCCAGGCTCATGGGGCCATAACCCCTTTCGGATGTCAGCTTCAGGTGAATCAGGTCCTTTGGCTCAACGTTGACCATGTGGCAACCAACCGTATCGACAGCACAGGAGTTTGTCCCCATGACGATCGCACCCATGTCAAACGGTGTCGGTGTCAGCATCATTTTTTGTCCGGCCGTGATGGCATCGATAGCGATAAATCGCGGTTGCACAACTTCCTGGAGATCAGCGATTTTGTGTTCCAGAAAAAGGTTGTGATCTACCAGCCTGTGCCTGTCATCCTGGATGCCGATGAAATTCTTCAAACTCAATGTCAGCCTGGTCCAGGGATGCGCTTTAAACTTGGGCAGGTTGATCAGAAAATCACAATTGACAATCGGCTCCGGAAAGAACATGTTGTCTCGCAGGGCTTCACTTTTTTTCAACTGATAAGGAACCTGTTTGCACTCGTCGAAATAGTAGGTCTTAAGCCCGTGTTTTTTGATGATTTCTGGATAACCGGCCATTTTAAAGTTGTACCGGGTAGGAACGGTAATACCGGATCGTTCTCCGACGGCTATTTCATCGACATCTTCAGCACATTCTTTTGTTGCGGCAATAACACCATCCAGAAACTCTGTTCGTGTAAAGGCGTGGGGGAAAATTTCAGGATGGGCCATGACAACATTCGGTTTAAGCAAAATTCTTCCGGATGGTTTCACTCCCAGCTCCTGCATGCCTTCTTTGACAATGTCTTTGATCCTGTCCGGATCGTAAGAATCACAGCGCATAATTAGAACCTTATGATCTTTTCCCAAAATGACCTCCGTTGTGAGAGTTCAAGAGTTGCTGCAACGAATCCGGATATTGTATGCTTGGGGAAATCCTGAATGATGTTTCACAGCAGGCAGGATCGAGTCAACCCAGTTTCCAGTCGTTACAACGTGATCAAAAAATTTAAATGGTCTGCTCCAGGCTTGGACAATGCTCTGGTTGACCCTTTACTGTTTTGCTGGAATTGTCAACTGGTTTCACCCACTTTAGTTGGTTTGTTTTATCAGGGGATTTTCCGTGGGGAAAATCCTTTCAT
>JABGPJ010000104.1 GCA_018645005.1 Deltaproteobacteria bacterium | reverse complement strand
CGTATTGTTCGATGTTATGCGCAAATCACTCGTTGGGAAATCCGGATATAGCCAATTATAACGTTCGTGATATGTGGCACCTCCATCTTCCCAGTAATGGTAGTGATCTGTCGAAAGATGTGTGTATATCCCATTTTTTTTCAGTATTTCAGGAACAGAATCATCAAATGGTTCAATAGGACCCCATCCACGGTGGAGGAAATTTAGGCGTCCGGTATGAAGTTCACGCCGTGCGGGCATACAGGGCATGCTGCCAACGTAAGCTGTGTCAAATACAACGCTTCGCTTTGCCAAACGCTCAAAATTAGGTGTTTTCATCCAGTCACATCCATACATAGGCAGCATATGTCGGTTCAGAGAATCAAACATTACCATTATTGCTTTCATTATTTTCTTCCTTTTCCGGCAGTTTTTTTCGCAGAAGTTTTTCGTGCCATAGCAGAGCCGAATTCGCGCAACCAACCCTCGTTTGCCTTGAACATCTCTTTAACCATTGCTCTGATTTTCGGTAGTGTCAACTGAGTTGCAACGTTAGGGTCAAGTTCAATAGCTTGTGTAATTAGATCACGATTACCTTCAAGGTAGCCGCGAACGGCGCATTGATATACGCTGGCATGTGCTTGAGCCAGGGCTAATGGAGCAGGTGGAAGGGTACCCTCAGGAACTGCCATTGCATTAAATCCGTTTCTATCCACATATACCGGGACTTCCACACTTATTGAGCTTGGGAATTCAGGCATAATCTGACTACCTGTATTAAGTACCGATGCATGGATTCGTTCGGGTTTGTTTGTATGAAATGCGCGTATGATTTGAACAGCATATTCGCCGGACGAATTAAGCTCAAAGTTTTTGCTATCTTTGAGCATATTCTTCATAGTTTCTTCATGAGTGTCGGTTCTTTCTCCAAAATGCTCTATGTAGGCGTTAACTTTTATGCCCAGGCGTTCTATTTCTTTATCGCTCTTGAGATAATATGGAAGATATTCAGCGTGATGATTCGATCCTTCAGTGGGAAAAAGATCAAAGTATTCAAACAGGTCGGCATTGACTTTACGCATGGGCGGAATGCAGTCGGGGTCTTTTTTTATCGCAGCACGCAGTCGAGGATACAAATCATTGCCATCCCAATCTTCAAGCTGATGGAACCAGGCCATATGGTTGACTCCGGCAGACGAATAGATGACATCATCGTAGTCAATTCCTATTGCTTTAGCCATCTGGAAAGCTACGTTCTGGACGGAATGGCACAAACCAACCGACCGTATTTTTGAGAGAGTTTGAATAACTGAAGTGTTCAAACACATTGGATTAGTATAGTTGAGAAAAAGAGCTTCAGGACAGAGTCGCTCCATGTCTTTGATAATACTCATCATTACCGGGACAACACGCATAAACCGGAATATGCCTCCGGCTCCAATGGTGTCGGCAATAGTCTGTTTTAGTCCATATTTTGCCGGAATTTCAAAATCAGGGTGAATAACATCCACACCGCCGACGTGAATGGTATTGATAACAAAGTTGGCACCTTCAAGCGCTTCTTGCCTGTTGGTCGTAGTCTTGATTTTCATCTTGCACTTATTTTCGCGGATCATTTTGTTGATCAGGCGTTTGATAAGCTTGAGGCGCGTTTCGTCAATGTCCATGAGGACAATGGTGCTTCCGGACAAGGTTGGCTCGCAAAGGATGTCGGCAACCACTCTGTGCGTGAAAACGGCACTCCCAGCTCCTATAAATACGATTTTGCATTTTTTACTGTTCACAATAAATCACCTTTCATTTTATTTTGAAATAATTTTGTTTATGTTTTTAGATTTTTATAATTGCGTGATTGTTCAGGTTATACGCGGTTTTCTGAACTTCGGATACGGATATTCTCTCTAGTTTCCCCATGTTTTCTGAGTTTTTCTACGAGTTCAGCATTTTCAGGGAGATTTTATATAATTCTTATTTCTGAGTTACCGGTTTGGCATTGGGGTCAATTTCTGCGAGGAATGGCATTTTTAGTCCATTACCTTCTTTAACGCAATGCATCAACACGAAATCGGCTGCTTTTTTCGCGGCATCCATGATTTTTTTATCTTTTAAACGTGCCCCGATATCGGCAAGAGCGGAGACTACACCGGTTTGTCCGTGATCGAAAGCCATATTGGCCACTTTTTCACCACCCCATTTAGCGAGATGATTTTTCCATGCATAAGTGCCTTTGTCAACAACAGCGGTATTTATCAGACGGTTGGCCACTATTCTAGTTGCTTCCTCGCAGCGTTTGGCAAGTTTCGGGTCCTCGCTCCTAACTGCATCAGCATATTCAAACAACCACATGTAGCTTCCGCTGATTCCACTGCAATAGCCGATTGTTTCCTGGAGTTTTCCTGTATTGTCCCTATTTGCCTGAACTACGTGTTCCGTCAATGGTTTATTAGGATCAAGAGGCTCGATTGCGTCCAGCAAAGTGCGAATTGTTGCGTCTGCGGCATCCCGGCAGCGTTTCGCCATTTTTTTATTTCCTGCTTTTTTGTTCATTTCATAGCCGCGCCATAAAACCATGGCGATTCCGGTGACGCCACGTCCGAATCCCATATTGCGTTCTCCAGGGCGCCCATTCATATTTTTCCATATTATTGAATCTTTCTTTTCAATACCGTTTTCGAGGATGTACAGAAGTCCTGCGTTAATCACATCTTCGATTTTTCTGGCTTGTGTTACCTGTATTCCGGGCTTGGCTTTCTGAATTGTTTCAATTGCATAAACACAGCCGGCATTGCCACGGCAGAAGCCCATGACAGAAATGCCGCTGTTGCCACGAGGCCATTGAATCTTTTCCGTTTCAGGATTAGCGGGATCTTTCAGCAGTATCGGCATTTTTTTGTTTTTTCCACTTGAGCTTTTATCGTTGGTACTGGTGCTCGCGAGATAGGCGAAACGTGTTCCAGCTTCCATATACGGGATCACTGTCTGGTCTTTAGTTATTGCATAGTAATCACCCAGTGTGCTTAATACATTTCCCAGACCATGACTGTACCCGGACACCATCGGCCTTGCTTTACGGTTGGTTCTTTTGGATTCTATAGAATTTTTTGCACTCCAGTAGTTAATAACTCCATCTGCTGTTTTTTTACTGATAGCACTGCCTTTGAGCCAGGTAATCTGATCCTTGATAGCTTTCAGTAAAGTCGGATCTTTGGTGCTCTGGTATATATCAAAGAGCGTCATAGTAATAAAATCTGCTGATGGAGTCATGACTATGTTGTAAGTGGGATAACTTTTTGGAGCGGAAGGATTCTGAACCCAGGTCCGTCCTCCTTGAGGAGAGTCTTTAGCCTGCTTCAAGGTCCATTTCAAAGCGGCATCCCGGTGAGCAAGATACGATTTGTCGAATTGTCCAACCTTGTGCATGCACCAGGCCAATGCCGCTCCACCGTGTACGTCGGAGAGATAGGAAGGCTGGCCTTTCGGAACCTTTAAAGCGAAGGAGTTAGTCGAAACTAAGCCCAAAATAAGAAACGCGAGAAGTACTTGTATCTTTTTCATCTGAAATCTCCTTAATTGATTTTTCTATTGCCCTATTTCTGAGTTACTGGTTTTGCATTGGGGTCAATTTTTGCCAGGAAGGGCATTTTCAGTCCATTACCTTCTTTGACGCAATGCATTAATACGAAATCGGCCGCTTTTTTCGCGGCATTCATTATTTCTTTATCTTTCAAACGCGCCCCGATATCGGCCAGAGCGGAGACCACACCGGTTTGTCCGTGATCGAAAGCCATGTTAACTACTTTTTCACCACCAAACTTTTTGTTATAATTTTTCCATGCGTAAGTGCCTTTGTCAATGACAGCCGTATTTATCAGACGGTGTGCAATAATTCCAGCTGCTTTCTCGCAGCGTTTGGCAAGTTTTGGATTTTCTTTTCTAACTGCGTCAGCGTACTGAAACAACCACACATAGCTTCCGCTTATTCCACTGCATATTCCAATCGTCTCCTGCAGTTTTCCAGTGTTATCCCTATTTCCCTGAGCCACGTGTTCCGTCAATGGTTTATTGGGATCCAGGGGTTCAATAGCTTCCAGCAAAGTCCGAATAGTCTCGTCGGCTGCTTTCCGGCAGCGCTTTGCCATTTCTTTATTTCCTGCTTTTCGGTTCATCTCATAACCGCGCCATAAAACAATGGCAATTCCGGAAACGCCTCGTCCATATCCCATATTGCGTTCTCCCGGGCGCCCATTCATATTTTTCCATATTATTGAATCTTTATTTTCAATGCTGTTTTCGATAATGTATCGGAGCCCGGCGTTAACCACGTCTTCTATTTTTCTGGCTTCTGTTATCTGTATTCCAGGCGCGACCTTCTGAACTGTTTCAAGTGCATAGACACAGCCGGCATTGCCGCGGCAGTAGCCCATGACAGAAACGCCGGTCCCGGCCCAGATCCAATGAATCTGCTCCGTTTCGGGATTAGCGGGACTTTTTTGTACTATTGGCATTTTTTTATTTTTTCCGCCGGAGCCTTTATCGTTAGTGCTGGTACTTGTTGCATAGGCGAAGCGTGTTCCGCCTTCCATATACGGTATCAGCGTTTCATCTTTACTTGCTGCATAGTATTCACTCAGTGTGCTCAATACATTTCCCAGACCATGGCTGTGCCCGGATACCAGCGGCCTGGGTTGGCGGTTGTTCTGCCGGGAGTTCATGGTTTGTTTTGCACCCCAGTAATTGAGAGTTCCATAGGGTGTTTTTCTGTTAATCGCTGTATTTTTCAGCCAGGTTACATGATCCTTAACCGCTTTCAGTAGCTTTGGATCCTTTGTGTTCCGGTAAATGTCAAGAAGTGTCAAGGCAATGAAATCAGCTGATGGAGTCATTATTACATTGAAAGTGGGATAATTTTTTGGAGCGGAAGGGTTCTGAACCCAGGTTCGCCCGCCTTGAGGAGCATCTTTTGCCTGCTTCAAGGTCCATCTTAGAGCGGCATCACGGTGAGCTAGATACGATTTGTCAAATTGCCCTACCTTGTGCATACTCCAGGCCAATGCAGCTCCACCGTGTACGTCTGAGAAATAGGAAGGCTGATCCGGCGGAGCTGACACAGCAAATAAGCTTGCCGAAAGGAATCCCAACATCAGAAATGCGATAAGAATTTGTAAATGTTTCATTTTAAATCTCCTTAAATTGATTTCTGTTATACTGTAAAAACTGCGGGATGTTGACTTTATTACGCTGAGGCGTGATTCAACAAACGGATGAAGGCAATGTGCGACGGGGCAACCCAACTGTGCGGGATGCCTTACGACAGATACAGCGACCAATCGCAGTTTCACGTATTTTACCTAAGTGTCACCTATTACAATAAAGCATACTGGTGTGTGTTTCAAGTGTCAGAAAGAAAAATTACGTTTGTTCATAGCTCTATTTACTTTTTTAAATTACTTGATTTTTGAGCTATCGGTTTTGCATTTGGGTCAACTTTTACCAGGAAAGGCATTTTTAGTCCATCAGCGTCTTTGACGCAATGCATCAATATAAAATCAGCTGCTTTTTTTGCGGCATCCATGATCTTTTCATCTTTCAAACGCGCGCCGATATCAGCCAGGGCCATAACCACACCGGTTTGTCCATGATCTAAAGCCATGTTTACCATTTTTTCAGCACCGAATTTAGGATCATGATTTCTCCATGCGTAAGTGCCTTTGTCAACAACAGCCGTATTTATCAGACGATTGGCCACGATCCTGGTTGCTTCCTCACAGCGTTTTGCAAGTTCCGGGTCTTTGTCCCTGACCGCATCAGCGTACTTGAACAACCACATATAAGTTCCGCTGATTCCGCTGCATATTCCGACCGTCTCCTGAAGTTTTCCTGTATTATCCCTGCTTCCATCCACTACATATCCTACTTCATGTTCCGTCAATGGTTTATTGGGATCAAGAGGTTCGATAGTGTCCAGCAAAGTGCGAATTGTAGCATCGGCAGCTTTTCGGCAGCGTTCAGCCATTTCTTTGTTGCCTGCTTTCAGATTCATTTCGTAGCCGCGCCATAAAACAATGGCAATTCCGGTGACGCCTCGTCCATATCCCATATTTCGCTCTCCCGGGCGCCCATTCATATTTTTCCATATTATTGAATCTTTATTTTTAATACCGTCTTCGATAATATACCGAAGTCCGGCATTAATTACGTCTTCGATTTTTCTGGCCTGTGTTATTTGCATACCAGGCTGCATCTGCTGAACTGTTTCAAGCGCATAAATACAACCGGCGTTACCGCGGCAGAGGCCTATGACAGACATGCCGGCTCTGCCCCACGTCCAATGGATCTGCTCTGTTTCGGGATTGGCGGGGTCTTTGTCTCTTACCAGGCTTTTCTGGGCTTTTTCATCTGAGCTTTTATCGTTGGTACTGGTGCTCGCGGCATAAGCGAAGCGTGTTCCGCCTTCCATATACGGCACTAGCGTTTCATCTTTGCTTGCCGCATAATATTCACTCAGTGTGCTTAATACATTTCCCAGGCCATGACCGTGCCCGGATATCAGCGGCCAGGGTTTGCGCTTGTTCTGTTGGGGGTCCATGGAGTGTTTTCCTTGCCAGTAATAGAGAGTTCCATAGGGTGTTTTTTTGTTAACAGTCGTATTTTTCAGCCAGGTTACATGGTCCTTAACCGCTTTCAGTAGATTCGGATCCTTTGTATTCCGGTAAATGTCAAGGAGTGTCAAGGCAATGAAATTTGCCGATGGAGTATATATTACATTGTAAGTTGGGAAGTTTTTTGGGGCGGAAGGGTTCCCAACCCAGGTGCGCCCACCCCGAGGAGAGTCTTTGGCCTGCTTTAAGGTCCATTTCAAAGCAGCATCCCGGTGAGCGAGATATGATTTGTCGAACTGCCCCACCTTGTGCATACTCCAGGCCAATGCCGCTCCACCGTGCAGGTCGGATAGGAAGGAAGGCTGATCCTTCGGAACCGTTATTCCAAAGGAGCTTGACGGCAGAAATCCCAAAACAAAAAACGCGAGAAAAATTTGTAAATGCTTCATTTGAAATCTCCTTAAATATTGATTTCCGGATTGCGATTGCAGTCTATAACAAAGCAGTTGCCCAATTATGCAGAGGCAACGAGCAATAAGTGGTTTTGCTGTATGGCATATTATCATAAAACATTATGGTGCATATTTCAAGTCTCAGAAAGAAAATTATTTTCAGCTTTTTTTGCGAAAATACACTTGACACACCGTTTTTTAGGTACAAATTAAGCCAATAGGACTTTGCTTTTCCGGGATACAGGACACCACGTCTGCTGGGCCA
>JABGPJ010000173.1 GCA_018645005.1 Deltaproteobacteria bacterium | reverse complement strand
TGAAAAAGAACGGAACAACCCTCGGCACTGCATTCCTACCAGTACTACCCGTAGTACCTGACCAGTTGGGAAAAATTATCAGGAATATGTTGGGTAATAGCCGCTATGAAATCCAAGGCAGAATAGACCTCGAAGTTTTTACGGTCTTTCCCCTTTTTCATTTTACCTTGGTAGATCACTTTTTGGGTTTTCTCAACGTATCTAACCTTCTTGATGTTAAACACATTTCGCATGATATACTCGGAGATGGCCTCTCAACCCATTGTGTCTTCCCTCCTGATCCGGACACCATTATTTATACTGAATCCTGAGTACCGCCACCCCAAAAGTTTCGGATCAATTCTTCTATGATTTTCCCCTCTTTCCCCAGAAATTTGAAAACCTCCGCACGAAACAGATATTCAAGAGGCAAAAGATCAACATTACGCATAACATAGAAAGTGCCTGTGTCACGGAAAAGCCCGTCTCACCCTACTAGACTGTTTTGGCATATCGAACAGTGTAGTTGATAAAATCTTGTTCTATCCTGTGGCTCAATTTGTCCTAAATCGGACCAACTGTAGCGTATTAGAATGAAACAAAGTGAAATAATAGGAAGTTGTAAATAGTGCGGCAAATCTCAGGGACAAATTTGAAATATTTGATTTTAAAGGGATAAAATGCAGGCGTGACACCTGATATACCTGAAAAGGGGGGTAAAATGGGGTAAAATGGTGGAAATTCTAAATTTATTATTGGAATTGGGGGCCAGGTGGTCGGTGGAAGAACGATTTCGGAGAAAAATAAAATGTCACCAGTCCAATCTTTGTAAATACAGCTTAAAAGCAGCTTTTTTCTTTAATAATTCACTGTTTCTACACCAAAACCCAGTGTCGATCAGGCGAAAACCTGTTGATTGATTTCTTATTCCAAAATTCAATTATGATGAGTCAGATGTCTTTTAGGATCTAACACTGAGACCGCAAAACCCAAAACAAGGAGGAAGATACATAACGAACTTCCGCGCCAGGGAGTGTTCGCCCCGGTTGATATCTGCACGTAAAGGGTCATTGCCAGTGTGATGGACCAGAATATCAGCCCGAAGCCAGGGATGGCATAATACGACCATCGCTGGCTGTACCTGGTATAAGGAATGGATATCAACAATGTCAGTCCCAGACCGGTTGACAGAAACCCGGCGCCACATATTTTGAATACAGCCAGGTAAACCATTTGCAATCCCTTCGGAATATCCACCCAATTCAGGCCGGAAGCTTCCGCGTGATAGACGAAATACTCCCGTGCCATCAAGAACTTCGAAGCCATTGACAACGTGATCAGAGTGACCAGCGAGTAAAGTATGATCGAAACCGTTTTTGCTTTCTTCATTCTAATTCTCCTTTTATTCATTATTTTGTTTATGATCATCAGAGTCGAGCCAATAGCTTTTATTTCTTGACTATCTGTACGCTCTCAAGACCGGTTTGATCAATTGAACATAAATCTGTTGAGATCTGTTTCTCCTGGACGGCCTTCATCAGGCGATTTTCAGTTTCAGGGACTCATTTGGTTCACCGATCCATGTGATTTGCGGTGGGTTTCGATCTACGGTTCGTTGATATTTGAGTTCTGGGTACCCCAACGTTAAAACGCCATAAATTTTATAGTGTTTTGGAACCTTCAGGTGTTTAGCGAGCACCTTTGGAGCGGTCTGGGCATATCCGATAATGCATGACCCCAGCCCCATCGCCTGGGCTTGTGACATGAGGTATTGCTGGGCTGAAAGGCAATTATCCTTTCCCAGCGGATCTGGTCCGATACCGTAAATAAACACCAGGCAGGGCGCGTTGTGAAAAATAGAATCCTTCCCTTGAGAAGCCTTCGCTCCTGTTATCCTGAACCCCTGCAGGATTTTTTTTAGTGCTTCAACCGATTCCTTGTTTATTAGCCTGGAAAAAACAGGACCGGTTGCCACTTTTAGCCAGAACGCCACTTTCCGGTTATTTTTCAAAAGGACAGACTTAATCTCCTCGATTTTTTTTGAATCAGAGACAACAATAAAACCCCTTTCCTGGCAGTTTTTTGATGTTGGCGCCATATTCGCCACCTGAAGCAGTCGTTCCAGAACTTCCTTCTCGACAGTCTTACGCTGATAAAGTCGAATCGAACGCCGAGCCAGCAGGAAGTTCTCCATGCTGTCTGCTCTGATCCCATCCTGAAGGACAGGAAGACAGTTTGCATCGATTAGCCGTTCATGAGTGATCACTTGACTTGGGCATATGGCAATACAGTGGCCGCAGTCAATGCAGTTATCAGGTGATATTGCCGCTGGAAATCCTCCGTCTTTCTGAAAAAGAACTTCATTGGGGCAATCTTTGGCACAAAGCCCACACTGCTTACATTTCTCATTGTTAATGCTTATCAAAGTCATTTTTATCTCCCTTATTGTCAGTTATTGTCATGGTATTGGTTTCGACCCATATCGTATGATTCACACTCCCGAGTTCTCTGAGTGATGATGCCAGGCGCAGACCGAGACTGCTGGATGGAGCAGCAGGGGCATCGGAAACGCAGTCAAGAATAATGCAATAGTCACTTTCAATCTTCTGGTGAAAAAACATTCGCTTTACAATCTTTTCCCCTTCCCGGTCAGATTCATAAGGCTCACAACAAATCTCCTCCAATTGCACCGGTGGGAGAGAGTTGATCGATCTAAGATGTATAATCTCTATCCATTTCATTTTATCTCCAGTTTATTTCTTAAACAGATTGCCTATTTCATGCCAAATGTAAAATACTCAATATTACAGATAGATAGAATATTTTGGGACAGAGAGTTACGATATTTAGTGATTCATCTTGTGAAATAAAACAATTGGTGCTAGTTTTACGAAATATCACATATTGACAGTCAACCCCAGTAATATCGATCAATCAGAGGATTATCATGGCTTTTGACAAGAACGCATATTTCAGGCAGGCAACCATGCTTTTATGCAGCCACCTTGAAATCGAGGAGGCAATGAAAGAGTGTTTAGGTTATCTTGCGGAATTTATGCCTGTTGATACGATGTATCTTGAATTGTATGAGCCGGACTTTGGAGCGATTCGGACCATCGCTACTGCAACTGTTGAAAAATGTGAGAAAATTAATCGTTTGACGAGGCTACCCCAGCATGCCCGGGACTTCATGATGGAAATGTGGGGGCTAATTAGACAAGGGGAGAATTTCCCGACAGTCATTGTAAACGATCCCGAAACAGATGCGGTCAGCCTGGCCATGGTGGAGGATTTTGAGACACAGAATACCTCTTTACTGGTATTGGCGTTAGCGATTCAAGGTACCTTTCTGGCGAATGTGGTGATTGATTGCCATGGGAAAAACAGGTATACCGCCGAGCACTCGACTCTGTTAACCCTTCTGGCGGAACCACTTGCTATCGCAGTATCCAACCATTTGAAACACCAGGAAGTCTTGACATTAAAGAATAAGCTGCTGGACGATAACCGATATCTCCATGATGAGATGAAGCAGCGAATCGGTAATGATATCGTTGGTGAGAATTTTGGACTTAAACATGTTATGAATATGGTCCGGCAGGTGGCTCGTCAGGATAGTGTTGTGTTGTTGTTGGGTGAAACAGGCGTAGGAAAAGATATTATCGCTAATGCCATACAAAATCTGTCCCCTCGAAGGGAAATGCCTTTTGTCACGGTTAATTGCGGGGCGATACCGGAGTCACTCCTGGATAGCGAGCTGTTTGGCCACGAAAAAGGGGCATTTACCGGCGCTTTATCCCAAAAAAGAGGCCGCTTTGAAAGAGCCGATGGCGGTACCATCTTTCTGGACGAAATTGGAGAACTTCCGCCTAATGCTCAGGTCAGGCTTTTACGGGTCCTGCAAAATAGAGTGATTGAAAGAGTTGGTGGTACACAGACCATTCCGGTTGATATCAGAATCATTGCCGCCACCAATCGGGATCTGGAGGAAAAAACCCGCAGGAATGAATTCAGGGAGGATCTCTGGTTCAGGCTGAATGTATTTCCAATATCCATACCGCCTCTCAGAGAGAGAAAAAAGGATATACCCGCCCTCGTCCATCATTTTATCGATCGCAAAGCTCACATGATAGGCGGCAGTCAACATCCAGTTCTCGCATCCGGGGCGATCGACTCCCTGATAAATTATCACTGGCCGGGGAATGTTCGTGAGTTGGAGAATATCATTGAAAGGTCACTTATTTTAAGCCAGGGGAATCCACTTCGTTTCGAAGGCGCAATCAACCCGCCAGCCGGCTTTTCCATTGATGAATCCCCGGCGCATGAGAGACCATTTGTGGAACTGGATGACACGATCAAACAGCATATTAACAAGGCGCTCATTCTAACAAAAGGGAAAATACATGGAGTGGGAGGAGCAGCGGAATTATTGGGTATCAATGCTAACACGTTGAGAAGCAGAATGAAAAAGCTGGGAATCAAGCTGCCGGGAAAGGTGCACCCATCTGATCGTCCGGCCGAATTGTATGAAGACTAATTCCTGAGTATGAGGGGGATCAACTTTGTCATCTGAACTATTTCAGAATTTCCAATCCAAATAGCCATACGCTGCAGAGATAACAGGCATTGTCTATTTTCAATATCTGGTCATTCTTTCTTTAATTTTGGATGCTGTTATTTTAACTATTCTGATTTCTGCATTTTTATTGACATCGATAGACCAACTTCTTAGAATCCTTACGTAGCATCTTCCCCCAAAACAAACAAACTGTTTTAACAAATTGGCACCCAAAGGATCCCAATGGAAAAATGGGCGGAACAGTCAGCCGTTGCATTGGTAAATGCTATTCAGGAGAAGAAGATCAGTGCTTGTGAACTGATGGAATATTTCATCGAAAGAACTGAACGCTTAAATCCAGAGATAAATGCTATTGTCGCAAAGGGTTATGATCAGGCGAGAAAAAAAGCAATCGATGCCGATAAGGCATTGGCCCGTGGAGAAAGCATGGGGCCTCTTCACGGCCTTCCCATGACACTCAAGGATAACCTGCAAATCATCGGCATGCCTGCGACATACGGATCTGAGCTCCTGGCTGAATTCATGCCGACAGAAAATTCAGATGTGACCGAGTCTTTACTGGATGCAGGAGCAATTGTCTTTGGAAAGACAAATCTGCCGTTGTTTGCCATGGATGCCCAGACTTTTAACGATGTGTATGGACAGTCCAACAATCCATGGGACACATCCAGAACTCCGGGTGGTTCTTCCGGTGGTGCTGCCGCCGCACTTGCAGCAGGCCTTACCGGGCTGGAGATCGGGAATGATATAGGCGGCTCTATCCGTTTACCCGCTCATTTCTGTGGAGTCTATGGACATAAGCCCTCCTATAATATTGTGTCGATGCATGGGGCTAAATTCCCCCTGATCCCGATCGACACAAAGTTTCCAGCAGATATTGATCTGGCTGTTAATGGACCTCTGGCTAGAAGCGCCGAAGATCTCAAGCTGGCCATGGACGTTGTCGTAGGGGCACCCTCTTATCAAAGAAAAGCCATAAAGATCAGCCTCCCCGAATCCAGGAAGCAGATTCTATCGGAATTTAAAGTCGGTGTATGGATAGACGATCCGCTCTTCCCTCCCGACAGTGACTCAGGGGCAGTCTTAAGCGACTTTATCGACCGATTGGCGGAAACAGGAGTCACGTTGGTGAATAAAAAGCCGAACATTGATCTTAGAACCAGCCATGAGCTCCGGGCGGCACTGGCAATTTCAGCATTGAGTCTTTCAGGGCCACATGAAGAGTACTTGAAGGCTCTTGAAGATCGCAATAGCGATGATGAATACGCCCAATTCTGGGGCAAGTCAATGACCATGGAGCATCGTGACTGGCTTTTTCTGGACTATATTCGCTCGTTTGAGCGCCAGCAATGGGACGATTATTTCAATGACGTAGACGTTATGCTGTGCCCGGTTGCAAGCATCCCTGCCCATCCCCATGACCACACACCTATTGAAACACGAACGGTGCAATTCAACGGTGAGACAGCGAACTACTTGGATGTAGTGATCCCCTGGAATGCCTTGAGCCTCGTCTCCTACCTTCCAGCGACAGTGGTTCCAGCCGGTTTTACACCGGGGAACCTGCCTGTAGGGATCCAAATTATTGGACCATACCTTGAGGATCTGACTGCAATACAGTTTGCCATCAACCTTGAAAAAGAGATCATCGGTCCGTTCCAGCTCCCTTCAGCATTTGATTCCTGAGTTACCTACGTTAATCTGATTTTTTATTGGGGTCTCTCTGAAAATCTCAGAAGACCCTAGTAAAAATGAAAAAATCCAAAAACCTGATTTGCTCAATTAGCTTTACAGTTCTGCCCAACTAATCCATTTTTTTTAAAATCCTGTCCGTTTTGTCAGCCCAGAAAAGCCCAATCCCTGGTGATCAAAAGCGCACTACCAGTAACTTCTGGGACACACGATTCTTCAACCAAAAATCTTAAGAAACAAAGAAATAGCTATGATTCTATACAGTTACTGCAAGTGATGCAGATGATATGGAAGGTATTGGGGGTAACCGGGATGGCGAGATGAGCTTGGCTACATCAGTTTAACCGAAATGGAATCGATCAAAGGTCAATTGGGAATTGGGATTGAGCAGGATCTCTATTTTCAGCAGAAGAGATTAAGTGAGGTGAAGATGTGATTTGATGGCGGAGAAATCCGCCATTCTCAAAGTAGGTCGATTATGTATTAATTACTCCTTGAGTCGATCAGTAATATCCATAGAAGCCGTCGTTGCGCCAATTATTTTGCCCTGCTCATCTTTTAGGGGTTCTACTGTCACATCATAGATATGCCGTCTATCAGGTAATGAGAATTCTATGTTTTTTCTGGAGCCAACTCCTGTGTCTAACACTTGCTGCTTAAGTTGCATCAAGGAATCTATTCCCTCATTTTGCGCCAATTCATCATCCCTTTTTCCAATTACAGTTTCAGGATCAAAATCGGGATATGGATTGTAAACCCAAGTATACCGTAAATCAAGATCAACTTGAGAAACAATAACTGATGAATTCTTAATTGCTATTCTAAAACGTTCTTCGCTCTCTTTGAGTTCTTTTTCAGCTTGTGTGCGCTTGGTGATGTCTCTAGCTGTAGCATACAACATTCCATCCACAGAAGGGGTTGCATTCCAATCAAAGAGTTTATAAGAACCGTCCTTACAGCGATAACGATTTTTAAAAGATAATGTGGCCTTACCAGCGATTTGTTTCCCAATCTCATCAATAGTCTCCTGTCGATCATCTGGATGAATGAATTCAAGTAGAGGTTTAGAAAATAATTCTTCTTTTGTATAT
>JABGPJ010000102.1 GCA_018645005.1 Deltaproteobacteria bacterium | reverse complement strand
TTCCTGGATTCCGGCTTTTGCCGGAATGACAAGTGATACCCCGCTGCTTGCGGCGTCCTGTCATCCCGAACGCCGATCCGGGATCCAGTCTAACACATTCCTGGATTCCGGCTTTTGCCGGAATGACAAGTGATACCCCGCTGCTTGCGGCGGAGTAATTCATTGATAACGGCAGGAATTAATCCGGACCTTCCCTGTTAAGTAAACAATTACTTAGTAATGTGGATAAATATTTTCTCAGTTCAAGACAGTTGTCAAGAATTTTTTTGGCTATTTGCAGATCTCAGCAATCCCTGAGCCAGGCCTGGGCCTGGCTGACTGGAACGTGCGAGAGGTGAAAAGGATACTTATACAGGGATCTTACCCCGGCTGTGCATACTTTTCGCCAGGTACAAGAGTGGTGTATCGAGGGCTGCCACAAGCCATTTCAACAGGTAGGTCGTGATTAGGATTTCCAGAAATACATTCATCGGAAACAACCCGTAAAAGGCGATGGTGGAAAAGATCACAGAATCCAACAGTTGGCTGACCATTGTACTGGCGTTGTTTCGCAACCAGATATGTTTTGTGTCGGGGAATTTGGTCTTCCAGAAATGGTAGGCTTTGATATCATGCAGTTGGGAAATCAGGTAGGCTACCAGGCTGGCCAGAGCAATTCTCGGCATGATCGAAAACAGTGTCGAGAGGCTTTCATGGGCGAAATCGCTGCTGTGAGGGGTGAAAAGGAGTGCAACCTGCATGAAAGCGGTCATCGCAATCAATGAAAAGAAGCCAATGGCAACAGCTTTCTGGGCATCTTTTTTCCCATGATTTTCACTGAGAATATCTGTTGCCAGAAAACTGGTGGCATAGACAATATTTCCCAGTGTGGCGACTACGCCAAAGAGTTCGATCGTTTTCAGTACCTGGATGTTTGCCACAATGACAGCAATCGGTGTCCAGATGTAGAGTCCTGTTTTACCAAAAATTCGATAAGCCAGCAGAATCGCCGCAAAGTTCAGGAGCAGCAACAATACCCAGTACAGTTCGTTCATTTTGTCCTCGTTGTTTTTGTTAAGGCTGGTGCTTCGACAGCCGTAATTGGAATTAATAGTTTACCCGTTAATAATAGTCCGCTGAAAGAAAGTGGTCAATCAGGTAACCATCTATAATGTAATATTGGTCAGCAATGTCCGGTTAGGCTTTTACAACGTAAAAGCTGAATGAAAAAAGGGGGACACGATACAAGAATCGTGTCCCCCTTTTTAATTTTTCGTTGTGCCTTCGAATATTTACTTTTATGGATTTGCTTTGCCGGTCTCACGTACGGTTGCCAGAAAATCACTCAGTTCCTGAATGGTCCGGAGGGGATTCTCTATGGCCGTCATGTGTCCGATGCCTTCGATGATCACGTGTTTGTTGTCCGGTATCTCTCGGGCCAGTATTTCACTGGGTTTAATAAACATGAGATCGAATTCTCCCAGCAGTACCAGGGTCGGGCATTTGATCTGCCTGAGGCCCTTGACCATGGGATTTGGATCGGCATAAAACTGTTCCATGAAAGTGCCAACCGCCACAGGATCCTGACGCTGTACAAATCCCTCATAGATTTGCCACATCTCCTCTTTTTCCGGATGTTCATCCATCTTGAACAGGAAGACCCCGGGATTGGCCCTGACATAAGCGTTTCTCTCTTCAAGAGCAGTGCTTTTGAAAAATTCTGCTCCCGCGAGATGCATCTGTCTAGCCTCCTCCGGGTCGATTTCGCTGAATTCAGCTGGTGTCTCCGGGACTGTGGCCGATCCGGTGTCGGTCAGCATCAGGCTGATTAGCCGTTCTGAAGATGTCATGGCGTAACGCACGGCTGCCATGCCCCCGGTGGCGTGACTCAGGATGTGAAATTTGTCCAGTCCCAATTCATCAGCGATCAGGTCAAAATCATTGGCCATGGTTGCCACATCATAGCCAAAGGGCTGGCCATCAATCCTGGTCCGGCCATGACCCCGCATATCCATCGAGATCACCCGATAGTTTTCGGCCAGTTTAGCCGTGACCCCGGTTTCACTCCAATAGGTGCCGTCTTCGGACAGACCATGGGTGGTGATGATCGGTTCCCCTTCACCAAAGTCTTCATAGTAGATTTTGACATGACCTTTTTCTAAGAACGCCATAAAATTCCTTTATAAGGTTGTTAGGCCGAAAGCCGGAGACTGCAGGTCCCTTCTACTTTGCTCAGGGGCCGCTGTTTTGTCTTTCAATCTTCAGTCTATTTTTTGACCATTTTAATACGATGCAGATTGTACACGTACTCGCCATGGGCTTGCCAGTTATAGTCAATCCTGTCTGAATGGGCATAGATCATGTTGGCACCAAGTAGGACGGGGCCTCCCGAAGATTCATCCAGGATTGCATGAATTTTATTCAGGAGTTTCAGCCGTTTGGCCTCATCCATCTCCTTGGCCTGTTCTGCAACTAGGGCATCCAGCTCTTTTACTCTGGGGCGGGTGGCCCACGAAGAATAGGGGCTGTCACTGACAATGCTCATCTGCAGGCGGATGCTGGGGTCTCTGCCGCCGCCCCAGGCATAAAGTGTCATGTGTCCTTCCCTGGGGTCGCGATTCCGATTGTAGGTCGCTGCGATCCCTGCCTCCAATTGCTGGAGCTTAATGGTGAGACCCACTTTACTCAGATAGCGTTGCACCATGGCAGCGATCATGCTCGAATTAGGCACTGAACTGGAGTAGGACAAAATCATGGGATCTCCAGGCTTGTATTTGCTTTTTTTAATGAGTTGCCTGGCTTTTTCCGGATTAAACTCATCTGAGAACTTTGGATCATAGCCCAGCTCTGATTTAGAGGCATAAATCCACATGGGATATCCCTCCCCCAGAAAGACGCGATCAACTATCTCCTGGCGATTGATGGCATATGAGAGCGCATCCGTGAGTGTTGAGTCCTTGAAAATAGGGAAGTTGTCAGGTTTAACGGACAGTCCGAACAGACTGGGGACTCTGCTTTCTCGTTTTATCACCACATGCTTGTTCCGTTTCAACCGTTTCAGATTATGCGGCAGTATATTACTGACGATATCCACTTCACCGGTCTCAAGCATCGCCAGTCGGGTTACATCATCTGGTATTGTCATAAATCTCAGTGTTTTATAATCCAACTTCCATGTGGGATGCTCCCTCCAGGCTTCAAAAAGGACATACTCCCCTGATTTACGTTCCACAAATTTAAAGGGGCCACTACCCACAGGATGTTTGCGGAACTTCTCGCGTCCCACCTTTTCATAATATTTCTTGGAGACGATTCCGATCCAGAACAGTTCCTTCCAGGGGGCGTAGGGCTCGTACAGGTGAAAAATAAGATTATAGTCGTCAATCACCTCGATCTCTTCAATTTCATCCATGACCGGTGCCATCATGTTGGCGTTTTTCGGATTGGTTATCTGCTCATAGGTGAATTGAACATCATAGGCTGTTACGGGGTCGCCCGTATGGAAGCGCGCATTTTTCCGCATTCTGACTTGAATCGATTTATTATCGGGTAGCACTATCATCGATTCAGACAGGGAATTTTTCAGTACGCGATCACCGGTAATCGGATCGGTAGCGAGTATGGATTCATGCATCACAACAACGACAGGAATATCAATCCCGCCTTTCATCTCCATAATATTCACGGTCGCCGGTTCATACGCCAAGGCCACCCGCACCTCATCCTTTGGATAAGCTATCAGAGAACCTGCTGACAGGATCAAACTTGTGACTACTGCAACAAATAACACCATCCGTTTTTTCATCTTGCTCTCTCCTTTTGATGATTGAAATGTATTGTTACTTTGCGACTTCAAACGGCCACCAACACTAACACAAGCATGTACCATAAATACCCAGAAATCGGGGCTTGTCTTTTCCTCCTCTTAAAATTCTAGTGTTCAATATTATCAAGATAAGTGATATTCAGAAATTCTCTGCAATCTGGATTAGTCAATTCCTCTTTGAAGGGGGATGTTGCCGTATTCAACTCCTACTTTTTGAGTTTCAGCTCCGGCATCTCCGCTTCTCTATCCCAGGTCTGATCCGTAACACCCTGCTTCTTCATAGCAGTCTTTTTTACTCTGAGTGTTTTCGTACGGGGGATATCGTCGACCACGTCCACAAAGCGTGGAACCATAAAATAGGGCATGACGTTGGCACAATGCTGCATCAGGTCTTTCAGGTTCAGGGTGAGGCCGTCTTTGGGCTTGACCCAGATCATGACCTCATCTTCAGCCAGTTCCGAGGGGACACCAAACGCTGCACAAACTTCCACGTCATCGTATTTCTCCACCATATTTTCCACTTCCCACGAGGATATATTTTCACCCCGGCGCCGCATGGAATCGGTTTTTCGATCCACAAAATAGAGGTAACCCTCGTTATCCGCGTAGAAAAGATCGCCGGTCCGAATCCATCCCCCTTTGACCTTTTTGCTGGAAGCCGCCTCATTTTTGTAATACTCGACCTTACTGGCCGGCTGATTTTTATTCTTTGTGATCAACTCACCATATTCTCCCTGAGCGACGTCATTCTCATCGTTGTCAACCAGCCTCCACTCGATCTCGGGAGCAGGCTTACCCACCGATCCAACCGGCCCATCTCCTCGATTGGTGATGGCCAGTCCACCGCCGTCCACCGCTCCATAGCCTTCATAAATTTTGACGCCAAACCGTTTCTCAAAAGGTTCCCAGAGATTGGCGGGGCAGGCTGCCGAATTGACGATTTTTACGGGATTGTTGGTATCGTCGTCTTTTTGCGGCTGTTTTATCAGGATCGGGATCATGGCACCCAGACCATTGAAGCTGGTTGCCTTGTAAAATCTGATACGATCCCAGAATCCGGAAGCGGTGAACTTGACGTCCAGGCCGAACGGACGCCCGCCTGCCATAGCAAAGCCAGCGGTCAGCATCAGGGCATTGGCATGGAAAAGGGGCAGGCAGGTATAGAGTATATCATCGGGTGCAAACATCGTATCCGCGCCCATCTTCCACCACAAGGCTATACCGGGTTGCTGCCGTCCGACGACTCCTTTGGGGAGACCGGTCGTACCGGATGTATACAACAACTGTGATATATCACCCTCTTTAACCGTATGGGCCGGTTTTTCTGACGGTGCCGCGAACAGTTCTTTGATGTCGATGGTATTGTCAGGCAGGGGCTGGTCTGTAGTCCGGCGTACGAAAATCCTTTTGATTGTCGTCACCGGACTGTCAAATTCTGCGATTTTTGGATAAAGCGTATCATCAATTGCCAGGTATTTTACATCTGAATTCTCCAGAATAAATCGAAGCCCATCGCCCATGAGGGACACGTTGATCGGCACACTATAGAGTCCGGCCCGAGGCACTCCATAAAACAGGTATAAAAACTCCGGACAATTCTCCATGAAAATAGCGATGCCGTCCCCCGCTTCAACGCCGTGTGCCAGAAGTCCGTTGGCAAAACGACAGGTCGCCTGGTCATAACCGGCAAAGCTGATCCGCTCTTCACCGAACATGATATAGGGCTTATCCCCGAGGGCCTGTCCCTGGTATTCAATCAGATCAGAGAAATAGGATATCTGGGACTCTTCCATCTTGACACACTCCTTTTATTGATGTTGGAATTTCCAAAAACTTCTTCTTCATGTCATTCCGGGTCAGGCCCGGAATGACGAATAATACCCCTCAGTTCACTGCGGGGCTGTGGCATCAAATCGTGCGCGTGATCTCATTGGCAGCCAGGATTGCTTCCTGTATCTCTTCTATCCCGCTGCAATCACCAATTTTATGGACTTCCGAAACCTTACCCTGCAGCGCTTCATAGAGCTGATCATTGGGTGTTCTTTCTCTGGAGACAATCAGGGTATCATAGGGGATTGTCCGCTGTGTCCCCTCGTTGTTTACAGTTTTGATCTCATTGTTGGAAATGTCCTCAACATTTATGCCGTAGAGAACCTCCGGATTGCTTAACCTTTCGCCTTCAGGAGTTACCCTGGGGACTCTGATGTCAGTCAGCTGTCTCAGGATGAACCATTTTCTGCTTTGCGGATAGTATTTAGCCAGTGTCTCCACACCCCCGCGGCCCATCAACACCACATCCTTACCGGCTTTAGCCAGAGAGATAGCAAAATCAGCTGCAACCAGTCCCCAGATAACGACCTTCTGCCCGATCTCATCTTGCCGTTCCAGTGCTTCGATATGATGCATCACACCCGGTTCGTCTTGTGCTTCTGCCGGTATCTGCATGGTTGAACCGGTGGTGAGAAGAACGACATCCGGGTTCAGTGCTTCCACTTCGGCGATCCCACCCTCTTGATCCATTTTGACATCTATATCCCGTTTCTCCATTTGTGTGGAAAGATACTCAACCAGATTTCCAAATTCAGTCGTCATGGGTGTCTTGGCGAGTGAGGCGACCATACCACCGAGTCTGGACGACTTTTCCATCAGGGTTACCTGGTGGCCTCGCAACGAGGCGATTCTGGCAGATTCCATCCCCGCGACACCTCCGCCGAGGACCAGAACTTTCTTAACGGTTTCCGCCTGGGTTAAGGGGATATGCTCACGATGGATTTCATAATTAATCGGACAGGGACCGCAGGCCATGTTGCAGGCCATACACTTTCGAATCTCGTCGGTTTTTCCAGCCAGATACTTGTTCGGTGTCTCCGGATCGGCGGTCAGTTGCCTGCCCATATAAATCAGATCGGCTTTGCCATCTTCCAGGAACTGATTGGCCATGTCGATATCAAGGATCCTGCCAACACCGATCACGGGGAGTTTGGTCGCTTTCTTGACCTCTGCGGTCATATCCATAAAACAACCATGTTCATAATACATTGGAATCAGGATACCTTGCTGAGAACGGGTAATATCACCCTGGGTCACGTCAAAGCAATCAATCCCGGCTTTTTCCAGGGCGGGAACCACATGTTCGATGGTATCCTGGAGGGTAATGCCTTTCTCGCCGACCAGCTGATCGCTGTCGATTCTGGCCAGGATCGGAAAATCGTCCCCAACCGCTTTTCTAATGCCTTGAATGATCTCGGTGGAGAGACGGAGCCTGTTTTCCCAGCTGCCGCCATATTGGTCCGTACGTCGGTTATAATAAGGTGAGATAAAAGAGCAGTTCAATGTGGCACCGCCATGGGCACAGTGAAGTTCTACGCAGTCAGCGCCTGCCTTTTTGGCCCTGAGGGCAGCATCAGCGAACGACTGTTTAACGGCCTCGATCTCCTCAATGGTCACTTCAAGTATAGGGAATTCAAAATTGAACAATATTTTCAAAAAGTCATCGGTTTCCGTTTCCGCATCTGGATAAGGGGGGAGCGATGGACCTTTGCCACTCAGGGGACCACCCAGGCCTTCCAGTTGAACTCCGAATTTCGCGCCATGGGCATGAACGGCGTCGGCTATGCGGGTAAACCCCTGGATAAATTTATCATCATATAAACCGACCCGGGTCAACCCCAGCATCTTCAGAATATTATAATCGGGTTCCGGGCCGGCTACGACAGCCCCGGTCATAACCAGTCCGGCACCGCCTTTGGCCCTGTCTTCAAACCAGCGAACTGTCTGATCGTTCGTGGAACAGTCTTCTTCTGCAGGCATGTTCAGAAAAGGCGGGAATCCCAACCTGTTCTTCAATACCATGCCGTTAATTTCGAATGGTTCAAATATCTTTTTAGTCATCTCGTTCTCCCTTCGGTGTTAAATATCTGAGTTTTGTTGTGTCTTTGATATGCTGCCGTCATGCCGGACTTGATCCGGTATTCAGAACCGTTTCCGGACATTGTTCCGAGTGCAGTCGAAAAAATGGAATTCCTGGATCCCGTGTCAAGCACGGGATGACTGACTATATGATCTTGATAATTATATTTTTTCCAGCATATGAATCGCCATCGCAGCCTCACCCTTGCCGATTGTTCCACCGCCGTTTTCAGCCATGGCAATTTTTGGGTCTTTGACCTGTCGACCACCGGCTTCGCCGATGAGTTGGACTCTCAGCTCGTTTATTTGAGCAAGTCCGGAAGCACCTATGGGATGGCCTCGTGAAATCAAACCACCACTGGGATTGACGGGGATTTTTCCATCCAGGGCGGTTGCACCGCTTTCAGCAAAAATACCACCTTCACCGATGGGGCAGAATCCCATCTGCTCAGTCTGGTAAAGCTCGCCAAAGGCAGTGGCATCATGCAGCTCAACCACACCGATATCTTCAGGACCAATACCGGCGGTTTCGTAAGCGGTCCGGGAAGCCCGTCCACAGATATCGTTTTCACCAACCCAGGAGCCGGATTTAAGAACGGAGGCACGAATGCGAACCGCCCTTTTTGTGGGGTGTTTTTTCAGGAATTTTTCGGAACAGATAATGGCAGCTGCAGCACCATCTCCAATCGGAGCGCACATAGCTCTGGTGAGGGGAAAAGCCACTTCATAGTCATTCATCACCTGTTCGACTGTCTGTGGGAAGGTATACTGTGCCAGCGGATTGTGGACCGAATTGTTATGGGCCTTTGCAGCAATAATCGCCAATTGCTTCTGGGTTGTCCCGTAAGCCTCCATATGCCCCCTTGAACCGGCCGCATAAAAGTCCATGAATACAGAGTGTGGCTTCCCTGCCTTCTTGGGCTCAATACCTTTTTTTTCGTCTTCCGCTCTCTTCTTAGCCGCCTCTTGCTTCATTTTTTCCATGAATTTCAGTGTCATCTCGACATCTGTTCCGGAGATAAAGCCGTCCATGGACCGTTTTTTGGTCTTTCCGTCAGGATCTGGTGGTGGGGGTGGGTAGTACATTTTCTCGATACCAATTGCCAGGCAGCAATCATAAACGCCGGCCTTAACAGCCATCCAGGCTGAATGCAGGGCTGTACTTCCACTGGCACAAGCGTTCTCCACATTGACAATCGGAATTCTGTCCAGGCTGTTGGCAGAAAGGGCTACCTGACCGCGAATGCCGTGTTGAAAATCTGAAATTCCCCATCCCGTATTGGAAAACCAGGCCGCTTCAAGTTCACCCATACTCAAGTCGCAGTCAGCCAACACCGCTTTCAACGCTTCACCAGTCAAGGCTTTGACCCCTTTATCGATATGCTTGCCGAACTTGATCATACCGGTCGCGTAGACATATACGTCATCACTCATTTTTTACTCCGTTAGATATAAAATCAATTTGACAGTCATCCCAAAATTGAGTCAGGGATTTCAATATTCAGTAATTCTATTTCAGACTTTTATGCTAGAGAAATTCAGCTGCTGCCAGTCCCAATGTTTCGTTGACACCATCCTCAATCATCCCGGCACGGGCATCCCGGAATATTTTTTCCACGGGGTATTCTTTGGTCAGGCCGTTTCCACCGAAAATCTGGACGGCTTTGCTGGCTACCCAGGTGGCTGTTTCGGTTGCAAGACATTTCGCAGCAACTGCATGTGCGCCTGATGGTGGCTGTCCCAGTGCGTTTTGAGCAGCGTTATATAGTGCCATACGCCTGGAATTTGCCCTGACGGCTTCGACCCGGGTGAACATTTTGAAAAGATCCAGTTTAATATTCTTATGCTCAATAATTGGGACTCCCCCCTGGACACGCTGTTGTGCATAGTTAAATGCTTCGTCATAGGCAGCCTTGGCCAGACCGGCGAATATTTGAGCCATACCGCCATTAGCACCAGCCAGAATTGTCTCGCCCATGTTCATATCTACCATCGTGCTGGGTTCAAGCACCATGTATTGTTTTGGGATACGGGCATCTTCAAAAATGATGGAACCCTGGTTCAATGGGCGTTGCCCTATTTTATTCAGTGGAGCGCCTTTTGAGATCCCGGGCAGATCCAGAGGAATGAGCGCCAGTCCTGTTCCTCCCATGCCTTTGTCGGGATCAAGTCCCACATGCAGAACCGCATGAGTGGCCAAAGTGCCGTTTGAAACCCAGGCCGCTTTTTCACCGTTGACGATATATTCGTCTCCCTTTAAAACGCCCGTGACTGAAGGTCCGCATTCGGGGGCCTCTCCACCCAGGGACCAGTCACCGCCGTGTTCTGGTTCGGTGATTGCCCAACAGCCGACTACTTCCCCTTTTTTATCTTCCACGTAGTCACGAACCATCTGCTCCATTTCCGGGATAAATGGCGCAAAAAGTGCGGCGAATCCGAAAGGCATTCCCGAGGCACCAAAACTGACGGTCAGACCGACATCACCATAACCCAGTTCTTCTGAAATCAGGTATGAAGCCATTGGATCCAGTGTTCCGGCGGTTCCGCCATATTCCGGGGGAATTGAATTCAAATGAAGCTCCAAATCACGAAATCCTTTATACGCATCCCAAAGAGGCGATC
Organism: Deltaproteobacteria bacterium; assembly: GCA_018645005.1. Lineage (GTDB taxonomy): Bacteria > SAR324 > SAR324 > XYD2-FULL-50-16 > XYD2-FULL-50-16 > JAHJRI01. The sequence continues at coordinate 37,207 of JABGPJ010000102.1, read as the reverse complement.
CCTGAGCGATCACATCTGCCGGATCCGCCATCTGATCCAGTTCAATCCCCACCGGCCGCATCACGTCCTTGGCAAATTTCCGCACTTCTTTTTGAATTGCGAGGGTTTCAGCGCTGAGATTCATATCTATATCTCTATATGCCATATCAGTTCTCCTGATTATTAATTGTTCGGTCCAAACAGGTTGCTTCGGAAAAACAACCTCTAGAAATAAATTATTTAACCTCTCATCTCTTACCGTCGCCTTAACTATTCCCCACATCCCCTCGGTGGGGCGCAAGCTGAATAGTAAAAAAAACATGTCTATTTTAACTAAGTAAACGGTTACTTAGTATCGAGCGTAAATATTTTCTCAATTCAATCCGGTTGTCAAGACTTTTTTTATGAAAAGCGGTCTTTTTCCTGGGAGTGTGAAATTCCAAGTTTTTTACGATTTGACGGCCCAAAAGTATCTTTCAACTAGGGGCCGTCAGTGGTCAATAAATATCTTCCTTTCAGGCAATCGGATGACCGATTTTATGTGGATGGCAGGAAAGACAGCATTTTCTCTATAAAAGACAATTCATAAGCAGTTTCAGGATCATCACGAACCTGCTGGTCCAGGGCATGGGCGTCATCGCCCACCAGAATTCGCCATTTCTCATCGCGAACTCCGTCCAGAATAATGGTTGCGGCTTGCGCTGCGCTGAGCGGGGCATTGTTGGTAAAATTGTCATTGTTCAGCTCAATCATTGCCCTGAGCTCATCATCGCTGATATTCTCAGTCGAGATTTGTTGTTTTTCAAGCCATTGCCGGAAAGGCATCAAATCTTCAGCCGTCATGTCGGCGGGTTTGGGTGCGCCCAGTATTTTGTTTGTATTGGCTATAATCTCGGTCCCGATATGCCCTGGCATCACGACTGACACTTTTACATGGGGTGCGTTCATGCGCAGGTCTACCAATAGTGCTTCGGAAAATCCCTTGACGGCAAATTTGGCCGTGCAATAAGCGGTATGGGCAGTGTGCGGTCCAAGGCAGGCCCAGAATCCGTTGACGCTGCTGGTGTTGATCAGATGACCTTCACTGCTGGCAACCAGAAGTGGCATAAAGGCCCGCGCGCAGTAATAGACGCCAAACCAGTCGACTCCGAATGTTCGTTCCCACTCATCACGGTCACTCAGCAGAAAACTGGGGCCTCCACCGATACCGGCGTTATTGAAAAGCAGATTGATATGTTCGGTTTGATGCTGTTGCTTGACCGCTTCGCAAAATGCGATGACCTGGGTCTCGTCAGACACATCGCACGTGTGCGCAGTGATAAGTGTCCCTGCGGGTGCGATGTCGTTACAGATCTGTATTGTTGTGTTCAGGTTCTCGGTCAGCACATCACAAATAGCCACATGACACCCTTCGGCAGCAAGCTGGCTGGCAAGGTTTCTGCCTATGCCGGTTCCGGCTCCCGTGATAACCGCAATTTTCTCTTTAAAATTTTTCATAGATTTTTTATTGGTGTTAAGACTGACGGTTACATTTTCTTCCCTTCACCCCTGATACGGGGATCGAGTGCGTCTCTCAGGCCAACTACCAGTCTCATTTCGATCTTCATCAATTCTATAATTGTTGTCTGCGACCTCGCCTATTCCCTCTTTGAAAAGGCATTCACAGCCGACAACAGTCAGGATAACCCCTCAGTTTCAGTCTCTGAATTAATTAAGTGTTTTTCCCTTTTCTCATCGGCGAATTCCTATCTGAACTCGGAAATCTCTGTCAAGTTCATATTTTTGTGAATCTCATATATTGCTGTAAATATGTTAACTATTCAGTATGTCTCTCCGCTGAGGGGATCATGATTCAAAACTCGCATGAATCCATCCATGGAGCCAAGTGTTTCGTCAGAAACACGTTGACGAAAACGTCCTGTTTTGCATCGTTTTGTATCATGATCCCCTCGGTTCCGGAAGCATGGCGAATAGTTACTAAATAGGCACAAAAAAAATTGAAAATCCTGTAAACGTATACAATATATCATATACGTTTAAAAACAAATATTACTGCATTAATTTAGTGGATTATCGACAAAGTGAAAAAAAATCAGTTGACGTTTATTGGTATTCGGCATTAGGTTTGGATTGCTTTTGTAAGGCTTTATCAACCTTTTTTACAGGGGGAATCTCTGAACAAATTGAGATTTCGGGAATGCTGATAAAGATATTAAATAACGGCAAAATCAGATTATGGGGTATTTGACAAGAGATGAGGCAATTAAGCTGTTAAGTCCTTTACGAGGACCCGGCAGTTTTTGAAGCTGTGATATTCGGACTTCCTGATGAGAGTTTGGGAGAAATCCTGGGAGTGAAAGCACTAACGCCCCTTTAAATGGATAATTGGCCTGAAAGTAGTTGATTTGACCACAACCTATTTTGGAGTTCACACAGAGAATGGCACTATTAGATCTACTGGGAGAAAAAAGGCTGAGGACAAGAGAAATCTTTATATTTTTAGTTATCTTGACAGTTGCTGCAGCCTTTGGACTTCAAGTTTGGCGAACCCTGTATAACAATTTTGCAGTTGAAATAGTCGGATTAAATGGACTCCAGAATGGAGTTGTGCAGTCGATCCGGGAAATACCTGGATTTCTGGCATTGCTGGTGATTTACCTTCTGTTGATCATTAAAGAGCATCGTCTGGCGGCCCTGTCGGTTTTGATAATGGGCCTGGGTGTTTGCCTGACCGGACTCTTACCCCGTTTTTATGGTTTGATCTTTACAACCTTAATGATGTCTTTTGGATTTCACTATTTTGAAACCTTGAACCAGTCATTAACCCTGCAACATTTCGACACCCGAACCTCTCCCCTCGTCTTCGGCAGGCTTCGTTCCCTTGGTGCGGCCAGTAATATCCTTGTCGGCGGTCTGGTGTTCGGGCTGACGATGGTTCTCTCATTTCAGAGTATCTACCTTCTTTTCGGATTGTTGGTTGCCCTGTTTGCTCTGTACTGTTTTAAGATGGATCCGGTCGACAAAAATCTGATTCCTCAGCGAAAAGGGATCGTCATCAGAAAGGAGTATTGGCTTTACTATACGTTAACGTGCCTGGCTGGTGCCAGAAGGCAGGTATTTGTGGCCTTTGCTGTCTTTCTGCTGGTTAAGAATTTTGAACTATCTGTTCGTATTATCACTGTCCTGTTTGTGGTAAATAATGTGGTTAATTATTTCCTCAGTCCCATCATCGGCAGAGCCATCAACAGGTTTGGCGAACGAAAATTACTTTCCCTCGAATACTTCAGTTTGATATTTATCTTTTTAACCTACGCGTTTACGAACAGTGCCCTGGTTGCCGCGATCATGTATATCCTGGATCATATCTTTTTCAATTTCGGAATTGCGATTCGGACCTACTTTCAGAAAATCGGCAGAAAAGAGGATATTGCACCATCGATGGCTGTCGGTTTTACCATCAATCACATTGCGGCCGTTGTTATTCCGACCATTGGAGGATGGCTGTGGCTGCTGGATCATAAAATTCCATTTATTGCCGGTGCCGTTTTAAGTTTGGTATCACTGGTGTTTACGCAGTTTATCAAAGTAAAGGCGACACGACCATGAATTATGCAAGATACACAAAAAGGTAGATTTCTCACTTTTCGACCGGGAAAAGAATCTTATGGTCATCAAATCCAATATGTGACTGAGATAATGTTCATGCAAGAGAGGACAACGGTTCCTGATCTGCCTGAATTGATCATTGGGGTGGCGAATCTTTGAAGATATGTGATATTCGTTATTGATATTAGAAGGGGATTTCAATTAGAATCGAGAGAGATTGAAGAAGAATTGGGACAGGCGCAACAAGTCCGTTAAATTATTATCTTAGGGATCGTTCATATATAACTTCACATAATCTGTTTGCAAAAGTCCCCAAAGCACTGGACATTTTGCAAACAGACTGTGAACTAATTTATGAGCCGACCCTTACTTATTGAATTACAAAGAGCAAACCAATGAGAAATAAATATCATTTTTTTTTGCTGACCGTGTTTTTGTTAATGGGATTGGCCAGTCAAGGGGCTGTTGCCAAAACCAAACCGGCAGCGAAAAAAGGGGTGATGGATTTGCAAGCCTGGGATTTGAAGGTGGACGGGACCGTCAATCTGGATGGGGAGTGGGAATTTTATTGGGATCATCTGCTGTCTCCTGACGATTTCAGGCAGGGTCTGGGTGATCTTAATCCGGCGTATATTTCGGTGCCGGGGTATTGGGACAAGTTTGAAGTTGATGGTAAACCACTAGGAGGGATCGGAGTGGCCACTTTTCGACTACGTCTAAAGAACCTGGAACCGGGTCAACTTCTGTCGCTGGATATTCCCTTGATGCACACGGCCTATACCTTGTGGTGCAATGGCCGGATTATTTCTCAAAATGGGGTGGTTGGGCGATCGCCTCAGGATTCGATTCCTCAATACCTGCCGAAAACACCCGGTTTTGTTTCCGGCGAAAGTGAGTTGGAACTGGTACTGCAGGTTTCCAATTTTTCCCATAATAATGGCGGAATCTGGCAAACCCTGAAGCTGGGTACCAACCAGACAATTGGTGGTATCGGCCAGTTGCGAACCGCGTTTGACCTGTTCCTGCTGGGTGCTATCTTCATCATGAGCATCTATCATTTTGGACTGTTTGCGTTGCGCCGCAAAGAGGGGTCGCCCATGTTCTTCGGATTGTTCTGTTTGTTGATCTCTTTCCGATTGAGCATCCATGGATCTACTATTCTTTCGGTTATGTTTCCCGATCTGTCCTGGGAGCTATTGGCAAAACTGGATTATATGGTTCTCTATTTCGGTTTGCTGTTTTTTAGTGCCTTTATCCATTCTCTGTACCCCCAGGAGTTTTCTCGGAAGATTCTAAACCTGATCGTGCTGCTTGCCGCGGGTTTTGTCCTGTTTACCACAGTGGTTCCCGCACGTATTTTTACTGCCTCCCTGGTCTATTTTCAGGCAATCATGGGGCTGAGTTGCCTTTACTACCTGTACGTGATGATCAGAGCCAGTTTCCGCAAGCGAGAGGGAGCGATCGTAGTTCTCGGGGGTTGTGTCGTCCTGATTGCGTCCATGGTGAACGACGTACTCTATAACCATGAGATTATCCATACAGCCGATTTAGTAGGGGCCGGACTCTTTGTCATGATATTCTCCCAGTCTTTTGTCCTCTCAATGCGGTTTTCCAAAGCATTTTTTACGGTTGAAGAGTTGTCCGCCAATCTGGAGGAGCAGGTCAAAGATCGCACAGCTGCTATCAAGGATTTGTTGGACAACACAGGACAGGGTTTCTTTTCGTTTACGTCCGACTACACCATTCAACGGTATACCTCCCGAGCAGTCCAGGAGTTCTTTGGTAAACCCATCAAAAATGAACATGCATTGAAGATGTTGTTTCCGGAAAATTTAAAGGAACGACAGGAAATAATGGACCTAATTTTCGAACAGAATGGCAATCTGCATTTGTTTGAAGAGTTGTTGCCCTCGGAGATGGCAAATGATGGCAATGTTTATCAAATAGATTATCACTGGATTCCGGCACAAAATCGCTTGACCGGTCGAATTATGATTGTGCTGACGGATATTACCACTCAGCGGGGTCTCGAACATAAGTTAAAGGAAGACGAAGAACGAAACCAGATGATCGTGAAAATCGCCGTTGACCGGCATGGTTTTCTCGACTTCCTGAACGCAATTAAGCGCTGTATTACCGAAGCCAGGCGAAATCTTGCTATGCCTTTATCTGACATTCAACCCGATATTCTATTTCGCCAATACCATACCGTAAAAGGGGGATTGGCAAGTTACATGTTTAAAGAGGGCGCAGAAAAAGCTCATTTCATTGAATCACAAATGGAGCCGGTACGGAGTGGGAAGGAGCAGTTAAGTGTCGAACTGGTGGGGGTGATTAAGGCGGAGACAGAAGAGCTGGAGATCCTTCTGCAAAAAACACTGCAGGGACTTGAACACGTGTTGCCTAAAGAGCTGCTGAGTACCGGCAATCAAGACTTCTTTCGCATCGCAGAAAAGAAAATTCAGGCTCTCGAAGCGGCGTTGTCCCATTCACCAACGGTGGATCCAACCATAAGAGAAGCTGTGCTTGATCTTCGTAAACAGCCTGTCCGCAATATTATGAAAAAGTTTGCGGAAGATGCGACGGAGCTTGGTAAGCAATTAAATAAGCCGCTCAAAGTAAAATTGAAAGGTGAAAAAACCGAAATTATTCACGCTCCGTTTAAACCCTTTTTTGCGTCCCTGATTCATCTCATTCGTAATGCGGTTGATCACGGAATTGAAACCGCTGATATGCGAATGATGCAAGGTAAACCGGAAACAGGTGAGTTGGTAATTGAGGTCCACGTCGAAGGCAACGATTTTATCATTGCGATTTCCGATGATGGGGGTGGCATCAATGATTCTATGGTCAAATCCAAGGCTGTGGAAAAGGGTCTGATCACCTCGGAACAGGCTGAAACGATATCTGAGCAAGAGGCCGCACAATTAATCTTCAAACCAGGCTTTTCCACGAATGAAACCGTTTCGGATCTGTCTGGTCGAGGTGTTGGAATGGATGCAGTTGCAAGCGAAGTTGCTGACCTGGATGGAAGAATCGATATCAACAGCCGGATCGATCAGGGAACGTGCTTTACCATCACCTTGCCAATGCCATCACAACTGTAAAACGATCCCTTAGAGGGTTCTGGCCTCTTAACGCCTGTTGCGATCTAAATAAAAACCTGCGATTGGTTGATAAATGCAGTCCCATCAAAAAAGGCTTACATTTCACTTATTAGGTGATCTATGCTAGAATTATCACTGACTTTGCTGATTACCGACTTCAACTAAATTTGGTTAACCAGGAAAAAAATTTGCCTATCTATTATGCTTAGAAAATTTTTCACAGGCAGGCTGACAATCGGTAGTATTCTGTTGATTAATACGGTTGGTATCAGTGTTTTTTTGCTGCTCCTGATCGGTTATCTCTGGATATCTCAGGAAAGAGATCGTTTTCTTGACGAGGTAAAAACACTGAAATATGAATATATCACTTCTCAAAAGCTGTTGATGAAGACAGAAGTGGAACGCGCCATCAGATATATCCGATTTCATAAAGATCAGAACGACGCCCGTTTGAAAGCGTCGTTAAAGAACAGGGTATATGAAGCGCACAGCATCGCCTACAGTATTTGGAAAGCCAATCAGGGGCATAAACCGGATGCAGAGATTATCAATATGATCCGTGATGCGCTAAAAGATATTCGCTTTAATGAGGGACGCGGTTATTATTTTGCAGGCCGGTCTGATGGAACTGTTGTGATGTTTCCCGATCGATCGGGAGAGGAAGGAAAAAATTATTTTGATTTCAGAGACACCGAAGGAAAATACGTCTTCAGAGAGATCTTCCGAATCGTGACTGAAAAGAAGGAAGGGTATCTAACCTATACGATGACTAAGCGAAAAAAAGTGGGGGAGGCCTACCCCAAAATGGTTTTTGTAAAGCACTTTGAACCCTATAATTGGTATATTGGCACAGGTGAATATCTGGATGATTTTGAAGCGACCGTTAAAAAGGATGTCCTGAAATTACTCAAAAGGGTCATATATGGCAGAGGTGGTTACATTTTCGCCGGGCAGTGGGATGGGGTTTCTCTTTCAGGCCCGGCCTCAGGAAGAAACATGATCAATGTCACCGATGTCAATGGCCTGAAAATAGTGCAGGAGCTGATAAGGGTAGCAAAAGAGGGTGGGGGATATGTGACCTATGTCATGCCAAAACTGGATGGGGAAAAACATGCGCCGAAACTCAGTTATGCTGAAGGGTTTTACAAATGGAAATGGTATATCGGTGCAGGCGTTTATGTTGATGAAATCGATGAAGTCATAGCTGAAAAAAGGAGAATCCTGGAAAGGCAGATTCGGAATAAAATATTTAGCTTTGTTGGTATTTTAATATCATGTCTGATCATCATATCACTAATCGTTAGATTTTTCTCCAGGCGGATACGTCGTAATATTCAGTCGTTGACGGATTTTTTTAAAACATCATCCACAAAGTTTATTCCGATTGACATTAAGCAGCTTAATTTTCCTGAGTTTTCTATGCTGGCTGAGTCAGCCAATAGAATGATCACTGAAAAAAACAAAGCGAGTGAAGCGCTTAAAGAGAGCGAGGAACAGCTGCAGGTCATACTGAAATCTGTCAAAATCGGTATTGTGATAATTGATCCGGAAGATTTTAAGATTGTTAATCTTAATCCACATGCAGCAAAGATGATCAATCTGTCCGAGAAGGAGATTATTGGCCAAAGATGCAACCAATTTATCTGCCCTCATCATGTTGATCAATGTCCCGCTGGATTGCCAGGATTAAAAGGCAGTTATTCCGACCTATATGTGACCAATGCAGCAGGGGAGGAGATCCCGATTATTAAATCCTTTGCTAAAATCAATTTCAACGGAAAGGAGCACTATCTGGAAAGCTTTATTGATATTACAGAAGCAAAGACCAGAGAAAAAGAGATCCAGGATCTTCGAATATACCTGCAGAGTATTATCGATTCAATGCCTTCGGCCATTATTGGTGTTGATGCAAATGGTTACGTTTCCCGGTATAATGTCGAAGCCGAATCCATGATTGGTGTATTACCCAGCAACGATCCGGGTATGCACTGGAGAGACATGATTTCAACAATCCCGGTTGATATAAATGCCATTGAGGCAGCCATATCCGGAAAAAACTCTTACAGGTCAGAAAATATAAAACTCTTGAACAGCGACGAGTTGAAATATTTGGATATTTCAGTATATCCCCTGATCACCGGCGTGAAAGGTGGCGCGGTGATCCGGATTGATGACGTCACAGAAAGGGTAAAACTTTCTGAAGTGCTGATTCAAACAGAGAAAATGATGTCTGTGGGTGGACTTGCAGCCGGCATGGCACATGAAATCAATAATCCCCTGGCGGCTATTATCCAAAGTGTTCAGATTCTGGAACAAAGACTTAAGGTAGACTCATCCACATTGAGGGATATTGTGAACGAATCGGGCATCACTGTGGAAAAGATCCATTTCCAATTAGAAAAACGAAAAATCTATGCCATGATCGCTGCCATTAAGGAGTCCGGATTTCGGGCGGCTAAAATCGTGAGCAACATGCTATCGTTCAGCAAAAAAAAGTGACTATGACGTCAGTGTTCATAATATTGCGGATTTGATGGATAAGACCATTGATCTCGCTACCAATGATTATGACCTGAAAAAACACTTCGATTTTAAAAAGATATTGATTCAACGACATTACCACGAGCCTACCCCTGAATTTCTCTGTGAGGCAGGTCAAATTCAGCAGGTATTTCTCAATATTCTGAAGAATGGAGCCCATGCCATGCTGGAAACGGCAGATGTCAGAAAACCTCAGTTTGATCTTCATATAAAGTCGGATCAACATTCGGTCTATATTGAAATAGCGGACAACGGGCCAGGCATGGATGACGATTTAAAAAGACGGATATTTGAACCGTTTTTCACTACGAAAAAAGGAAACCTTGGCACAGGTCTGGGATTATCTGTATCTTACTTCATCGTCACTGAAAACCTGGGAGGGATGATCAGTGTCGATTCTACTCCTGGTAAAGGATCTCAATTCACTATCCGTTTTCCCATAAAGACCCCTTGATGAAATGCGGCTGGGTCACGGTCGATAAATTAATAACTATTTTTTGGCAACGTATTCAGTTGACTATGGCCTTAGCAGGTCGACAGAGGATCCCATCCGATTGTGATGGTCTTTTTTATGCATTTTCTGATCAAGGGCGATTGCTCTTATACAGTTGAACGATCTTTGTTCAGAGCCTTATCCCAATTAACTTTAATATATGATCAGAATGATGGCTTTTAAGAAACGTGGATTCAGGTTGTTGCTCATGGCTGCTCTTCTGTTTGGATTATCTGGTTGCAGCGTTTTTGAAGATTGCCCCGATAGAAGACGAAAACTGCCCTGAAGATCTAAAACAACAGGCGGTCCGCCTGTTATCAGCTCAGTTAACCAAGTCTTGCCAACCTGATAAATCGAAAGTTTGGCTGTTGAAGACCACGTGCAGCCAAACTGGCTTTTCCTTCCACCAGGCCCGTTTGCTTCCATTTCCTTAGACCATCCACACCCATGGGGCTCTTAACACACCTTTTTGAAACAGCGTCTGGACGGCTGAACTTATCAGTTGCAAGAGTGTCACAATTTATTTAGAAATAATTTGTCATCGAGCGGTGTATTACTCTTAAGGGATGGATTAATATGCGCAGTGACCCGTTTTATTTCATCTTGAAACCAGCTATTAATTCTGTCTTTGAGTGACCACATAGGAGGTTAGTTTGAGGAACCGAAATATCAATCAGAACGATATCTTAAATCATGTCAAGACCATTTGTCTGGCACTTCTGAGCGGATTAATTTTATTTTCATCTGCAACTGCTGTTGCAGATGAAAAAGAGCTTTTTAAAGCGCTGAGCATAAACCAATTTGTAACGCCGATTGAAGCGCCTGACTTCTCATTGAAATCAACGGAAGGGAAAATCGTCAAGCTCAGTGATTTTAGAGGAAAGGTTGTTCTTCTAAATTTCTGGACTACCTGGTGACCGAAATGCAGAGCAGAGCGGCCAGCTTTGCAAGCCCTGCACGATAAATTCAAGCACAACGGTTTTTTGGTCCTTGGCGTTTCTGTTGACCGAGCGAATACAAAGAAAGTGGTCGACTATGTCAGACAGTTGAAGATAACCTTTCCCAACCTTCATGATACGACCTCTGAGACGGCCCAGATTTATCAAATCAGGGGTGTGCCGATGACATTTATTATCGATAACAAAGGTCGGGCACGTGGTGTGGCAGTGGGGCAGCGGTTGTGGATGGGCGAGGAGTCACAGGAGCTGGTACGGTTGCTTCTGGCGGAGTAACCCAAGGGAAATCTTCAGGAGGATAGGACAGATCAACTCATATATAGCTTCAACAAGACATTCACAGCGACCCAGGCAAAAACTGCTGGCGGTATCATCGCTTTGGCCCTGGCGACCCGATCTGAAATGACAGGTTCCAGGGCTTTGAATCCGCGATCTATTCCGAAATACAAACCTGTCAGTAGCAACCCCCCCTGAATGGCGGGTATCCATTGTGGATAAAATGGTTGAAAAGCCATATTGGCAGTCCCAAAAATATCCCACCCCAGGCCTAGTGGATCAGATAAAACACTCAGAATATAATTGTAGTTGACCAGCACCGAGGGTAAACTGAAGGCGATCCAGGCAAAGATTCCGACGGGAATCAGTGCATATGAAGATTGCAGGGCTATCTCCCGGGTTTCAACCTGGTCACCGCTGATTCGGTTGGACAAACCGGAGAATTTGATAAATATCCAGGGGACGATGACCAGGGCCGCGGTCCACAGGACGGCCACATAAACGATAAAATTGAGGACTTGCCCACTTTCTGTCACGTTCGCCGCATCCTTAATAAAACTCCAAGGTCCCAGCATTGTCACACTGAAAGCAATAGCCACCACCAGCATGATGATGATGTTGAACATTTCATCATATCCTTTCATCTTTTTGTCGGATCCAAAAGGTTGCACAAAAATGCCAATATTGTCTTTGGGACAGCTTTTCAGACATTCCATACAGAAGCCGCAATAATTGTTACGCTCCATCGTTCCAATATACTGGTTCCAGGTACAACCCCAGCCATCGGCGCTACCGACCAGACAGGACTTTTCCTTGTGCTTACGGCACACCTCGTAGTCCACTGCCCGGATTTCAGTTACGGATGCCATGGAATAATTTCCCAGGAATCCGCCCACCGGACAGAGGAATTGACAAAAAACCCGTCTACGAAAGAACAAGGCCAGGATCAAGGTGGCACCCAGAATTAACAGGAATAAAGATGCAGTTGCCACCGGTCGCGTGATCAGAATGATGCCGAACGATATCATGATCATGAAAATGATATTCTGCAACCACATGTTTTGCATTTTTTTCGGCCAGTCCCATTGGAGACCGAGATACTTATGATGGAGGCGTTTGAAAGGCTTTTCCAGGAAACGGACCCCGATCAAAGTCCGACGGCTGAGCCATTCTGCGGGGGCCGGCAACGGGCAGATCATACACCACAATCTTGCGCCCAGGGGAACAAAAAACGCTTTTAAAGCAAACCACCATAATATCCAGACAAAGATAATGGCGATATTCCGATTCCCAACCGGGCTGCCCCAGAGACTGCTGATAATAAACAGGTAGAATATGATGACATTGGGAAGCAGAACAAAGAAGTGGAAGCCGCGCATTTTAACTAATCGATCCAACCAGGGAAAAACTTTGAGCAGATCTATTCTGGGTCGATTTTTCAGCGTTTTCTGCGGTACATATCTAAACCAGAGCAGGAGGCTGATCAGTACCCACAGTGACAGTGAAACTGCCAAAAAGTATTGATGATTCGGGAGTACAATCAGTTCCCCTGTCATAAAAGGATGCAGGTTACCACAGATGTGGATACAACGAAATGTGAACTTCCCCGCTCTGTCTGCCAGTAGCTCAATCTCGTCGACCTTATCCCAATCGATTTTAACACTGCCGTCATCCTCTTCCCAGGAATATTTGAGGAAAGTGATACCTTCCTGCTTGATGGTAAATTCCAGATCGTATCCATCCAACAGAAAGCCGTGGGTCACATCAAGGGAAGTCGGCTTGAAGATGATGGTATCACCCTTATTCACCTTGATGCGCGAGGGTGAATAGCCGTATTTTTTCGCTTCCAGAGTGATAATATGTGTCTGTGGCTTTTCAGTCCAAAGATTTAAGACGATGGGAACGACGATTGCAAAAACCAGTAACCCGAGAATAGTTAAGATAACCTTTTTTTTACCCATTAAACCCTAAACCTTTAACGTTTATACAGGGATCCCGGTGTCCCCCGCTTTAGTTTCAGCTTCAAAACCACTTCACCTGATTTCGGAACGACGATGGTCTTCTTCACGCTTTTTAATTTTTCATGCCAGGTTCTGACTGTATATTTCCCGGCCGGTAATTCCTGTACTGAAGTAACGCCATGACCTTTCAGGTATCCGGTGTCAGGAATAGCGAAATTTCCTTTTTTATCTGTGATGCCAAAGAAAGGGTTTTTCATGACCAGGATATAGGCCGACATTTCTGCATGCATATCGCATCTCAATTCCACCAGTCCCGGTTTATCAAAAACGATCTTTTTAGATTCACCAGGGCCGTAATTCCCCAGGTTGAATTTTTGGGTTCTTGAAAGTGAAAAAACGTTATGTCCAACCTTGTCATTGTTAGGGAAATGAACGGTAGATCCCTGGGGGACTACCAATACATGGGGTAAAAAGGAGAGATTTTTCTGGTCCACGGCAAAACGAGCCTCTGGGGAATCTACTTTGTAAACCGGGCCTTTGGATATATAAACGACAACATCCTTTGGTGATCTCAGGCCTTTAACTGTGAGACTTCCGATGATGGTACCCGCCCATGCCGGTAGAGACGCCAAGGTGAAAACTATTAAAACAACCGCAATAAATGCAAGATTACTCTTTTTGATCATATCGACTCCTTTTATATTAAATAATTGAATCGTCTTTCTCATTTTAACCAATGTGTCCAGCGTGGGCAGATAGAATGTTGAAAAAATTTGCGATATTTATCCGTGTCCGGTATGCCCCCCCTGTCAGTTGGAGACGAGATCACACCAGCCACTCCTGTTCAATCTTTTTTGGAATAAATAATTGCCCCCGAAACTACCAGGCAACCTCGGTCACCTTGATGTCATCGACTATCCATTTTTTGCTTTTTGCCAGATTTTTAAACACAGGCCGGTAAATCAAACTGGCGTTGGCTGTTGGTTCACTGTCCGCATCATTCAACGCGAAACGCCATTGGTAGGTCACTGTTGATTTGGGCCTGATTCGGTTATCAACTGCAATGGACGTTGCGTTCCAGAAAGGCACATTGAGATTGCCCTTTGCATCCTGCATGACTTTGGCAAATGCAACACCTGGTAGACCCGCGTAATTTCCAAGTACCCGTTTTCCTTTACCCGTCCAGTCCGGCAGACGCTTTCCCTTGATCATTTTCAGCGGTTTTTCATTTTCGTCCCTGACATTAAGGACCAGCATCAGGCTGCGCATGGTTTCACCGGTAGGGATCCAGTGTCCACCATTGGTGTTGGTCACGAAAACCGTGACAACGAGACTGTTTTTTTCGATTTTTCCATCCACTTCTAACGAAACTGCCGTCTTCAGCTGAGTTTGAGTCCCACCGTCAAACTGGTGGGGGTGGATGGTTTGCTCGGAACGGTAGGTTCCCCACATCTGCTGGACATGTCCGTTCACAATATGGTTGTCGAAGGGAAGCATTTCCTTGCGCCAGCTCATGTGGCAGTCTTGGCACTTCTTACCTTTGTTCGGGTCGTTTTTTACCAGACTGGCTTGCCATTGTCTCCACTCCTGATAGGTGGTTTGTACAGGTAATACAGATGCATCCTTCAGTCCGAACCCCTTCCATTCGGCTTTGGAATAAACTTTTCCCCAATCCCACGTTTTTCTATTTTTCAGGTTCTTTTTATGGCTGTGACACACACTGCAGTACTGACCTTTTTCAAAAACAGAGGCATATGATGCCGCCATTGGCGGAACGGAAACATCCTGATAGGGACCAAACACCAGGATCGAATTTCCCTGGGATGGTGTTTGTCGTTGATGGACTGCTTTAAACCCGCTGGGCGATGTTTCACTTTTCACAACCCGACGGATTTTATGGCAATAGTCACAGCTGATTCCATCCCATTCTGCTGCAGGCGAAAACAGTGCTAAGTTTAAATCGTGGGATTTGGGATTTGTTGCGGCAACTGATGGTGCATGGCAGGTGACACAATCCCCATTATTGCCAGGATTGTCGGGCCTGAACCCCGGTCCGTGCCCGGCGTTGTTCAAAGCGTCGGTCCCGTTGTACATTTGCAATACTTTAGGGTTACTGGTTGTGTGAGCCATTTTTGACTGGTTGTAGATTTTGGTCAGCTTAACGTGACACTCTGCACAAACTTTCGGTGAAAGAAACTGATAGTCAGGCCTGTCGACCCTGGGTACAGGATTAAGATAGATTTCGACGTTTTTACCCCGCAAAAACAGTTTTCCATTGTTGAACCAACCCTCTTTTCCCGCGACAACTCTAAAACGGTCCCCTTTTAAAACTCCAAGCGACAATGAAAACCGACCATCTTTGTCAGTCACGGCAAACGTTTTCTGACCGGGAATGCGTACCTGGGCATCTTTTACAGGACCATAGCCTGATATGACCTTGCCACTGACAAATGTTCTGTCTGTTGCTCTAGCTGCACCAAATCGATCACAGGAAGAAATAATCAGTGTGAAAAGAGGAATTAAGAAAACAATAACCAGTTTGAGTATTTTCTTTGAATCTGTTTTCATTTTTGGTTCCTATTTTTAGATCCTGACGCAAAAGAGTCGGTTTTCTTTGAATCTGTGAATTTTACAAATAGCAAAATCGGCTGATAAAAGATCTTTGTAAATGAATAGATATTTTGATATTCCGGCTGGAACTCAAGAAAAAGCAATCTGTGGCCTGTTGAAATTGAGTTTGATTTCAAAACAGGACCCCAGCAGTAAGCGGATTTTTCTCAAATCTAAATAACAGGGGGTCACGCTGTCACAATAATAGTTCCTTTCATTTGCTCATGTTTTTCACCACAAATAGCGTTGCACGTAAAAGTGAAAGTCCCGACCCTGTCGGCGGTGAAGGAGACCAATTTAACTTTTCCAGGTAAAATGCCGTCGGTAATAAAAATCCCAAAGTCCTTTAAACTGAACCCGTGAATCACATCACTACTAGTCAATTTCAAAACAACCTTGTCTCCTTTTTTAACGCGGATGACCGGCTGTTTCAGGTTGAGCGTTTTTCCTGGTAGGGTAACTGTTTCCCATGCTTTAACATCTCCGGAAACCCAGCCCTTTTCCACATGCCCGGTCAGGGCAAAAACCTTTGCCCCCTGATCAAGCTTATTGACAAGGTATCTTTCGTTGTATAGTTGCAGCGAAAGAGGAACGCCTATGGCGATAACCAGAAGAGCAGCAAAGAGAAAGCGGTCAATTCTTCTGTTGGAGATTGTCATAGGGTTTTCATCATTCATTTGTTCTTTTTTTGCCAGTTTTCGAATCAATTAATTATCACCATCTGCCCGGAATGTTTGTAAACGCCAATCACCTGCAGGATTTCCTTCTGGCCGGAAAGAATTTCCGCTTCGTAGAGGGGGCCGGCATCGTTGACATTTCCAATTTTTAGATCCGGATTCAATTGCTTTATATGCCGAGAAACGATTTCAACTGCCTTTTCCTGGGTAATTACCGACTTTTGATAAGCGCTGCCTGAACCTCTTTGTTGGGGCATGTAGCCTTCACCACCTGCTTTATTGTATCCGCAGGCAAAACTCTCTTGACCAAACGGTATTAAAGCAACCGCACCACCTAGAATAGCGAATGCCCCAACAGCTGCCAATGCTTTTTTAATTCTTGCTTTCATTTTTTCTCCAACTATCAAAAGTGTTTAAAATCGAGTTCAAATTGGCTCATGGGTGATATCTGAATTTACCACTTATTCATTACTACACCGGCTGAAACGTTTTATTTCAAAAAAGTCTAAATTTTTTTTTTAATTGTTCATTTAGGGATCGTTCGTAAATAACTTCACATAATCTATTTGCATAGGGATCGTTAAAAGGCAAATTCACTTAATCTGTTTGTAAAAGTCCTAAAAACTCAGCAATGTCCGGTTAGGTTTTTGCAAAAAGCTGAATGATGAATCCGGGATCGAGCTTATAAGGATTTATTAGATTTTCTTAGTTTAGCGTAGCGAAAATAAGCCTTGTTTGAGCGAGGCAGGCGAGTTTGGCGGTTTTTCGTGAAGCAAACTTAGAAAACCTTTAAATCCTTATGCGCAGAGACTGGATTTGTCATTCAGCTTTTAGTCTGCAAAAACCTAACCGGACATTGCTGCTAATAACTGGACATTTTACAAACAGAATGTGAACTAGCCTTTTAGCCGACCCTGAAGCCCCCAAAACACTGGACATTTTGAGAACAGAATGCCACAGCAACGCGTTTCCTTTTCATCAATGGGAAACACTTGAGTAATTTATGAGCCGACCCTTAGTTGGAATGTTTCATGTGCCTGATGAATCCAGGAAACGAATGAATTCTTGAGGATTACTGATGCCGGATGTTTTGGCCAGGACTTCGTCGTTCGGGGACAGGATAATATAAAAAGGAAGCGCAATGGTTTTGAACCTGTCAACCTGTAAACTTTGATTTTCAAGATGTCTGTCTCCACCATCCGTATACAAGCGGACCAATATAAACTTGGTTTTGAATCGGTCATGGACTTCGGGATGGGTAAATGAGTTCTTTTCCATCCATCTGCAGTTGATGCAGGTATACCCGGTAAAATCGACAAAAATAGGCTTGTTCTCCTTGTGTGACTGTTTAAAGGCCGATTCCAGAGTTGAATGCCATTTTAATTCGTCGGCTGCTTCTGCTGAGACCCTTTTGACATCTTCCGACGCTATCCTGTTTAGGGTGGAAATATCAGGAGGCAGGTAGGACTCTGTCCAACCATCCAATGATTGACCCAAACTTCCATATCCAAAGTAGATGGCCAGAGTCAATACGACTGAAGCGGGAATCCAGTGAAAAATCCGCTGGCGAGCCGGTGATACGCCAGGAACCGGTAAAATACCAGGTATGATCAGTGCGATGCATAAGACAAGGATTGCCCATATACTCAAGACAACGGTACGGTTTAAAATTCCCCACCCCCAGACCAGGTCTGCATTACTCAGGAATTTGGTCACAGCGATCAATTCCAATAACCCGAGAATAAATTTCAGCTTCATCATCCAGGTTCCCGACCTGCTCTGGACTGATGTTATCCAGCTCGGAAACAATGCCAGAAACAGAAACGGCAAAGCGAATACAGTTGAAAAAACCAACATGCCAACCGTCGGCCAGAGCCATTCGCCATGGGCAGCGGCTATTAGAAGTGTACCAACGAATTGGACAGTGCAGGTAAAGGCGGTTAACGTGAATGCTGTTCCCATCAGGATCACACTCAGGTATCCGTTATCATAGCGTGAGATCTTATCAACCTTTTGTACCAGACCGGAAGGTGGACTGAGTTCAAAGAGTCCCATCAAGCTGAATGCGAATACCGTGAACAATAAGGCAATTCCGATATTGACCCAGGCGCTGGTGGCTAGCTGAATGGCTGCCGTCACACCGATCAACGCGGTCATGATCAGGCCGATCCCGGTATACGTGACGATGATCCCAAGGCAGAAAACGACGGCCAACGACACCCCTTTCTGCTTTGTTTGACTGGACCGCTTTGAAAAATATGAAACCGTGATGGGAATCATGGGAAATACACAAGGTGTGATCCAGGCGGCCATACCCATTAGAATGGCTAAAAGAATAAAGGCCCAGAACCCTTTTGAAAGGGCGGATTCCAGAGAATCTGCCGAAGGCAGCAGTGACCCTTCAACCTGAAGATCATCAATTGCCCTGTTCATAAATGAGTGGGCCGGTCTGGCTGGCAATGATGCCACTTTGTAAAGGATCTCTATCTTTTTTGTGGCAGGCAATAAACAAATTCGGGCATCACAGGCCTGATATCTGACCGATCCGGTTAACAAATTTTCACCGCTTGCTAAATTTTGTGGAACACTGAAATTTTGATAAAACCGGGCCTGGTCTTCATGATACCCAAGCACTGCCTCCACGACTGGATCATACTTTACTGTTGGATTGGTCTCGTAGGCAGGTCCCTTAATTGTCAAGTTATTAGAAGACCAACTGACAATGGTAGGTGGAATACTGGTATCCTCTCCTGGGACCAGAGAATATATGTGCCACCCATCTTCGATATCCAGGGACATGACAACTCGAATTTCCTCACCGGGTCTGACTGATTCCGGCTCGAGTCTGAACTTGATTGTAACAGGAGTCGCGTTCGATTCGGCTTGTTCATAGTTCAGACTGCTGGTATCTGCGTAAAGAGGAATAAAAATACCTGTTTGCATCAGTACAAAGATCGCCGGAAAGACCACTGACCAGCGGATATTTTTAAATAATGACATTGCCATAGCTATCATATCAAATTGAAACTTTTAATGACGTTCACTTAATCTACTTTGATCAGGTGAAAAATTCTGAGTTCAGGGATCGTACAAAAATAACTTGGCATAATCTGTCCGCAAGGGGATCGTTCAAAAATAACTTCACTTAATCTGTTTGAAAAAGTCCCAAAAGCCGGACATTTTGCAAACAGAACGTGACAGCGACGTGTTTCCTTTTCATTAATGGGAAACACTTGACTAATTTTTAGCCGACCCTGAAGTACCTTAAAGACAGGACATTTTGCAGACAAAATGCCACAGCAACGCGTTTCCTTTTCATCAATGGGAAACACTTGAGTAATTTTTGAGCCAACCCATAATCTATTTGCAAAAACCCCCAAAACACTGGACATTTTGCGAACAGAATGTGAAGTAATTTATGATCCGACCCTCAGCCTTAATTGTGATTCCCATTTCGTTACTCCTCAGAGTAAATACACCGCTCTTGAAGATTTATTTCAAAGAATCGTTTCAAATGAATTTTTTTTATATAGTAAAGTTTTTTGAAATAATTTGTTTCAATTGGTGTATTAACGGGTACAACTGAAATTGTCTGTCAACCTGACCTCTGAAAAACGGAGATTATATGAAGAAGACCGAGTCTGCGCATTCCAAACACTTATGGCTGATGGCCATCTGCTGCGGTGTCCCGATTCTGGGTTTTTTGCTCATGGGAAGTCTGGGTTTCAGTTCACCTTCGCTGGAACTGCTGTTCGCTGTAGTTTGTCCCATTGGAATGGGCGCAATGATGTTTATGATGGCTAAGAACAGTGGCCAAAATAACCGATCCTGCCGTCAGACCCAAAGTGAGCAGGGAAAGACTTCGCATAAACCGCAACAGATTTCGAACGGTCATGGCTCAACCTTTATTTATAAGGGGCGCTTTCAAGGTAAAACCGGTAGATCTTTTAAAAGTCGAAAAAAGGGGAAGCTCGTCTGACCTATAACGATACTGACCTGTGAATTAAAATGCAAGGCAGCCTCGGATGTTTTTCAGGGCAATCGCATGACTTTTCCGTGTCACCATTATATTCGCGCCATTGTTGGTTTTGAGGAGCTTTCTGAGCAATATTAATCAGTTTTTGCTCATTATACATTGATTCATGCAAGTGCTATTGATGCAGTCAGTACGCGGGATTACAAGCCATTGTTACATTCGTCATGCGATTGCCTCGGATGTTTTTTGTCATTGAGATAATTCAGTAGCTGAAATGAACGATATTTTTGATAATTGAAAAAAGACTCCGCAGAAAAAGGATAAAATGCAATCAAAGAAACGTAATAAAGATAGCAAGCAGAAAACGAGTAAAAAATCGAACTATTTAATCTGGATTGCTGTTATAGGCTCCGCTGCATTGATTTTTGGAGGCTGGAACACCTATAACAACTACAAACAAAAAACACTACTGGCAGAATCTCAGGACAGTGGGATATACAGAGGCACATCTGATATGCACCTTGTCCAGCTGGATCAATCGTCATATGAATTTCGAGAAAAAAAACCGGTCGTAAATCCCATGAATTATCGACAGCCAAGACAGATTAAGGCTTATACCATTGCCAGACGGATTCCCCAGATTCTTGACCAACTATTCTGTTATTGCGGATGCGCGATGAGTATCAGGCATAAAAGTCTGCTAAGTTGTTTTACAGACAATCATGCGGCGAACTGCGGCATCTGCATGGATGAAGCGGAATTGGCTTCTAAAATGGAGGAAAAAGGCGAACCGATGACAAATATAGCTGATGCGATTGATCATAGATTCAATTAACTCAGAGAAATGTCGATATTGAAAGGAGCGCTATTTTTTACTCGAAGCTTTAAATCTTCGTCGGAGGCACTGAAAAAACTTTATCTGATATTGAAAGGAGCGCCATTTACTACTCGAAGCTTTAAATCTTTATCGGAGGCACTGAAAAAACTTTATCCGATTTTGAAATATAATTTTTCAGACGGTGTATTAAGAGATAAGAGCTCGGCTTTGTGCAGAAGGCGGCTTCGGATGGAAAAATGGCCTCAAAATTCAGATTTATCATCACAATGATTTATAGAAAAATGCGTTACGTTCAATTGGTAAAACAGGGGATACACAGATGAAAAAACTGGATGATATTCTAAAAGCAGCCAAACCGGCTGTCCCTGATTTGCCGATGGACTTCAGCGAGCGGGTGATGTCTGAAGTGATGAAGATTGATCTTGCGACACTGCCCCTGAAGTTGGCCAGGCAACCCATCAAATGGAAGCAATTAGCGGGTGGAACTCTGCTTTTGTTACTGTCCCTGGTGATCGTCAATAATATTATCTTTGAAGTCCAAATGAATGGCAGTGTGGAGCTGCTCTATTTTGGAACTCAATTTTTAAAAGATATTTTCGTCTACTTCCCCTTTGACCTGGTAGTTCCAGCCATTATCGTGACCGGGATGTCATCATGGTTGATGTGGAACTCAAAGGCTTTGAAAAGAGGAATTGCAGCCATTATCATCGGCAGTTACCTGACCACTGCGTTTGGCGGAGCTGCCCTTGCTGCAACTGGCATTAACGAACAGATCCAGGATGCCATCATCAAAGAAAGGCGAGAATGGCCCCTGGTGAGCTGGTATTTTAAAGAGCGAGCCCGATATTTCATCGATCTTCCCAATTTTAAAATGGGTCGGGTCGAGAAATCCAACGGACGTTTCGTTTTGATTATGGATCCCCATGGACACAAATCGAAGATCGAACTGCCTACTGGGATGACGGTCCGCAAAGGACAAATTATCAGTATAGCTGGCGTTTCGTCTGGGAATCTTTTCAGAGTCAGTAGCGGACGTCACTGCAACCCGGGAAGGGTTGGGCGATATTTCCATCACATGTCAATGATGAATAAGGGGATGGATGAAAAAATGCGCAAGCATCATCAACAGATGCCCAAAGAAGGAATGATGAAAAGGAAGAGCTGCTGCGCAAGCTAGACGATATTGACTTAATCTCTTCATAGATAGACCACGATACAACCAGACAATTTCCCTGTCCCTGCATTCAGATTATTTTTCTTCCTCTGATATCTGAACTTTCAGGAATCCTCATCCCCCGTACTTCTCTTTTCAGGGGTACCTTCCTGGTATTATGTTAATGTTCACCCCCCTGTGTCTTAACAAATCATATTAAAAATTTGCTATTTACTACATTGTCAGAGCCTGGGGGATTGTGATTCAAAAAGATTGGAGACAGGACGTTTTCGTCAACGCGTTTCTGACGAAACACTTGGCTTCAGGGATGGATTCATGCTTGTTTTGAATCATGATCCCCTCGATGGAGCCATGCTGAACAGTTACGCCTTATTTTACAATCGGCAGTCCCTGATAGTTCCATCCACGGAATCCACCCCTCATGTTATAAACTCGGCTAAATTTCATTATCTTCATGATTTCCAAAGTCTTGCCACTTCGGTTCCCACTTCGACAATAGACCAAATATGTTGATTGTTTGTCCAGTTTGTGGAGATTAGCCGCAAAGCTTTGAGAAAAGAAATTCAACTGGATCGAATTTTCTATTTTTCCCTGTGAGACTTCGGCTGGGGTTCGTATATCCAGAATGACAAATCCCGGATTGTCTTTGTTACTCTGAATCAACTGCGCCGATTCCTGAGGTGAAATGCTTTCATACCATGGTATGTCTTTGCCATAGGCCTGGGCAGAAAAAGCCACAATGAACATCAGAATAAAGTAATTGGCGAAAAAAATCTTTTTATGTGTCATCATCACCTCGAATTTATAATTTTTTACCAGCAAGCGCTCGGAGAGAAAGCTACGCGCGTTATTTGTGACAGGCAGGTTATTTTTTGGAGATGCGGCCCAACCCGCGCCCATATACCCCAAGAGATTTCTCCAACCATCTTGATGAATCCATCGACAAAAGCTACGATCGGGCTCGATGTAAATAGTATAAACCCGCCAACTGGTCGGTTCCCCATTCAGATCTCCTTAGATTAAAATACTCAGTTTTTATTGTTTCCGCAATATAGGTTAATTGCTGGCTCTTTCCACTCTGCCCGATGATGGATACTATGCGGTGCGTAGGAGGCATGCAACATCAACCCCAAAAACCAGGCCATCAATGCAAACAAATAGATCTCAGGCTCATATGCCGTATTCAAGATAAAATTTCAGTTTGAGATCAGTGACAGAATTTGAATAATTGACGGAGTTTTTAGAAAGAATTAGGTTATTAGCAACGGAACGTTACAAATATGAACGTCTTCCTCAAAAATATCTTCGTTCAATTCTAAATATGGACAGGTCCCAAGGTTCCGATGCGGATTTAATCCGTTCGATCCTCTCAGGTAACAAGGGGGATTTTCAGATCCTGATGGAGTGTTATCAGCAAAAAATATACTCTTATTTATATCGTTTTTTATATCAGAACCGGGAAGCGGCTGAAGACGTGACCCAATCGGTTTTTCTGAAGGTATATCAAAACCTGGCTTCAGTGGATCTTGAACTTTCCCTGCAATCCTGGATCTATCGTATTGCCCACAATGAAGCGGCCAACCATTTAAGAACGGTATCCAGAAAAAGAGAATCCCAGTTTGACGATAATCAATGGGAAAACTTGTCTGATGGCTCAAACCATGATGAGCTAACAAAAAAAGAAGATCGAGAACTTGTACATAAAACATTGCAGAAACTCAAACCCAAGTATCGCGAAGTTATGGTCCTGCATTATTTTGAGGAAAAGTCCTATGAGGAGATCGCTCAGATATTGGACAGTTCAGCCAATTCGGTCGGGACACTGCTACGAAGGGGTCGGCTCCAAATGCAGAACCTGCTAAAAAATGCAGGCTTAATTGTGACAATTGTCTTTGGAAATTTATTCAACATTCAATTAGTCAAATAAGGGATATACTGATGAAAAAACTGGAAGATATCCTGAAAGCAGCCAAACCGGCCGTCCCCGATTTGCCGTTAGATTTCAGCGAACGGGTGATGTCTGAAATTGAGAATATTGATTTGGGGACAGTTCCAATGAATGCCGCACGGCAATCTGTCAACTGGAAGCAGCTGGCTGGTGGGATCCTGCTTTTGGTTCTGGCGCTTGCCATCGTCAATAACATTGTCTTTGAGGTCCAAATGAACGGCAGTATGGAACTGCTCTATTTCGGAACTCAATTTCTAAAAGATGTGTTTCCCTATATTCCCTTTGACTTGATTTTCCCGGCGATTATTGTGACCGGGATTGCGTCTTGGTTGATGTGGAATTCAAAAGCGTTGAAAAGAGGAGTCGCTGGGATTATCATCGGCAGTTATCTGACAGCAGCATTTGGCGGGGCTGCACTTGCTGCCACGGGGATTAATCAAAAAATTCAGGCTGTCATCATCAAGGAAAAACGAGAATTACCCCTGGTGAGTTGGTTTTTTAAAGAGCGAGCCAGGTACTTCATCGAACATCCCAATTTTAAAATGGGTCAGGTTCAAATGTCTGACGGGCAGTTTGTTTGGATTGTCGACCCCCATGGACACAAATCGAAAATTGAACTGCCCACGGGCATGAGGGTTCAAAAAGGTCAAATTATCAGTATAACGGGTGTGAGGTCAGGCGACCTTTTCAGAGTCAGTGCGGGGCGTCATTGCAACCCGGGAAGAGTCGGACGATATTTCCATCACATGCCCATGATGCAGCCGGGCGCAGAGAACGAAAAGGGTGGGCATAGAATGATGCAAAGAAAAAGTTGCTGTACATTTTGAAACTATTGACTCAGTCTGTTAATTGACTGGTCGATCCACTGCAGAATGATCTCCTTATTTTTATCGTTCAATCGGGAACCGGGATGAAAAATCCAGTATTGAAGGGGTGGCATAGAACTTTTTTTAACTGTCTTTCTCAGTTCTTTCAAGTCTGATAGAGGTGTACCGTGCCCTCCAAACGGAAAATCATTTGACATATCGAGATGCTCTTGCGCCTCCTGAATGTCGTGATCCATAATCTGCTTGATCCCCGGCACTTTATAATACCAGGGATACTTTTCCGGCACGCCGTGGCAGTCAATACATTTCTGTTTAAAAATACCTTTGACATTGATCTGGTAATTTTTGTTAATCGTTTCGATTTGTAACTTCTTCATCTGACCTGTCTGGTCGATCTTCTGATGCATCTGCTGTCCTTTCTGATTCTCAGCTTTCTCTGCTTTTTTCCCCGAGTGATCTTCTTTACCGTGAGCAAAGACCAATAATGGAATGATCATTCCGATGGTAAAAAATAGCTGTTTCATTATTCCTCTTTAGACAAGATTATTCAGGCCAGGCGGGGCAAAAAATGACGTTTTGTCTGGCCTCTAAGGGTCGGCTCAAAAATTAGTCAAGTGTTTCCCATTAGTCGAGCGGTTCTCATTAGCGTCAAAGAAACGCGTTGCTGAAAAGGAAACACGTTGCTATCACATTCTATGTGCAAAATATCCAGTTATTTTAGGACTTCAGGGTCGGCTAAAAAATTAGTTCACGTTCTGTTTGCAAAATGTCCGGCTTTTGGGACTTTTTCAAACAGATTAAGTGAAGTTATTTTTTAACGATCCCTGAGTTGACATTTGAATGGTATCAAAATCAATTGCTATCGGCAATTATTGATGGGTACGCAAAACGGCAATATTATGTTAACATTTTAGAACAGCTGTTTTAATGAACTATTGTCAATCAAAATTAGCAAGTACATTTGGGTTCACTCTCGTCCATCCCATTTTTAATTTGATCTTGGCAGCTTTAGGGTTGGCTCAAAAATTACTTGGCATTTTGTCTGCAAAATGTCCAGTCTTCAAGGGACTTTTGCGGACAGATTATGCCAAGTTATTTTTGTACGATCCCTTAAATAGCAAGGTTTGTGGCATTGAAGGATATTTTTGATATAAAATTAGTAACGTCCAGACTTATGAAATGAAACGGAATTTTTGCGTAATCGTCGCAATTGTCTTGCTGCTCATTCTTGTCAGACACCTGTATCTTTATCATACCGGGGATATGAAAGAGTTGATGGTTTGGTTGAAAGGCAACTTTGGCTGGAAAGCGGCTTTGATTGCCGGTGTTGTTTATATTTTTCTGTTGAGTATTCCCTTTTTTCCCGGCGTCGAATTAGCCTGGCTGGTAATTATGATTTTTGGAAAGGAGGCTGTGGTGATGATTTTTTTCTTTACCATATGCGGTCTGAGCTTATCGTTTGCAATTGGACGATGGTTTGAAAAGTCCTGGGTCACATCTGGACTGGATATTCGATCACTTGAAAAACGATTTTATGAGCGCATAGAAAAGATCAAAGCAAGGATTAAAAAACAGCTTCCTGAAATGTTTTTAAGCAAGACGTCAAGGCATCTATTACCAAATTCCCGTTATATTATCTTGGCGATTCTAATCAATCTGCCAGGAAATACGATCATTGGCGGAGGTGGTGGAATAGCACTGCTTTGCGGGATGAATCGCTCGTTTTCCTGGAAAGGGTTTATTGTAACGATTGCTTTGGCTATCTCACCGCTGCCAATCCTGTTATTTATGGGTTTGATTCAAATCGAAGCCATGATGAGCTGATCAGGCCGACGGCCCAAAGGTCACCTCTTTTTTTGGTGCCGTTAATTTAGTGACGAGCGTAAATTCGTATCTTATTATCGGCATCAACGCTCAGTACGTTATAAGGGGCAGAATAATCCCCTTCCATCCCCGGTGATCCCATTGGCATACCGGGCACAACTAACCCCTTGATATCAGGCTTTTCTCTGAGCAGCCGTTTAATATCCTCGGCTGGAATATGTCCTTCAAGGAAATAAGGTCCCACAATCCCTGTATGACATGTTTGTAGTCTCCGATCGATATTGAACTTCCTCTTGATTGCTTCAATATTGTTAGCTTCAATCAATTTCACTTTGAACCCGGCTTTTTTGAGATGGGAACCCCATCCTTTACAGCAGCCTCAAAGAGGGGATTGAAAAACAATAATTTCGATATTATTGAACTCCTGCCCAAAAACATGGACAGGATAAGATCCCAATATCAGCAGTAAAGCAAGCACAACAAATTTTAATTGACCTATTCTCGCCATCTGGAGTCCTCTAAATTAAATTTTTGATTCATGTCGACTGCATGTGATGATTTCTTCGCATATCGTTTTTCATGTGAGATGGTCTGGCACCATCAGCATCTGGTGATAGTATATCTGGAAATCGTCCAGGCCAGAGAAA
Source organism: Deltaproteobacteria bacterium (assembly GCA_018645005.1). GTDB lineage: Bacteria > SAR324 > SAR324 > XYD2-FULL-50-16 > XYD2-FULL-50-16 > JAHJRI01. The sequence continues at coordinate 9,767 of JABGPJ010000102.1, read as the reverse complement.
GTCTCTCAATTACCAACTTCCACATCCATGATATCCTCTGCCGGGTTGACAGTCACGTGAATTTTCGCTGGAACACTCTTGCCCTTCACCTGAGCCATATCGTGGATGATGATAGTACCCACGCCAGCAACCGCCCAGAAAAACCATTAGCAGCAAAGCAACTATAATTAAACGACTTTTTCTCATAAATTCCCTTCATTTAATATGATCAACGCGATACAGTCAGAAACAGGCTGACGGCTAGATCAAACAACAGATTTTCAGTTCACAATTCGGCGATGACCGGGGAATACAAATAACCTGTTCACTGTCAGCCCGATAATTGTGGTCTATCCCCTGCACATTCAATTCAAATTTTTAATTCAATTACGTACTCAATTAACTTAAGGTTTATTAGAATACGGAGTGTCTGTTATGAGCCCTTTTCAATTGCTTGGAGGAGTTTTTAGATGATCTTAACGAAATTGAGCGTACGAAATCCCGCCTGTTTGAGCGAAGCAAGCTCGGGATTTCAGCGAAAGCAAGCTGCGAAAATTGCAGCAGCGGCTTACAGATCATCTTAAAACCTTTATGCAATTGCAACGGGACCATATCAGACACGGGACTTGGTGCCTAAGTTAATGATTGATTACGTACTAATACACCAGAAAAACAGAAAATATTTCAAAAAATAGCCCCCCGACTTAGATTTATTTACGGAAAGTGGTTAACATGGACCTCAGATAACATTGTCCGAGTTGTTATGAATAAATCGAAAACTCCGCTCTAAGGGGCGGCTTAAAAAATAATTCACATTCTGTTTGCAAAATGTCCAGTGCTTTTGGGACTTCAGCAAACAGATTATGTGAAGATATTTTTTAACGATCCCTGAGTTTGAACAGGAGTTTCATGCGCTTCGCTGAGGGCTTGCAAGTAACCCGGGCAAGCGCCATTAAAGCTGTTCCCCGTTGGAGAGACCTGTCATGACAAGTTTAGCAGGATTTAAGATAGAAAGTGGGTACATCCCGGGTTCAATTGGCAGAATTGCCGAACTTCATGGGTTGTACTATCACGCTCACTGGGGATTTGGGCTCTATTTTGAGGCAAAGGTTGCCACAGAACTCTCAGAATTTCTGCAACGATTTAATAAAGACAGCGATGGTCTCTGGATTGCCACTGTGAACGGACGTATTGAAGGTGCGGTTGCCATAGATGGAATCAATGCTGAAAATGAAGGGGCTCACCTCAGGTGGTTTATTATTTCTGATGTTATAAGGGGTAAAGGAATCGGCAGGGAACTTATGAGGTTGGTAGTCGATTTTTGTAAAAGAAAGGGTTACAAAAAAACCTATCTCTGGACTTTTGAGGGACTGAGTGCGGCCCGGCATCTATATGAGAAATCCGGCTTCCACCTGATCAAGCAGCAGAGTGGTGTTCAATGGGGTCAGACGGTGAATGAGCAGTATTTTGAATTGATCAATGAATGTTCCTGAGGTTCCAATTTGCGAGATGGCTGGTTCCGGACAATCCGGCTTAAAAAACGTGTGTATATGACAAAATGGTCTCTTTGGCGCTGTATTCAGAGGTTGCTACGTTGGAAGTCTGCTGCTTGTATTTTAGTTTGAAGGCGATATGACTGGTTTTGAAAATCTGATATCCAAGTTTCAGGGTTATGACACTCGTCATATCCTCTTGTTTGATGTTGCCGTTGAATGGGTCAGCGATCTTCATTGCGGTCAGTTTGGTGTCATAACCCAAGGCTGGCGTATATTGTTCAAAAGGATAAGACGCATTGAATCCTAGTTTACTCGTTGAACTATCTTTGTATTTTCCCTTGGCATCGTTTGTTTTGTAACCCAGCTTTCCTGTTCCTTTGAAGCCGCTCAATTTGAAATGAAATCGTGCATTCATCGCTGAAACAGCAGCATCAGCGTCATTATTGAGATTGGTGAATTCGGCCTTGGAGTCTTTGACTTTATATTCCAGCTTCATATCCCACTTGAATTTCTGGCCGAGTTTTCTGGCCATCATGCCGGACGCATAATACTCGGATATCGATTCATCCTCGCCTAAGAGGGGATTGTTGTTATCTGTCCGTACATCGTTGATTCCAGCTTCAGCTTTGATTTCCCCAAGGAAAGTATTCTTGTTTTTCCACTCAAGCGCCATCTTGGTGTAGGATACTTCGTTACTTGAAAACGCTTTTGCTGAAAATTTTTCCCGCAAGACAATACCCTTGATTTTTAGCTCAGAGAACTGACCGGAATAAAGGTTATAGATGGGAACTAAAGTCAGTGAAATTTTGGATCCGCTTTTTTCGTTGCCTCCATCGACAACACTGGTGACATTGTCCAGATAGGAATTGTTTACAAGTCCGATCAACTGCAATGCAGACTTCTGCGGCTTCTGTTTCTTGCCATAGTGAATAACAAACCTTTTTTGTTGTGTTTCATTTTCGGTTTTGACAACTACCAGAAACTCATTCCGTCCTGTTAGGAGCTTAAATGGGTGGCCGATATCGACTTTTGTATCCTTGTTAAAGTCAATCTCTTTTCCGTTGATATGGATGGCTGTTATATTTTCAAAGGCGCTGATCACAATTTTCAATTCACCCTGCGCCATTTGGGTTTCTGTTTCAGGTCCATGGGAAAAACTGAAAATCAGGATACCAGGATTGCCTCTGGCAAGACTTTCATCGGCTGCAGACGCACTCTCGAAAGCGCACATACTTATGACCAGAAACAGCGCGGATACCATGAATTTTTGCAATTTCAAGTTCACCTCCTAATCATCGGCTTCAGGTTATGGATCACGGGGTCCTCTTAGAGTCAGTCATCATTTTCTCCGAAAAAAAATATCTCTGTAGAGATCATCGAACCTTCTAGTTAGACCAAAGAAATGATAGAGAATTCAACTTTTTGATGTCAAGCAGTATTTAGTTCTATTTCGGTAAACTCGATATTCAGACGATTCCTTAGGGGCCCGCGCAACTTCTATTTTGATATTGGTGTGAGAGTCCTATATGAAATGATGTTTTTTTGACAATGGAATTTAGATCAGCTTCAAACCGGTGTGTTGTTCCAATTCTTCCAGGGCCTGTCGACCGTTAAGCACCTTGATCGTTTGCATTCCCAGGGCTCGGGCTGGTTTGAGATTAATGCCAAGATCATCCAGAAAAACGCACTCATCTGCTTTCACATTCATCCGTTCCAGGGCGATCTGGTAGATTCCCGGATCGGGTTTTCGAATTCCTTCTATACTGGATTCAATTACTTCGTCAAAGAGCTGCATAATTTCTATCATCTGTGCCTGTTTTTCTGTGGTCTGCGGAATGGCAGTTCCCTTGTCAGATTTGACGTTGTTGGTAATACACCCGATTTTGAAATTGGCTTTGCAGGTTTTCAACGCGGCTACCATCTCCGGTCGCACATCTCCGGCCAGCAGAAGAAGAACTTTATGGCCTTCAATGGCATAGCCCGCGGCTTTGGATTCCACTTCAAATAATCGATCGAATTCCTCGATGGAAATCTGGCTGCTTTCGAACTGTGCCCAGGCATTTGTAGTCGGGTTTGTTGCATTGATACCCCGGATAAAGTCCTTGGGTATGCCATTTTCAGATTCAAAACGGTTAAATGCGTCAAAAGGGCTGGAAGTAATAACGCCACCGAAATCCCACAAAACAGCTTTTATCATCTTTACTCTCTTGAATGGTTTGAAATTTCTAGTTTATGATTGAGTTCTCTTCAACGATCCGTTCGCAAAATTGCCTTTTTTAGAAAGCCCATAAATGACAGCAAACCAATCATCAGAATCAAGAACGTGGTAAAAAAAAGCGGACGATACCCGAACCAATCACCAATATACCCCAACAACAAAGAACCTAACAGGTTTCCTGCATCAATGGATCCGGTGAAGATGCCGCTGATCTTTCCCCGAATATGAGCGGGTTCGTTTCGAATTGCCAAGGCGTTTAAACAGGGGAATAGAAATCCGTGTCCCGCCCCTGTCACCAATCCGGCAACTAACAACATGCCGCTGCTGTTGACGATCAATAGAATAAGATACCCGATCGCATTGATTCCAATGGCCCAAGGCACAATGGTCTCCTCGCCGATACGATCCGCTATCTTCGCTCCAAATACACGGGTCAGGATTGCGCCGCCCGAATAGCTTAGAAAGAAGATTGAAATGGTTGGCAGCCCTAAAAACTGAACATAGGGAGATATAAAACCACTCTGAGTCGCCAACCCCATCCCGAAAAAAATGGAAACCATGCCGACACCCAGTGTTTTTCTTCTTCTCAGGACTGAAAAAAAAGACACACTCTTATTTCCGGAGGTCTTCAAAACAAAGGTTTCGCGCAAGAACTGCTGTAGAATCAAAGAAATAAACGCCATCGAAGCTGCAGTCAGGAAGAAGGCATCAAATCCGAAATGGTTGATAATGGGTTCCGAAATGGCGGGTCCAACTGCGATCCCGATGAGCCCGTTAAGTCCAAAAATCCCCAACCCCTCGTTCAAACGACTATCGGGTACGATGTCAGAGATAAAGGTGTAAGCAGCTGTAAAACCAATCGAGATCCCAATACCATGGACGATCCGGGCCACCACCAGTAAACTGTAATAACCCGAAATATCCCCTTCGAATAAAATGTGAGCCGCCGGGACACCGATCAGAATCAGCGTTCCCAGGGAGAAAATTCTTTTGCGACCAAAATGATCGACCATCTGGGACACCCAGGGCCTGAACAAAACAGATGAGAGCATCATTGCCCCCATCAGAATGCCGATATCAGATTTACTGCCGCCATTTTGGGTAATAAAGAGCGGGAAAAGAAAAAAACTACCCAGGCTCATGACAACAAAGAAGTTGGCAATCCACAAAATAAAAAACTGACGACTATACAATGTCGCCATCTTTTTTTGTATGGGCTGATCGAAATTGGAAGCTTTCAAATGGGGCTCACTTAAGGGGGGGGTTAATTTAAACTAATTTTTAAGAATAGGTTATCCCCATTGCTCAGTCAAGTTAGACCAGAGTGCATCTTGCAGATGCCTGAATATTTTGTCCTGCGACCCAGGGCGAATTGGTTCTAGCTCGCAAATGCAATAAATACGTCAAATTGGAACCAAAATAGTATTCTACATGTTTGTAATTATGGTTCTTTGTGCCTTGCTCTGGCAAATTGATCAGATTTTATACCTAAATTCAATTATAGCAGGACATAGCAGGGGAGAACCAATTGCCCCTGCTGCGACTATATTCATGTTTTACATAGAAGAAGAGATTTGATAACTTTGTATATGTCTTAGGGATCGTTCATAAATAACTTCACATAATCTGTTTGCAAAAGTCCCCCAAAGCACTGGACATTTTGTAAACAGAATGTGAAAACAACGTGTTTCCGTTTCAGCAACGCGTTTCTTTGACGCTAATGAGAACCGCTCGACTAATGGGAAACACTTGACTAATTTATGAGCCAACCCTTAGCCAGGAAAAAAACAACTATCTGATCAGAGATAATTCAAAAAACAAGACACCCTTTTTTCACATTCCTTCGCCATATAAACGGATTGCAAATGTGGCGATTCCACAATCCAATCGTTTTTTCAACAAAATCAGGAAATAATATATGGCCAAAAAACCAAAAGATGTCGAGGAGGTTGAAGTCGAACAGGTAAATGGGGCGGAAACAGCTGAAGAAGATAAAACAATTGTCGTTGCGGATATCGTCCTGCCACCCAGCCTTGCTGTTATCCCACTTTTCGATCGCCCCCTGTTACCAAAAATGATGGCACCTATCGTGCTGGGTAACAACGCTGAGTCCAGAGCGCTATTGGATGCGGTTGATGGTGCTTCTAAATATGTGGGTTTGATTCTAGTCAGGGAGCAGAAAGAAGATACCGCGCATATGGCGATGATGCAGCGCAAGCCTCCAGAAAAGATTGAAGAATTTCATAAAGTTGGCGTTATTGCAAAAGTACTGCAGGTCTCTGGAAAGGATGGTAAATTCATCCATCTCATGGTCCATGTTCTGGATCGGTTTGAGATACAGAAGGTTCTCTCAATCAAACCATTTATCCGGGTGAATGTTGAATACAAAAAGGATGAACAAGGGAAAGTCACAGATGAATTAAAGGCGTATGCGATATCTGTCATCAATATCATCAAAGAATTGGTCAATTTAAACCCGCTGTTCAAAGAGCAACTGAGTATGTTGATCGGGCAGGTCGATGTCAATCAACCCGGTATGCTGGCTGATCTGTCTGCGTCCATGACAACCACATCGGGGCAGGAATTACAACGTATCCTGGAACTGATTGATGTTCCCAAACGGATTGAAGAGGTTCTGGTCCTGTTAAAAAATGAGGTTGAGATTTCAAAGCTTCAGGCAAAAATCAACAAACAGATTGAGGAGAGGCTCTCCACCCAGCAGCGGGAATTCTTCCTGAAACAGCAACTGCAAGAGATAAAAAAGGAACTGGGGCTGACCAAAGGGGATAACGAAACCGAGTTTGAAAAATTCGAGAAGCGCCTGAAAGGTCTGAAACTCACATCGGATGAGGTCAAAGCACGTATTGATGAGGAGATGGAGAAACTGAAGGTACTGGAACGGTCATCACCTGAGTTCAATGTGACACGGGCGTACCTGGACTGGCTGACTGTTCTGCCCTGGGGAGTGTATACCAAAGACAACAAGGATATTAATAAAGCGGCAAAAATTCTCAATAAAGATCACTACGGCCTGCAGGACGTCAAGGACCGGATCCTGGAAACCATATCAGTCGGTGTTCTCAAAGGGGATCTGGCCGGCTCCATCATTCTGCTGGTCGGGGCCCCGGGTGTCGGGAAAACCTCCATCGGTCAGTCTATTGCCAGGTCGCTGGGCAGGAAATTTTACCGATTTTCCCTGGGCGGGATGCGGGATGAGGCCGAAATCAAAGGGCACCGTCGAACATACATTGGTGCGCTGCCAGGCAAATTCATTCACGCTATTAAAACCTGCAATTCATCAAATCCGGTGATCATGCTGGATGAAATTGACAAGATCGGCGCCAGTTACCAGGGGGATCCGGCTTCCGCCCTGCTGGAGGTGCTGGACCCCGAACAGAACAAAGATTTTCAGGATCACTATATGGATGTCCGCTTTGACCTCTCCAAAGTGCTGTTCGTCTGCACGGCCAACCAACTCGACACAATTCCCGGTCCGCTTTTGGACAGGATGGAAATCATACGCCTTTCCGGTTACGTGCTGGAAGAGAAAATGGAGATCGCTAAAAAATTCCTGATCCCCAAGCAGCTTGATCGGCATGGCTTAGACAAAAAGCAGGTCAAAATCCCCTCCCCCGTACTGAAAGACATGATCGACGGCTATGCCCGGGAAGCTGGCGTCAGAAGTCTGGAAAACAGTATCAAAAAGATTCTGCGTAAAAGCACCAGAAAGATTGTTGAGGATTCGTCGACCCAGATAAAAATAGGTCGCGATGATCTTCCGGATCTGTTGGGCAGAAGAATGTTCAGCGAGGAAAAGGTTTATAAAAAGCCAAGAGCAGGCGTAATCATGGGGCTGGCCTATACCAGCATGGGTGGCGCCACTCTGTTTATTGAAGCGACCAATATCCGATCTAAGGGAGCAGGCTTTAAGCAGACCGGACAGTTGGGGAAAGTAATGGTGGAGTCATCTGAAATTGCGTACACCTATGTCAAATCTCTGCTGGATAAACAGCCAAAACATCGCAAATTTCTCGAGGAAAACTTTATACATCTCCATGTCCCCGCCGGTGCCACTCCAAAAGACGGACCCTCGGCAGGGATTACCATGGCCTGTTCACTCTATTCCCTAGCGACCAACCAACCCATTATCAAGAACGCTGCTATGACGGGCGAGCTTACTCTGAGTGGGATCGTTATGCCGATTGGTGGTTTGAAAGAGAAGGTGATCGGGGCCAAAAGAGCTAAAGTGACCACCCTGCTGTTTCCGGCAGACAATGAGAAGGATTTTACAGATCTGGACGATCATATCAAAGCGGGTATCACAGCCCATTTTGTCAGCTCTTTTGAACAAGTGCTGAAGATCTGTTTTCCAAAATAAGGGAAGACTTACAATAGCCGGTTCAATTAAGACCCGACTGGATATCCACCGGCAGAAGGAAAATTGCAGTTGTCAATTTTTCTGACTCTCAACTCCGCTGATGTTCTTCTTCAGCCTGCCGTTCCGCCATGCGCAACTTTTTTCTGGCTTGAGCTTCCAGGTTGCGCCGCTCCTCCTCCTTCGTCCTGATGATCAGCGGGGGAATCTTTGCCGGTTTTCCATCCTTGTCAAGAGCCACAAACGTGAGATAAGCGGATGCGATATGACGAACCTGACTGCCAATGATATTCTCCGATTCAACCCTGACACCGACTTCCAGAGAGGTGTTCCCGACCATGTTAATGCTGCTTTTGATCGTTAGCAGATCCCCGATATAAACTGGATGATGAAAGCTGAGTCGGTCAATGGAAGCGGTGACGACGTGGGTTTTGGCGTGTCTGATCCCGGTGACGGCAGCTGCATTGTCAATCATTTTCATAATGACCCCACCATGAACATTCCCGGCTAGATTGGCATCGGTGGGTTGCATGATTTGTGACATTGTTATCAAACTCTCTTTAACTCCCTGTCCGTCCATATGGTTCCTCTTTTGAAAAATGAATAAATCAGGAGATACGACTGCTGCCTGTGTAAATCAAGGGATGCGATACAAGTGTTATGTTCCCTTGCTTACACTCTTCTCATATTGGATATGATTTTTCAATTGCTTTCGACACTCCTGCACAATATAATCAGTTTGTTAATAAGCATAATCTGCCAGCGGTCTGAAAAATGCAGCCTTTGAAAAAAGAACTATCTCCCCACGATCCGCAATCAGGGAAAACAGACAATGCAGAACCAAGACAGTTTGAAGATAACGTTGATCATGGTGATGTCCGCGAATGGGATGATTTCTCAGGAAAGGGACCAGGACTCGTTTGAATGGAACTCCCCTGACGACCGTAAGCAGTTGCTCGAAAAAATTCAGTCTATTGGCAACGTTCTAATGGGCGCAAACACATATCGGATTATCGAAGACAGGCTATACAGAGGGGTCAATTTTTTTGTCCTGACCCATCATCTATCCCGATTCAGGCCCCATAAACAGGTCACCTTTATCCAGGGTGATGCCCTCGATGTGTGTCAGCAATTGCAGAAAAAAAAGATCACCCACATTGCGCTGTTGGGAGGGGCGAAGACCAACTCGATTTTTCTCGATGCTAATAAAGTAGATGAACTATTTCTGACCATAGAACCACTCCTGTTGCCGGCGGAAATTTCTTTGGCCAATCAGCTGCAAGACATCTGTCGACTCAAACTTTTAAATGTGGACAGGCTTCCAAACGGACAGACATTGCTGCTTCATTATCGGGTGGAAAAATAGGTATCGGCATTCGGCAATGACCGATCAGGTTTTTACAGAAAGCTGAATGATGAAACCTGGATCGAGCTTATGCGCAGAGACGGGTTTTATCATTCAGCTTTTGATTGGCAAAAACCTAACCGGTCATTGCTGATCGGAATTCTGTCACTGGCAACCGATTGTGACTAAGGGTCGGCTCAAAAATTACTCAAGTGTTTCCCATTGATGAAAAGGAAACGCGTTGCTGTGGCATTTTGTCTGCAAAATGTCCAGTCTCTATGGTACTTCAGGGTCGGCTAAAAAATTAGTCAAGTGTTTCCCATTAATGAAAAGGAAACACGTCGCTGTCACGTT
>JABGPJ010000049.1:6075-7474 GCA_018645005.1 Deltaproteobacteria bacterium | reverse complement strand
TTTTGCCAATTGGCTGAAAATCCAGTTACGCTCACCCGGAGTAACGAAGAAAACCTTTGTGTTTTTCGTGCAAAACGACCCATACTTTGAAAATATGGATTTGAAAAATTCTCAAGGGGAATCACGCGTCCTTCCCCTGAATGCATTTGAATCACTGTGAAGCGTCGAGAGGGCATATCATGACCAAGATCGTAGACCTGATTAATTTCCACACCGCATACGGCGAACAAGTACGTTTGCTGGAGTATTTCTATAACGAAAATCAAAATCATGATCATATGGGGGGATATCGACCGATCCGTTCCCACCGTCAGGCTTTTCTAGAACTAGCTCGGGCCCAGTTACCGGATAAATCTAATAAAGATAAAGTCTTCATGCTAACGGGGAGTTTTGGTACCGGCAAGTCGCATCTGTGTCTGATGTTAGCGAACTATTTTTCACTCAAACCCACCGAGATCGAAATGCAGTCTTTTTTCGAGAATTGGGCAGAGCGTGATCCGGCTGGGGCGGAGACGATCCGCAACTGGCGCGGGGATGGTCGTTACCTGGTTGCTCCTTGCGATTTTGGAGAAGCGCGTTCTTTTGAAGGTATGGTCCTGACAGCTATTCAAAAAGCCCTCGAGTTTGAAGGTGCTGAAGAAATTATCCTGAATACCCATTTCAAAGGAGCGCTCCGTCAAATCGACTTGTGGGAGCAGCGCAATCAAGCTGGTGAACCCAGCGGTGTTTTTGATGATTTTTTAGTGTATCTGGGCGGGGATGATCCACTAATTGAACTGGAAAACCTAAAAATTGACTTGGAAAATAACGATTCAACCGCCATGCAGTTGTTCCAAGATACATATCAGAAGGCTACCGGGCAAAAGTTATCCTTCAAGACAGATAGTTTGCTGGCAATTCTGCGTGATTTGCTTTCGAATACTGAATTCCATAAGCGCTATAAAGGATTGGTTATCTTAGCCGACGAGTTCGGTTATGCACTTGACGAAAACCGAGTTAGCCTGAGCGTCTTCCAGGGGTTTGCTGAGATGTCGAAAGATGGTGTCGCTGGAATGCAGTTGATTTTCGTGGGCACGGGGCATCGTCGATTTGCAGCCTATGGCGCCAACACCCAGCTTCAAATCGATTTTCGGGTCATTCAGGACCGTATTACCGAAGTCAGTCTTGAATCTGAGGAACTGGAACAAATTATTGCAGCCTTGGTTTCTCCGAAAGTCGATAATCCAGCTTGGGAGCAAGATGTCCTTAAGAAAAATGGCTGGCTGCTCATGCAAATGGCCAGCGGGGCGAAGAAACTCAAAATCTTCGATTATCTTTCTGAACGTGCACTCAAGGAACAGATCGTCACTAACATTTATCCCGTTCACCCCATGTCGACATATTGTCTGACGAAGATGTC
>JABGPJ010000049.1:3771-5975 GCA_018645005.1 Deltaproteobacteria bacterium | reverse complement strand
TCACTAACATTTATCCCGTTCACCCCATGTCGACATATTGTCTGACGAAGATGTCACAAGAATTAGGTTCTCAAGCACGTTCGGTGTTTGCATTTTTTCGAGAGTTTGATGATGAATCTCCAGTTCGAGGATATTCCTGGTATGTGCAAAACACTGATGTCACTCAACCTAAGGGAGAGCTGAATATATTCACTCCAGATTATTTGGTTAAATATTTTGGAGAAACTGCAACTACGACTACACTAACCGTTCGTCCAGAGATTCGCGATTATATTCGCAACTACCGCGCCGCGGTTGATGAGGCCCAGCGTTTTGCCTATAAGAGCAAATTAATCAAAGAGATTGATCCGTTCACCCAACAAGTATTGGATTTAATCTTTGTTTATCGGGTCAGCAATGTGAATGTTGTCCAACCAACCTTAGAATACGGTTTAAACCTGCATCGCCCAGAAGACAAAAAGAAACTAACGGGTGAAATCAGTGCATTGATCAAGAATAAGATTATCTTCTCATCCCCTAGTGGGGAATATGAATTCCGCAGAAGCGATATGGCCGACTTGGATGCACTGATCACTGAGCAGCGACAGGAAATTCTTGAGCAGCCTTTGGATCTTGCCTATCAAATCACGAACCTGGCAAATCGTAGATGGGATATTTATACCGAAGCCAAAGGACACAATCAGGATTATTTAGGCGATAAACGCATTCGACGGCTCTTTGCAACCCCGCAAGAACTTTCATCAAAACGCACGCTGACAGATGGCACAGAAGTAAGCTTTTGGCGTTACCATGAACAACGTCGGTTAGCGCACAAATCCTGGAATGATCGCTACGATGGCACGATGGTATACGTTTTATGTGAAAATGAAACCGATATCAAAACAGCCCAGCAAGCTAATAAATCGAATGATTGTGAAAATATCATCGTTGGGGTACCTAAGACTCCCATCCCAGTAAAAGAAACCGTGATTAACCTCTTGGCTGTTATCAACTTTAAAGGCACAGATGAATACAGCAAATTGGATTTCCAAGAAAAGGCACTTGTTGACGAATTAGAGGGCAAGGAGAACCAAAAAACTGGAAGAGTAGGCGACTTGATTCGGGCTCGCGATCGTTATGTGGATGCAAAGGATCTGTATTGGTATCGGGAAGATGGAAAAACGCATCTTGCGGATGCCAACAACGAATACGAACCTGCTGATGTATTGATGAATCGAATTTTTGACAAGCGCAATACAATCAGCCACAATTATTTGAGTAAGGCGCATCCCAAATCGTTCTCAGGCACTAAAGACACAGCTTTACGTGAAGCTGTGGCAAAGTTGGTTGCAATTGATCGATCCGTTGAAATCGATCATGGTGAAAAAGAAAACCGGGGTGAGATTCGTTATCTAAAAATGGCTCTGGCCAACGAAGGTGTTTTACGGCAGGAAGGGGATTACGACGGGAATGTGGCTCAATATGAGCTTGAGAATAATCCTGAAAAATATCGCTATCAGTATCCTGCACTCGCTGATTTAATTGAAAACCTGAAAAATATAAAACGAGGGGAATCGGTGATTTTATGGGGGCTGCTGTCAGAGACCACCGAAGCGCCCTACGGGCTAGGACCGTATGCCCTAGCTTTATTTACTGCTTGTGCTTTCCGCTATTTTGGTGATGAACTACGCTTGAAAATCAATCCCCAAGCTTTCGGTTACTCACCAACGGACGATCCTACCACGATTATTGATGTCGCCACTGGCAGTTTCCCTACGGCTGTAGTTGAACGCCGTTCGATTAACCCGGCAACATCCAAGTTGATCAATGATATTTACAACCAGTTTTCTGAAACACCTGCCCCGGCTGCCACGCAGCAAACCCTATCTGAAGCCTGGAGAGCACTCTTAGGTTGGTGGAAGAATCGCACTAGACTAGAAAAAGCCCCAGGAATTTATGATGAGGACAGCACCGCATCTTCTGTGGTTGATCTGTTATCGAAACTGAGTGAGGATCCCGCCGGCAATCAAATCTTCTTGGAAGAAATTAAACAAATCTATGGGTTTAGCCCAGATGCAGAATTGGAAGAGTCCCACACTCAGGAAATAATTGATCAGTTGGGCAAAGACAAAGAGATCATTGAAAGCCGGGCTGCAACGATTAAAGCAACATTGGTTGAAGACCTATCAGGATTGTTCGATCCGCAGGGAACCACCTACAAAGAT
>JABGPJ010000049.1:0-3671 GCA_018645005.1 Deltaproteobacteria bacterium | reverse complement strand
ATTGGTTGAAGACCTATCAGGATTGTTCGATCCGCAGGGAACCACCTACAAAGATTACACAGAAGCGATTTATGCCTGGTACAACAATCTTCACCCCGACCAAAAATTGACCAATGCCGATTGGCAAACGCCTGTTACCCAAACATTGATAGATGCAATTCCAAAATTACAAGACCTGGAGAAAATGTTCTTGGAACTCATCCCCGCATCCTACGGGTTCAAGCTTGGAAAAGTGAACGACTGGTCTCACGACCAGAGTGCCAGCTATAGTAAACAATTCGAGTTTGCATTGGAGAAGATCAATAATAGTCTGCCTAAGGTGCCGGCACCTCATTGGAAAACATCCATAGAAGCTGCTCAAACTTATCAGGGAGCCCCGGATATTCGATATCGCAAATCAGTGAGTTTGACCGTCATCGTTCCTGATGATGGAACATGTGTGCGCGTCACAAAGAACGAAGACCCCATCCATGCCAAACAGTTTCATACGGTAGAAAAATCATCACCATGGACCTTGGAAATCAAAGATAGTTGTTCCTATCTACTGGTTACACAGAATGATCAAGAAGATTTCAGCAAAGTTTCACGTCTGAATTTCACCAATTTGGATGAGGGCAACAAACTTATTTCTGAGTCTGCGCCAAAACTTGACTCCAGTGAAAGAATATATCGTTTCAAAAATCCCGTCGATAAACAAGGATTGGTTGTATTGTTGTCAGACATCGTCGACAAAGTGAAAACTGACAAGCAAATTTCCAAAGATGAAATCGTTGCTGCATTTCAAGAAATTGCCAAATTACTAACGATAAATTCACAGGAAGACAAATCGTGATTTCTATCTTTATCGCCGATGCCTCTGTTGATATTCCTCTACCTGAGGTAATCGATCATATCGTTAAATCATCGGCTGATTATGTGGCTGGATATGATCTAATCGCCAAGGCCATTCACAATAACCAAGACCTGAGTGTTCTTGTCACAGATAAAAGCGTGGGACGTTGGTTTACGATAATGGCCCGGAAATATGGCGACGGGCAAATCAAGATTGAGAACTTAACACCAAAAAGCCTGTTTCAATCTCAAACAGGGATCAAGAATATACCCAATACAATATCCGACGATCAGATTATAAAATCTGGATTGTTGGACTTGAAGATCCCGGCTGCCTCAAATATTTCTTTTGAAGATTATTTACTACATGTTTTCTTCGGAAAATTTCTCACGCTTCCGAATGGCCTTCGTCGCGTAGATGAGATTCTGACAGACTACGAACCTGAGCAATGGCTGGAAGCCATGCAACGGCCTTTGGTTCGAGATATATTTCGAAACCGGATTCTTTCCCTGCGTAATGAGTTTAGGGCCCAAGAAAAAAAAGCTGATTTGAAGCTGCTTGAGTGGATTGATATCTCACCACAAATTTACATCCAGAATCTTTTCGCTCTCAAAGTGGTCAAAAACTACCCGCCCGGAATTGGTAAACGAGTTTTTGGGGTAATATACTCAGATCTGACGAAATTGAACCTAGATTTACGAAAAGTGCCCTTTAATATTTCTGGCAACGAAAAAACCATCACAGAAATTCGGTTATATCTTGAACAACTCACAACAACTCCTGATGCAAACCTCTTATCGAGCTTGATCGACCAAGTATCAGGAATGTTAGAAATAGAGTTCGATGCAATCCAGCAAGTATTAGCAACCGGAAAGACAGAAATAACTCAGCAAGATATAAAAAAGATTCGGAATAGATTTTCATCACTCACAGCACCCCGCATTGCCCAGGCTCTTTCGGATCTGGAAATGCTGCTCCCCCGCGAACAACCATCTGAACCCCATTCAGATTGGGACGCCGAAACCTGGATAAGCTGGGCTACCCAAGAATACCTCCCATACCGGTACTGGTTAGAGAATACGGGAAAGCTAGACGATGAGATCGGGGAGATCGCTAACAAGTATTCAGAATGGTTTTTCCAGAATTATGGCTCTCTTTTGTACCATTCAGAACATATGGCATGGAAGGGTCTTCTAAATCTAAAAGATGAGATAAAGTCATTTTCTGGACCGGTTCTGGTCGTGGTGGTTGACAACTTCAATACCAAGTTCTATCCAGACCTGCGCACTGAGATGCAGCAACAAGGGTTCTATGAACAACAGATGCGCTATTGCTTCTCACTGATCCCTTCCTGTACCGAAGTAAGTAAGAAGGCATTGATTACGGGGCACTATGCGCCTTTTCAAGAGACAGGTTATCAGAATCAAGTAGAAGGTGTTTGGGAAAAGCGTCTGGGCAAAAAAGTTAAATACCTACCGAATATCAGCGACCTACGGTTACTTTCGCAGCAAGATCACGATGTATATTTCTTGAACTATTTGCCCTTGGATATAACGCTGCATCAGAATGAAAACCAGATTGGGATATCACATTCTCATAGTATCCGCAATTATTTACATCTCTTAGCACAAGATATTCATGCTTTTGCTCAGCGTCTTGGTGTTGAACGCAACTTGATGATCGTAATTGTTTCAGATCATGGATCTACGCGTATTCCGCGCGGTACGGTGAACGTGATACAAAAAAAATATTACCAGGATCGAACTGAAGATGGTCACCACCGTTATATTGCTCTTTCTGATCAGGAAACCGAGAAACTACAAGAGAATATCAAATATGACTGTTATCTCATAAAAAAAGAAGCGTTTGATCTCCCTAAAAACTATCTGGTAGCGAGGCGGCTGTATCGATTTCTTCCGACGGATGATTACGCTTATATCCACGGAGGCCTGACCCCCGAAGAAACGCTTGTACCATTGGCAATCTACCAACCAGCGACAATCACCCCCAAACCATTAAGCATCATTCCTTTAGATGGTACAAAAATCTATGTGGGCACAAAGGTAAATCTTCGCTTAGAAATCACAAATATCAACAACTATCCTTGTGAACAAGTGATAGTAGAGTTCAATGATCCGAATATGATTGCAGACGTCACCAATATTCTGGAGATCACTCAACTAAACCGTGTCGTACTTGACATATCAGCACGATGCCCCCGCACAGCTGATGCCACAGCTAGAAAGCTAAATACAAGAATAAGCTTTCAGTTCCTGGGACAGCCATGGGAATTTCAAACTTCTCTTCCTATCGAAATAGTTGAACCAGCAAAAGCAAAATTTGATTTGGATAATCTTTAGGAGCCCAATATGGAATCATTTGAACAAAAAGCACTGGATAATTATGGCTCGTTGAT
Organism: Deltaproteobacteria bacterium; assembly: GCA_018645005.1. GTDB lineage: Bacteria > SAR324 > SAR324 > XYD2-FULL-50-16 > XYD2-FULL-50-16 > JAHJRI01. Next base: position 423 of record JABGPJ010000049.1, on the reverse strand, counting down.
CATCAATAAATCGTTTGCCCGTAAAGCAGGTTTTGGTAGTCGAGCGATTCCAGTTTATGTACGCGAATGGATTGTGGCACACTATGTTGGAGATTCTCCTGATTTGATGGATGATGCCCGAACTAGCATTGCTGATTTTGTCCGAAAATATGTTCCCAACAAAGGGGACCGCGAAGCCATTAAAAACCAATTATATGAACAGAATGATGTCAAACTTTTAGATGACTATGCTGTCCAAGTAAATCTTGCTAAAGGTGATCGTTATTTGCTAATCCCATTTTTGGATGAAAGTAAAGCTTCAGTTCCTCCGATGATTGTCAGAGATAATGAAATGCTGCTAAGTAGTGGGATTTGGGGAGTTGGGACTTTGACTTATGCACCGCCAACAGATGATGGGCCGGGTCAAGTTATTATGCGCTCTTT
>JABGPJ010000155.1 GCA_018645005.1 Deltaproteobacteria bacterium | reverse complement strand
CGCTGATTGCATCTGTTACATACTGAACTTCGTCATGGGCTGTCAGCATGATGACCTTGATGGTCGGATATTTCTGGCAGAGAAGGCGGGTGGTTTCTATTCCGCTTATTCCCGGCATTCTGATGTCCATAAAGATCACATCGGGAAGATTTTCATCTATCTGCTCAAGACATTCACTACCGCTGCCAAAGACCGCCACCACTTCGATATCCTTCTCGAAGCCTAAAAGCTGCCGCATGCCTTCACGGACCATTTGGTGGTCGTCAACGATAATCACTCTGATCTTAGCTGTTTCCATCATTCTCCTCAATTATGTGAATCCGGGCTTCGAGGCGACACCCCTGATTGTGCCCGGTTTGAAGCTTGAATTCACCGCCAAGTGACTCGACACGGCCTTTCATGGAAAGAAGCCCGAATTTATCCGGGTTTTTGATCCAGGGATAACCGGACGAAATATCAAATCCCCTGCCCTTGTCAGCGATAACCAGGATGACTGTTTCCCCGCTTTTTTCAATCGTTACGGTTGCGGTATCAGTGGCTGCATGTTTGTGAATATTTGCCAACGACTCCTGCACGATACGAAAGATACAAATACCATACGCTGACGGAATCGCCATGTTTTCGGGCAGGGTAAAACTGACATTGATTCCGGACTCTGTTTGAAAGGAGTCAAATAAGCGTTCCAGGGCCGGAAGAATGCCGATGGTATCAATCAAATCCGGGCGCAGGTTGGTAATGATTTGCCTGGATTCGTCTATGATATTGTCAATATTTCCCAGGAGGCCTTCAAATTGGGCGTCCAATTTCTCCGGATCTTCCTGAAGCAGTCGTTTCGAGATTTGCATTTTATAGCCTAACCCGATTAACGACTGTGCGATGGAATCATGAATATCCTCTGCCAGACGTTTGCGCTCTTCTTCCTGGATGGTCATCAGTTTGGATGCGGTCAGGCGCAGTTCTTGACGATGCTGCTCAATTTCTCCGAGGTTATAGATGTTTTTCAAGGCCACCTTTGTAATGTCGATAAAATGAGCGAGCACTTTCATATGCTTCTTCGTTAATTCAAACCCCTGAATTTGAGAATTAATGACAATAACGCCATAGCAGAAGGAGCCTTCGACACCTATTGGAATAGCAGTTATACTTTTCAATTTATCATCTGTTAAATCCCGGTAGGTGTGATGCTGTTCATCTATAAAAATGGGGATTCCTTCGCGGATTGCGCTAGCTGCAATTTTCTTTAACGAGGGATCGTGAATGGGTTTGGGATACCATCTGAAATTCCAGGTAAACAAATCTTTGTAAAGACCTATAGAGACCTCATCAGCACCTGAAAGCGAAACCGTTTTTTTAATCAGAGTTTCCGCGATTTCATCCAGGTTGTCGATTGTAATAATATCCCGGGTATAGTCATAGAGGGATTCCAATTGAGCAGCTTTCTCATTGATTATCTCCTCCCGGGTGTTTACAAAAGAGCTTGCGATGATCAACGTATCTTCGAATAAAAGATCCATTAGCTCTTTTATTTCGGTGAAAACGTTCTCTAAATGCCAGTTATTTTTAGAAATTTCCTCTGGAAATATATCCCCTATAATCTTCATAAAGAACGGGACATGTTTTACTACATTATCAAATTGCAGTCCTTTCATTGCCCGAGCGTATCCCACCTTAAACTGATCCTCTCGAAATTTTTGCTTATCGCCGTTCAAGGCATCCAGCAGAAGATTGATCCATATTCGCACCCGTCTACGCCCCTCATCTGTTTTGAGTATAAATTCCTTATATTGCGATTCGGGTTGTTGTTGCCAGATCTCCATTAATCGCTCAAACAGGAAATCTCGACGACTATCAAGATAATCTTTCACGGATTCATGTTGCATATTGCATTGTTAATTATGGGTGTTGCATCGCATCACCGTTTTCAAAAGCTTATTGATCTGACCAGAGCGCATCATAGCTGTGCTGCAAATGCAATGGAAAAGTGAAAGATTTTCTTTCGGTTCGTCAGGAATGACTAGTCAATTATGGTGATACAAAATTACTCGTTTCAGGCGATTGTCTGATGTTGAAGGCGACCCCCTCCAGGTTTGCGTCCGGGTGGGGGCACCATTGAATTCTTGTTTTGTTTTCTCACTTTCTCTAAACGCTATTGCCACTTTTTTTTCTAAATATCCCGTATTTTTTCATCATCCCTTCATTATCAGACCATTCTTCAATTTCCTTGAATTCTATTTCATGGGAATTCGCAACAAGAATCGCCTGTTCAAGAGATTGTAGATCATTCCAGTAATAAAAAGCAGCCAGTCTATCCATAACACATTGCGTCGGCGTCAAAAGCTTTAGATAACCGGTTTCTGTCGAAATCTCATTGAATTTTTTTAAGGGTTTGTTCCCGACCATAACTGGTGCGGAAGGAAACTCAACGAAGTACTCTGTCTTGGGGTGGGTGTAGTAACGCCCCTTGGTTCTCTTGAAGCCAAGTTTTGACAGCGACTCTGAGATTTCTGAGATGGATGAAAATGAAATAAAATCCAAGTCAAACGACTCATACTGGTTCTCTGTATATAGTGAAACAACGGCACCGCCTGTCAAGACAGCATCAATCCCATCCTCCTTGAGCCGCGAACACACAATCAAGGCTAGATCTCGTAACGGTGTTGTTTTTGAGATTCCATTCATGCGGGCTTACCTGTCCGTCGGGGTCTCGTTCTCTCTCTGAAATACTTCGACTTTTCGGAGTCAGGAAGATAGTCGAGTGCTTTCTCAAGCAATGCCTTCAATTCTGGCAAAAATGGATACCTGGGGTTCCATCGGAAAACTCTTGTTCTCCCTTCTAAAAAGCTTACCAGAACCCCTGCTTCCTCAAATTTGATCAGCTGTTTCTGGATCGTGTTTAAGGATATCCCAAAAAGTCTGGAAATCTTTGTTGCATACCCTTTTTCATATACAAACAGGTAGTAAAACACCAGTTCTGCGGACCGGCTTCCGAATAGCTTGTTTAACATAATAACCTATATTTTCGTTTATTTAACCTAAATAATAGTTTATATAACCTAATTTACAGGTTATTATTCCTTGTGTCAACATGTCCCTGTTTAGCAATAATAGGACCGCTGAAAAATCTGTATAATTGGATCCATTTCACTTTTAAACATAAAAGAACGCGACGGTTGGCCTTTACCGAACAAGGTGTTGCTATGCTTACCAGCATTATGAAAAGTAAGCGAAAAACGGCGTTTGCAATACCCTACATTATAGCATAATATGGAATTACTTCAGCGAAACTTTTGCTACAATCGGCTGTCAGCTGTTTAAAAAACCGGATGTAAAATGATCTCAAGCAGAGAACAAATTATTGAAAAACTTAAAAAAGATTACCCATTTCTATCTTCAAAGTATGGATTGAAAAAGATTGGATTATTCGGTTCTTTTGCTTCTGAATCTCAGAATGAAAATAGCGATGTTGACTTAATTGTTGAGTTTAAAAGGCCGATTGGTTTGGAATTTATAGAATTAACCGAACATCTGGAGGCATTGCTGGGTAAAAAAACAGATGTATTGACAGTCGCGGGACTTGAAAATATCCGTAATCCAAAAATACTTCAGAATATTAAAAGCTCGATAATTTATGTCTAAACGATCACAAGAGGATCTGCTCTCAGACATTTTGGAGGCATCAACCAGGATTCTATCGTATACCAAGGGCTTTGACTTTAAGGATTTCCAGAATGATACAAAAACGCAAGATGCCGTGATTCGAAATGTGGAAATAATTGGTGAAGCAGTAAAGAATCTTTCTCTGGAGTTTAAAGATTCCTATCCGGGTATTCCTTGGAAAAGTATTGCCGGAATGCGGGATAAACTGATCCATGATTATTTTGGAATCAACACGGATATCGTCTGGGGTGTTGCCGAGAAAAATCTTCCGGATTTAATCAGGGTTTTGAAAACCGTTTTGTAGTTCCTGCCTTATCATCTTTTAATTTACTAAAAAACCTCCCACTGCGTGGCGTTCGAAGACAGCCGCATTAGGCAATCTGCTTTTACTACGGAGTAATACATGAGTGAACCCGTTCTGTTGATCGAGAAGAGCGAAGGAATCGCAACCCTGATGATGAACCGCCCCCATGTTCTGAATGCACTTTCTTCGGAGCTGCTTTTTACATTAAAGGAAGCATTTGAAGAGTTGAAAAGAGATTCGGAAATTGAGGTAGTCATACTAGGAGGAATCGGCCGAGCCTTTACCGTGGGTCTGGATTTTAAGGAACTGGCAGCGATGAATGGGCCGTTTTCCGAATCCAGGCTAAGCCAGGCAACGTTTGCATGTTTTCCCACCATCGAGAGCTTTGACAAGCCTATCATCGGTGCTGTCAATGGAGCTGCTATAACAGGCGGTTTTGAAATCGCGTTGAACTGCGACATGATATTAGCTACGGAAAGTGCCAGGTTCGCCGATACACACGTCAGGGTTGGAATAATTCCTGGAGCTGGACTCAGCCAGAAACTGTCCCGAATCGTGGGAATCAACCGTGCCAGGGAATTGTCCCTGACAGGGAAGACAATCAATGCCAAGCAGGCGGAGGCCTGGGGACTCGTAAACCGAATCGTGGGTGAAGACGATCTGATCCCGGCCTGCAGAACCCTGGCCAAAGAGATTACTGCGAATGACAAAACAATGGTCAGGAACTATCACAAATTGCTGAACGATGGATACCGGGAAAACCTCTCGCAGGGATTGCTTCTTGAAAAAGAGGTCCATCGGGAAACCAGCCGAACCGACGCTGCACAAGTTGATACCAACAGGCTGAAGGAAGTTAAAAATTGGGGTAGAATTCAGGAGGTCGCATCATAAAAAATGTCATCCCTAGTCCCTTTAGGGGACAAGGATTTACTTTTTTCACCCGACGGTGCAAAACAGCTGCCCTGCGGTCCTGACCTTGGAATCGGGCCGGAAATAACATATTGATTCCACAAGGTTTCAAACGCCGTTTTCCGGCCAGTCTACGTCATAGCTAGTGTTCCGTCCCCTGCAAGGAGGGGGTCATACCAAAAACATTACATAGCCCGGCTTCTGTAGTGGTACTTATGCTGAATAGCTATCCAGCGGGCCTGCAGCCCTCCCCAGTAAAGAGAAAACAAATGAAAAACAGCCGGTTGTTACTCAAAAGTTACAGTTGTTTTACAATTATTAATTGACAATATATTATACATTATGTAATATTATAGCTATTAATGATTTAAATATTATCTATAATATATGCAGACATGGAATATTCATTTTACACGGTACCGGAAATTGCGGTTGCCTTGGCGAATCGCGTGAAGGAACTTCGCCTTTCGAAAAAATGGAAAAGGAATACACTGGCAAAACGGTCGGGGGTTTCGGTTGCCTCCCTGATTCGTTTTGAGCAAAAGGGATTGGTTTCACTAGAGAACTTTCTGAAACTGGTCAATGCGTTGGGGAGGCTGGATGAAGTAGAAAAACTCCTTCTGCCGCCAATTGCCGGATCGATTGAGGAATTGGAACAGCAGGCAGTCAAAACGCCAAAAAGAGGTTCGATTTGAAACGCCTGAAAGTTTTTTTAATGCTTGATGAAAGAGCGGAGATTTTTGTCGGAGAGATTGCAGAGAAGGACCGAAAGGTGTTCTTCCAATATCATTCCGATTTTTTAGCCGGTCGTTTCTGGCTTTCGCCTTATAAGCTTCCACTCGAGCCTGACCTTTTTGAGCATAAGGATCTGGAATTCGGTCCGATTTTCGGATTATTTGATGATTCCCTGCCGGACGGATGGGGTCTCATGTTAATGGATCGCTATCTTCGGGGTCGTGGTGTTGCTGTAGAAGACCTATCGGTTCTGGACCGTCTTTCTTTCCTGGGCTCAAACACAATGGGAGCCCTGGTCTATCAGCCTCCATTCCTGCATGACACTGAGAACACTGCTGGATTCGACCTATATGATCTTTATCAGCAATCCCAGGCGGTTTTAACCGGTAAAACCCGGACAGTATTGGCTGAATTGATGAAAGCAGGTGGCAGTCCCGGTGGAGCGCGTCCCAAGGTGTTGGCTGGCATTCAGGGAGACAGGATGATTTCGGGAGAAGGGATCCTGCCAGAAGGGTACAGCCATTGGATTATTAAATTCAACGCCACAGATGATTTTACAGATACCGGTCCGGTCGAATATGCCTATTCGATGATGGCCCGTGACTGCGGTATCGTAATGCCTGAAACGCAGTTATTTCCTTCGGAACAGGGGCAGCGGTTTTTTGGCACAAAGCGTTTTGATCGGGACGGCAACAAACGATACCACGTTCATACCTTTGGCAACCTGATTCACTCCAATTTCAGAATTCCATCCTGTGACTATGAACTGTTTTTTCGTATTATCAACAACCTGACAAAAAACCAGCAGGATCTGGTCAGAGGGTTCAGACAGATGATTTTCAATGTGATTGCCAATAACCGTGATGATCATGTGAAAAATCTTGCTTTTATTATGAACCATGAAGGAGAGTGGTCCTTGTCCCCTGCATATGACCTGACCTTCTCGCCGGGTCCGGGGGGCGAACACACCATGACGATCAATGGAGAAGGGAAATCTCCTTCCAAAATAGATATAATTCACCTGGCTGAAAAATCCGGGCTTAAAAAGAACGATACGCTCTCGGTGATAGATGAAATCGCAGGCATTGTCTCTAACTGGCCGACCTATGCGGAACATGCCGGTGTAAGTGAAAGATCACTAAAAAAGATCCATCAGAAAATCCTTTCGAACCTGTCATACCTTTAAGATACTCTGAGCTGGATATGGTGAATTTTTTACATTTACTTCTCATTTTAGTTCAATCGACTACCCAAGTGTTTCACGTGGCATTAAATGAAACACGTCGCACCAACTCTCCCCACCAGGTCCGAAACCATTGGGTTGGCATCGCCTACACCATTTTTTCTCGTTCTCGCAGATAAAATCATCTGCTGATAATACCCCAGCCCACGGCTTTGCTGAAGTTCCACAATTTTTCAAGCGCCGTTTTCCGGCCAGTCTACGTCCGTTTCCGTCTTCAAACGGGTGGATGGTCACGAAATAGAAATGCGCGACACCGGCCCGAATCAATCCCTCCATATTTGCCAGACTGCTTTTTCACCAGGCCAGAAAGGTATTCATCTCGTCCGGTAAGCGATCATGGGGAGGCGCCGTGAAATGGCAGGCCCGCTGTCGGAAGTCCCAGTCGGTTGGCCACTGAAGACCGGACAGAATCCGGATCGAGTTTAAGGCCTTCGATTTCAGCTGTTTTCAATACCTCATCCTCAAGAAGCCCACCCTGCGCCTCTTCCATCAGGCCGATTCCGAGTGACCCAAATCTCGTGATTAGTTTACCCTGGGCCAGGCGCGCCTGGGCAAGCTGTTTGATCAGGGCTTTGTCGTCCCATTCAAAATGGGTCCAGTTGCGATACTGCCAGATATAATCCATGATTTCGTG
>JABGPJ010000086.1 GCA_018645005.1 Deltaproteobacteria bacterium | reverse complement strand
ACGGGTTTTATCATTCAGCTTTAGTTTTGCAAAAACCTAACCGGACATTGCTGAACAGATCTGCTTTATTCTTTGTGACTTTTGAGCTAGCTCATATAATCTGTTCCTTCATTATACATACAATAAAAGGTTACTTCCGTAAGATACTATAAAACCTTACCTTTCGAGGGTTCCTGAATTTAGCTGTCTTAAAGACGCTTAACTTGTGCGACAGGATATCGAAATCATCAATGTGAGGAAGTGGCTTGGTTTGAAATAATCAATGCAACTCTATTCTATCTTCTAATCCATAAAAAAGAATCCGGTTTTCCGGAGATAAAGGCCTTTAAAGCAATAAAACGTTGATGTCAACAGAATCTCAAATAGAACGGGAAGTTACCAGGCGCAGAACATTTGCTATTATCAGCCATCCCGACGCCGGTAAAACGACCATTACGGAAAAAATCCTGCTGTTTGGTGGTGCCATCAATATGGCTGGAACTGTTAAAGCCAGAAAATCAAAAAAATTCGCTACCTCTGACTGGATGGAGATCGAAAGACAGAGAGGTATCAGCGTGACTTCCTCTGTGATGAAGTTTGCCTATCAACGTTTTGAAATTAACCTGCTGGACACACCTGGGCATCAGGACTTTTCGGAAGATACCTACCGTGTTTTAACAGCTGTTGACAGCGCATTGATGCTAATCGATGGTGCTAAGGGGGTTGAGACTCAGACAAAGAAACTGCTGGACGTCTGTCGAATGAGGAATACACCGGTCATGACGTTTATGAACAAATTCGACAGGGAGTGTCGAAACCCGTTCGATCTTTTGGATGAGGTTGAGAGTGTGTTAAAAATTCAGTGCAGCCCACTGACATGGCCTATCGGGATGGGAAAGGAGTTCAAGGGGGTTTACGATTTGACATCAAAGACCATTCGAGTTTTTCATCCGGATGTAAATCAACGTGAATTCGAAATCGTTAAACTAGAAAATCTGGATGACTCGCGACTGGAGGAGATTGCAGGTAGTATTTACGCTGATCAATTAAGGGAGGACCTGGAGTTGCTGGAAGGTGCCGGCACCTCTTTTTCAAAAGAAGCCTATCTGGCCGGGGAAATTACACCCGTATTTTTCGGTTCTGCACTCAACAGTTTTGGTGTGCACGAGTTTCTTGATAGTTTTTTGGATTACTCCCCGCTTCCGAAATCCAGAGAAGCGACTGAAAGAGTTGTGGAACCGACCGAAAAGAATCTGACTGGGTTTATATTTAAAATACAGGCCAATATGGACCCCGCGCATAGAGATCGCATCGCATTTATGCGCATCTGTTCTGGAAAATTCACGCGCGGGATGAAAATATTTCACACGCGCTTGCAGCGTATGATTAAACTGAACAACACCGTCACCTTCATGGCCAAAGAGCGGGAAATGATGGAAGAGGGCTATGCCGGAGATATCCTGGGGTTGTATGATCCGGGTATTTTCAAGATTGGTGACAGTTTCAGTATGGGAGAAGAGTTGAATTTTATGGGCATTCCTCATTTTTCTCCCGAAAACTTTATGCGGGTGAGGCTGGCGGATCCTTTAAAAGGAAAACAGTTGGAAAAGGGACTGATTCAACTTACAGAAGAGGGCGCAACACAAGTATTCAAGTCCGTTGCCAGCAATAATCATATTCTCGGTGTCGTCGGGTCGTTGCAATTTGACGTGATCAAGTTCCGTCTGCTGCACGAATACAACGTCGAGGGCGTATTTGAAGGCGTTCCCTATACCTGCGCAAGGTGGTACCACAGTCCTGACGAAGAAATGTTGAAACGGTTTGAAGCGCGCTATCTTGGTCAGATTGCGACGGACGTTGAAAATAAAAAAATCTTCCTCTGTAATTCAACCTGGGATCTGGATTATGCTAAGAAAAAGTTTGAGGGAATCGCATTTTTCCAAAATTCCGACCATATTCCTGTATAACAGGTAAATAAACCCATTTTTCTCGGTTTATTCTTTTTCATCTCTTGTTGTGGTCGGGGATCATGACAGTGTATACGGTTTTTCCTTAGGAGCATGATGTTAAAAGTCTTAAAATTAAATCAGATTTCTGCTAAAGGATTGAAGCGCTTTTCTTCCGAAAAATATGAAATAGCAAGCGAATTTGCTTCTCCTGATGCCATTTTAGTGAGAAGCACCCCTGTTCGGCCCGAGAATCTACCTGCAACCGTGAGGGCGATAGCAAGGGCTGGAGCGGGTGTTGATAAAATTTGTGTTGATGAGTGTACAATGAAAGGCATTCCTGTCTTTAATACTCCCGGAGCGAATGCCAATTCGGTGAAAGAGCTGATTACACTTTCCTTGTTGCTGTCGTCCCGTGGCGTTGTTCGTGGGATTCGGTTTCTGGATGAACTGGCAAAAACAACGGATGATCCAGACGTCGTGACGAAAACTGTCGAAAAAGAGAAAAAACGGTTTGCTGGGAGCGAGATTATTGGAAGAACGTTGGGAATTGTTGGTTTGGGAGCAATCGGATCTATTGTGGCTGAAATGGCTATGGGCATGGGGATGGAGGTGTTGGGATACGATCCCAGTCTGTCTGTTGATCAAGCCTGGCGCCTTTCCAACAAGGTAAAACGGATTAAAGATCTTTCTGCTTTGATGGCTAGATCGGACTTCATTACACTCCATCTTCCCATGCTGGAATCGACAAAATATATGATTAACAGAGATTCTCTGCAGTCTGTGAAAAAGGGTGCGCGGCTGCTTAATTTTTCTCGAGAAAAGATCGTCGATCCTCACGCAATTGTCGAAGCACTTGATAATGGGAAACTCTCGAAATTTATCACCGATTTCCCGCATCCCGTCTTGATGGGTCGGGAGGATATCATTCTGATGCCCCATATTGGTGCGAGCACGAAAGAGGCTGAAGAAAACTGCGCGACCATGGCAGCAGATCAATTGATAGATTTTCTGGAAAACGGGAATATCAAGAATTCTGTAAACTTTCCAAATCTCAACATGGAGCGGACCGGGGTTACTCGTCTTGCGTTCTCCAACGAGAATGTTCCCAATATGTTAGGGCAGGTTTTGCCGATTCTGGCGACTTATGAGATTAATGTGCTGGATATGCTGAACCGTAGCCGCGGAAGCGTCGCATATACTCTGCTGGATGTTGATACCGAGGTTTCCGAAGAGATCATAGAAAAAATAAAAACGATTGATGGTATCTATGGAGTCCGTATTCATTGATTGTCTTGGTCGGATGAGAACTCCTGTGAGAGTTTAGGGGACAATTGATGATATCAACGGCAACCCCGGGAAACCCCAACAACGGATAAAATTCACTTTTCTCCCTTGACCGGGATCTGGGAAACGTCTTTTTCGAAAATAAACAATAGGGAATTGCTATGAAACAACCTGTTTACAACTTTGGTGCTGGTCCTGCGAAACTGCCTTCTCCTGTAATAGAGCAAATCCAGGCGGAGTTTCTGGAATTCAGAGACATGGGGTCGTCTATTATCGAAATTAGTCATCGGTCCAAGCAGTTTGACGACCTGCTTTGTGAGACGGATGAACTGTTTGCCGAACTGGTTGAGCTCCCTGACAATTATAAGGTGTTATACGTTCATGGCGGTGCCTCGATGCAGTTTTCAGCTATTCCCATGAATCTGATACAGCGCAAACCTGCGCAGAAAGCCCTCTATTTTGAAACAGGTAACTTTGCCAGATTGTCTAAGGAGGAAGCAAAAAAATATGGCGACATTGTCACAGTTGCCAGCAGTGCGGATACAAATTATGACCGGATTCCAGAGTTTAATGCGGCTGATCTGGATGAAGATGCTTCGTACGTTTATTTAACGAGTAACAATACGATATTTGGCACTCGATGGCAGGAATTCCCGGATACTGGGGATATTCCTCTGGTGATTGATGCGACTTCCGAGCTTCTGTCAAGGAAGATGGATTTTTCGAAGTTCGGAATTATTTTTGCGGGAGCACAAAAAAACCTTGGTCCTGCCGGGTTAGCGGTGGTAGTCATTCGTGAGGATTTGCTCGGCTATGCTATGGAGCAGACCCCCAAACTCCTCAATTATGATATCTATCATCAGAAACATTCTCTGGCGAACACCAATAATACGTTTGCGATTTATGTCATCAATTTAGTATTGAAGTGGCTCAAAAAAGAAGGCGGGGTTGCTGCTATCGAAAAGGTTAACGAAGCCAAAGCGGTACGCATGTATTCGTTACTGGATAAATCTGAATTTTATAAAGGACATGCCCAACCGGCGCATCGTTCCATTATGAATGTGACGTTTAATCTGCCGTCCGCTGAGCTACTGGAGTTGTTTCTGAAGCAATCATCAGCTGAGGGATTGACGGCCTTAAAAGGGCACCGATCTATCGGTGGTGTAAGGGCCTCGATATACAATGCCATGCCGATGGAAGGTATCGCAGCCTTGATTGACTTCATGGTAGAATTTGAACGCCGTAATGGCTGATGCCATAAATAGTCAGATAATTTTCGTGCACCGGAAAGAATAATTATCATCTCAGAGGTTAACATGAAAAACCCGGTTGTGATTGGTTGCGGTAATATGGGCTCAGCAATCATTAAAGCGTTGCTCCAGCAGGGGATATACACAGCTGAAGCATTTACGATTGTGGAAAAACAAGAGAATTCGTTCGCTCGGCAACTGGCTGAAGAAAAAGCTGTTGTACTCGACCGACCCGATGAGCTGCACGACAGTCTGGATCTGGTTATTCTGGCTGTTAAGCCGCAGGACTCTGAAAGTGTTTTAAGGGAGATCGCATCGAAAACAAATCATGAGACTTTGGTTTTATCAATCATGGCCGGAATTTCAATAGGGTCGATGGAATCTCAGCTACCTCAAGCACAAATTATTCGATGCATGCCCAATACCCCCTGCTCAGTTCATCAGGGAATGACTGTTTACTGCGGTAATAGTCGTGTATCCGCTTCATCTTTTCAGCTGGCCCAACAGATTCTGAGTGCAATGGGCAAAGCGTTTCAGGTAACTGATGAAATAATGATCGATGCGGCGACAGCTATATCCGGGAGTGGTCCTGCGTATGTTTTTTATCTTGCAGAGGCACTGAAAGAAGGTGCCACCAGGTTGGGTTTTACCGACGAACAGTCCGATTTATTGGCGACACAGACATTGTTAGGCGCAGCTGAGCTGTTGAACGAGAGTCCTGATTCACCAGAAGTGCTGCGTCGCAAAGTTACATCGCCTGGAGGAACTACGGAAGCTGCTTTGAATTACTTTACTGAAAAAGATTTAAAAGAGGAGTTGATAAAGGGATTCGAAGTTTCTTTTCGACGTTCCTTGGAATTGGGTCAAAAGTGATACGCTCCTTTAAACTGGTTAACTTTGTATAATGATCACTTTTTCTGCAATCGCTGTTCATAAGCGATGATCCCCTGGGCGTTCAACCGGTTATCAAATTCAAGATTTTTGATATCTACTGCATCAACTGGAATATTTTCGTTCTCAAGGTATGCCACTGTCTTTTTCTGGATAAAAGCTGTCAGTTTATCCAGCGATGGATTTTTCTGATAGTATGCGACGCAGGTTTCACTGAAAAAAGGAATCCACACCTTGGCTGCTTTGAGAACATCAACTGCCTGATTCACCATGCCAAAGTGGGTATAAAAAATACATTGCGGCTGCAGTGACATCATTAGATCATAAGATGCGTTCATCTCTTCGGGATCAAATTGGGTCGGGGCTGTATTTGGAAAACTGATCGGTTGTCCGGTTCGATCGTGGATCCGATCATGAAATACACCGGCAATGTCTCCGGAAAAAATTCCTCTGCTTTCAGAGTCAAACGCAATGATGTGGTGCCTTGCATGCCCGAAGGCTTCATAGAATTGAAGTTGTCTGCCGCCTCCCAGATCAAGGGTATCACCATCTGAAATCGTCTGAATCCGTTCTTCCGGTATGGGTAGAATGGGATCAAAAAGCCGGTCAAAGTCATCCTGATACACCTGTTTTGCGCCATCGATCAATTTGGCAGGATCACTTAAATGTTTTCTCCCTCTTGGGTGAACCAGCAACGTAGCCCTGGGACATTGTTGCATCAAAAGGCCGGCACCACCTGCATGATCGAGATGAATATGGGTTACAATAATCGCATCAATCGCTTCCGGAGATATTTCCAAAGTTTTGAGAGTTGACAGGATAGTGCTGTTTGAAGGTGACGCACCCGTCTCAATCAGAATGTTCTTTGGTCCCCGAATCAGATAACCGGCCGCTCTGTTTTGAAGGTTGCCAGGGACAAGTGCTAGCTGAAAAATGTTGTTTCTCAGTAACTTGTAAAAGCTCATTTTGTATTAACCTGAAAATGCGATGACGCGTGATTATCTGCTGAATGGAATCCATTAAAATTGAAAATTTGAATCACAGTAACCCTAATGACAAAGATCGGTCAACGAGTTGTGGCGGTGTTCAACAGGTTTCTCAGGGTTGCATGATGGATGAGGTTGCTCTAGAATTGCTGAAAGTCAATAAGTATTTTTCAGGTCATCCTTGAATTCCGCTTTGGTTTCAAGACAGAAGTGAAAATGGATAAAGTGATCTCAGTTCGGAAATTAACGAGACATTGAATGAACAGTTTCCCCACCAGGCACTGGCATCGGACCGCAAACGGCAGAATTCAGTGCGATGTCTGTCCCAGAGAGTGCAGGTTAAAAGAGGGACAGCGCGGAATGTGTTTTGTGAGACAGAATAGCGGGAACCAAATAGTTTTAACGACTTACGGCAAAAGCAGTGGATTCTGTATTGATCCTATTGAAAAAAAACCGCTGAATCATTTTTTTCCCGGATCACCAGTTCTGTCGTTTGGAACTGCCGGGTGCAACCTGACCTGCAAATTTTGCCAGAATTGGGATATCAGTCGCTCAAAGGAGTTTAATAGGCTGTCTGAAAATGCGAGCCCTACAGAAATATCAGTCGCAGCGTCATCTCACAAATGTAAGAGTGTGGCGCTGACATACAATGAACCAGTGATTTTTCTGGAATATGGAAGAGATGTGGCAAGTGCCTGTCATGAGCTTGGCGTGCAAATTGTTGCGGTTACCAATGGGTATGTACATAAGGAAGCTCGGGAAGCTTTTTTTTCCTTTGTCGATGCTGCAAATGTCGATTTAAAAGCTTTTTCTGAATCATTTTACACGTCCCTGACAGGTGGTGATCTGAAAACAGTTTTGGATACGCTGTCTTACATCAGAAATAAAACGGCTGTCTGGCTGGAGATAACGACATTGATAATTCCCGGCGAAAACGACAGTGATAGTGAAATTAAAAAACTGGCTCAATGGGTACTGAATGAACTCGGATCTGAAACCCCCCTTCATTTTTCGGCTTTTCATCCTGACTATAAAATGAAGGAAAAACCATCCACATCCCTCTCATCTCTGGTCAGAGCGAGGGATATTGCAAGAGAAACCGGTTTGGTGCACGTTTATACCGGAAACGTGACTTATCCGCCAGGAGACACGACATTTTGTCACAACTGCGGGGCATCATTAATCGAAAGAGAACGGTACGAGATTTCAACGTATCAACTAACGGAATTCGGGTATTGTAATAAATGTGGGACTCAACTGGTAGGAAAATTTGGCAGAAAATCCGGTGATTGGGGGTCCAAAAGGAGGCCTGTCCGGATATAGCAAGACACACCAACAACCACACAGACGCTTCAAGAGATATTAGCACAGGTTCTTCAGCTACAATGCCAAAAACACATCCTGGTATAGGGAAAATATATGGATCATTTTATCGTTAAAGGCGGAAACACACTGAGTGGTGAAATTCTACCCTCCGGAAATAAAAACGAAGCACTGCCTGCCTTAGCGGCTGTTCTTCTTTGTGACCAGCCGCTGACGCTGCATAACCTGCCCAATATCGGGGATATCAATAGTATGAAAGCGATATTGGAAGGTTTGGGAACATCTATCAGTTACAAAGGCGAGAATTCATATCAATTTGATACATCTCAATTGATCAAATCAGATCCGGATCGTGAACTATCAGAGGCTATTAGAGGTTCTTTTCTTCTGATTTCGCCACTACTGCACCGCTTTAAAAAAGCAAAGGTATACACACCTGGTGGGGACTCCATCGGTCGACGCAGACTCGATACCCATGTTATGGCTTTGCAGGCGTTGGGGGCAAAAATCACATACGAGGATAACTGTTTTATTATCGAAGGGGAGGCATTGAAAGGAGCCAATATCCTGCTGGATGAGGCCAGTGTGATGGCAACCGAAAATACGGTTATGGCCGCAGTGTTGGCGGTGGGAATTACGACTATCTATAATGCTGCTTGTGAGCCTCATGTCCAGGGGCTCTGTCATATGCTGAACATGATGGGGGCAAAAATAAGTGGCATCGGCAGTAATCTGTTAACCATTGAAGGGGTGCAAGCGCTGAATGGAGGGGAACATACTATCCAGGCAGATCATACCGAGGTTGGATCTCTCATTGGATTGGCAGCTGTCACAAAAAGTGAATTGAAAATTCTAAGACCCGGAGTGAAAAATCTGGGTTTGATAATACAGTATTTTGGTCGACTGGGGGTTCAACTTGAAGTGCAGGGAGAGGATATTATTGTTCCGGGAGATCAGCATCTTACGATTCAAAATGATATGGATCAGTCGATTCCTAAAATAGATGATGCACCCTGGCCTGGGTTTCCCGCGGATTTAACCAGCATCATGACTGTTGTCGCCACCCAGTGCACGGGAACGATCCTGGTTTTTGAAAAGATGTTTGAAAGTCGTTTGTTCTGGGTAGACGGATTGATTCGAATGGGGGCAAAAATTGTATTGTGTGACCCCCACCGAGCGGTTATTGTCGGACCTGCAAAACTGAAGGGAACAGAACTGGCAAGCCCTGATATTCGCGCTGGAATGGCGCTTTTGATTGCAGCCCTGTGTGCAGAGGGGATCAGTGAGATTCAAAATATTCATCAGATCGATCGCGGTTACGTCCGCATTGATGAGCGGTTGAACGCACTGGGGGCCGATATTCAAAGGGTCTAGCCGTGAAAAGGTTTAATTATTAATAGAAGTATTATCCTCTCTCTTGCAGCTGAGAGTAATAATGAGCCGTTTATTTGTACAGCCGCACAGTTGGAAAACAGCGAGCTCAGAAAGCAGAATTGATATGTTTATAACATTTGAAGGAATTGATGCCAGTGGTAAGACAACCCAGTTGGAATTGCTGGAAACAGAACTGAAGAAAAGTGGATTCAATGTCTTGGTGACCCGGCAACCTGGGGGAACCCAAATCGGTCAACTGATTCGTCAAATTCTGCTGAATCCAGAGAACACACAGTTGGTGCCTGAAGCCGAAGTACTGCTTTATATGGCTGATCGGATACAGCATATCAAAGAGGTGATTTTGCCGGCTTTGGCAAAAAACCGGATTGTTCTTTGTGATCGATACCACGATGCCACGCTGGCCTATCAGGGTGGAGGACGCCAGTTGGATCTTTCCTGGTTAGAACAGCTGCAGGAAAAACATATTATCGCACCTGATCTGACCCTTTGGTTCGATATTTCGGTGGAGCAGTCACAAGATAGATTAAAACAGCGCAACCAATCACTGGATGTAGAAAATTGTCGCCTGGAAAGCGAAAACAGCTTGTTTTTCAATCGTGTCAGAAGTGAATATGCCCGCTTGTGCCAAAAAAAGGGTGATCGGTTTATTCAGATTGAAGCCAGTGAGGATATTTCATCGATCCAACGACATGTCCTCAAAATTGTTCTCGACCGTCTTAACTGAGCTATGACTTTTTCAAATATCATTGGACATGAATCTAATGTGCAACAGCTGAAAATTGCTTTTCAGCAGGATCGAATTCCATCCAGCTATCTATTCATCGGTGCGGAAGGGATTGGTAAAAGTACCTTAGTGAAAACTTTTGTGGAAATGATGAATTGTCAGACCCGTGATAACTGTCATAGCTGTGACAGTTGCAGAATGTTTGATAATGGCATGCACCCGGATTTTCATGTGATTAAACCAGATGGTCAGGGTATCCGGATCAAGCAGATTCAGGATTTGATCGGCCATCTTGACTTGAAACCCACCTATGCGGAAAAACGTGTCGTATTGGTGAAAGAGGCTCACAAAATGAATCTGGAATCGGCCAACAGTTTTCTGAAGATTCTGGAAGAACCCCCCCTGGATACATTGATCGTCTTATTGACGCCAGATGAAAACCGTTTGCTGGAGACCATCAATTCCCGTTGTCATAAGGTCTATTTTTCACCATTGACAACAAAAGAAATCCAAATGGTCCTAGACAGAAACTATCAACTGGATCCGGATATACAGGATTTCGTGTTGTGTTATGCTCAGGGCAGGGTTCGCAAACGTTTCATTGAAAAGGCGGTGGTTCTGGCGAATATGAGAATCCAAGTGTTACATATGCTGCAAAATCTAAAAACGGAAAAACTGTATGACTATAGTTTGTTACTGGATCAATGGGTGAAACAGAATTTGCAGGGTTATTTTCTTGAATTTTGTATGTCCTGGCTGAGAGATTTCGTTTCTGCTCGTCAAGAAGTGGTTACCGGCCTGATAAACTATGATATGAAAGATGAACTGAAAGCTGCCGCCCATGGGTTTTCAGATGAGAAACTGCAATGGATCTTTGGTCTGGTTGTGGAAACGGAGTTGGCTATTCAGTCCAACGCTTCGAAGGCCCTGGCTCTGGAAAGCCTTCTTGTTCAATTCAAGCAAATCTTCTGGGGAGCACCAGTTGTTTGATCCCTGGCGCCGGTTCAGATAGCCTGGGATTGAAATGGTGCCGGGGATCGCCGGGATTCGGATTTATAGAAAAATCGGAGTTTTTCTGGCGGAACGATCTCTTCTATTTCACTGATAAAATCCTCATGCGCATCGATTTTTTGATTGAGCTTTAAATTGACTCTGCAGTTGTTTTGAGAATGAATCGAGAGATACACAGAACACCGGCCCGGATTGTTCTGAATAATATTTTTTACGCCTTCCAATCTGTCCAGAGGGAATTTTGCGGGCAAATCGATCTGCATACGCGCCGCACGTTGGGCTCTGATCTCAGGCAGAGGGGTAATTGTCTGCCCCACAACCTTCAGTGAATCATCATTGCTGTTAACATAGCCAGTAATAAAAACAGGGTCATCAAAGTTTTCGGCTTCCAGAAACGTACTGACGGTTGCGAACACTTTTGAAAAAACCATCACTTCGATGGAGCCCCACATATCTTCAATAGTGAGGATAGCCCACTTTTCATTGTTCTTTTTTGTCAGGCGGACGATACTTGAGACAACGACACCCGCAAAGTTAATGACCTCCCTGAAATTGAATGTCTTGCCCTCTTCCTTCAGGTCCGTAGTGCGGGTTATTTTAGCGTATGAATTGATCTCATCGAAATACGGGTTCAGAGGGTGGCCAGAGATGTAGAACCCCAGGGACTCCTTTTCGAATTTCAAGCGGATTTTAGGTTTCCAGTCTTGAATATCGGGTAGGACCATTTTGGTTTTTGTTTTTTCAACCTCCTCTTCCGCCAGTAGATCGAAAAATGATGTCTGATCTGTGCGGGTCATTGCTTTTTCAGCACTGGCTAAGTTGAGAATATCCTCCAGGCCTTCAAGTATTTTGCGGCGGTTGGGTTCTAAAGAGTCGAATACACCGCTTTTGATCAATGCTTCTAAAACCCTTGAGTTGACTTTGGATGTGTCAATTCGCTTTAACACATCAACCAGATTTTCGAAACGGTCGCATTGGGCTCTTTCATGTAAAATACTTTCCAGTGCGGCCGCCCCAACATTTTTGATGGCATTGAGCCCAAAGCGGATCTTGCCTTCGTAAGCTGTAAATATCAGGTCACTGTCATTGATATCAGGTGGTAAAACCTGAATATTCATTTCCCGGCACTCGCTGATCAGCTTAACGACACTGTCCGGTTTGTTTCTCTCGGTTGTGAGCAAAGCCGCCATAAAATCCACAGGATAATTGGCTTTCAGCCAGGCGGTCTGATAGCTGATGAGCGCATAGGCTGCTGAGTGGGACTTATTAAATCCATAACCGGCAAATTTATCGATCAAATCGAAAATAGAGTTGGCTAGTTTTGCATCGATATCGTTTTTCTCACAACCGTCGATGAAGTTTTGGCGCTGCTCCATCAGAACTTCCGGTATTTTTTTTCCAATCGCCCGCCTGAGGATATCCGCACTGCCCAGCGTAAAATCTGCCAGCACTTGAACAGTCCGCATCACCTGCTCCTGATAAACCATTACACCATAGGTTTCCTCCAGGACCGATTCCATCAGTGCGTGCGGATAGGTTGTCTGCTGTCGTCCATGTTTTCTTTCCACGTAATCATCAACCATTCCCGAGCCGAGTGGTCCGGGTCTATACAGTGCTACCAGGGCGATAATATCCTCGAAGCAATCCGGTTTGAGTTTACGAATCAAGGTCTTCATTCCTTCTGATTCCAACTGGAAGACCCCAGTGGTATCCCCACGGCAGAGCAGTTGAAACGTTTTGGTGTTATCCATCGGAATGAGTGAAATGTCCAGCTTATCATCATCAGCCCTTTTTTTATTAATCAGGGAAACGGTCTTATCGATAATCGAGAGGTTCCTTAATCCCAGAAAGTCAAATTTCACAGCTCCCTGTGCCTCTGCATACTTCATGGTGTACTGAGACTGTATGCCATCACCTTTTGTCGGGGTACAGGTCGGCATGATATCCGAGATAGGCGAATCCATGATAATGACACCAGCTGCATGGGTGGAGAGGTTGTTGTTCATCCCCTCCAGGGATAACGCTGTTTTGATGAGTTTCTGTTCTATCTCCGATCCGTTCTCCAACATCTCCTTTAGTTTCGGCTCCTGTTCGAGAACTTTGGACAGGGTAATTCCCAAGTCGTCCGGAACGAGCTTGGCAATCTTATCTGCTTCCGCATAAGGGATGTCCAGTACCCTGGCAACGCCACGGATTGCGCCTTTTGCCTTGAGAGAACCGATGGCAGAAATCTGGCTGACATTGGCTTCTCCGTATTTCTGTTTCACATAATCAATGACCTGTTCTCTTCCCTCGACTTCAAAATCGATATCAAAATCCGGCATACTGACGCGTTCGGGATTTAAAAATCGCTCAAAAAGCAAATCGTACTTAATCGGATCGATATCGGTTATTTCCATCGCATAAGCAACCAGTGATCCAGCTCCAGAGCCACGACCAGGCCCAACTGGAATGGCATTCTGTTTTGACCATTTGATAAAATCCGAGACAATCAGAAAGTACCCCGGATACTCCATCTTGTTGATGACGTTGAGTTCAAATTCCAGCCGATTGCGTGAGAGCTCCTGCTGCTGCTGAAATTCGGTTTCTGACCATCCATACAGTTTGTTGAGAAATTCCAGACGTTTGTCTAGACCCGTTCTTGCTTGATCGATAAGCTCCTGTTCGAGGGATTTGTTTTGCTCAACAGGGTATTCGGGCAGATAGATTTTTTTAGTGGTCAGGTCCAGGTCGCAGCGGTCGGAAATTTGTCGTGTGTTGGTCAGGCACGATTCCGGAAGATTCCTGAAGGCTTCTGATATTTCGGTTTCGCTTCTGATATAAAGTTCCTGTGTGTCCAGTGTTTTTACGTCTGGATCGGTCACTTTTTTCTGCCAACCCATAAGCTGCAGAATATATTGGTTTTCTGCATCTGTTTTGGATTTATAGTGACAATCGCAGGTGCCGACCAGTGGCAGATGAAGCTCTTCCGCTATTTTCATCAGCTGGGGATTGACCTGTGCCTGTTTCTCAAGGCCGTTTTCCTGGAGTTCAATATAATAGCGATCCGGAAAGACATCTGCATACCAGCGGGCTGCATTGTATGCCTCACTGATTTCATCGTTGAGAATCCGGTTGGCTACTTCTCCCTGCAAACAGGCTGATAATACGATCAGACCGGAGCTGTATTTTTCGAGTATTTCATGGTCAATGCGGGGTTTCCCATAGTATTTCCCTTCACTGAAACCGATACTCGATATTTTAATCAGATTTTTGTATCCATCCATATTTTCACAGATCAATACTGTGTGGTAGGCGTTTGGACCCTGTCTGGGATAGGAGCGCTGAAAACGGTCAATCTTGGCGACATACGCTTCCATACCAATAATCGGCTTGACCCCGGCTTTTTTCAAGTCATCGTGGAATTCGACGGCGCCATGCAGATTTCCATGGTCGGTAATGGCACAGGAATCGTAGCCGATTTCTGCCAGATACTTTCCTAATCCTTTGACTTTGATGGCGCCATCGAGCAGTGAGTAATGAGTGTGGAAATGAAGATGTGTGAATTGAGATGGCATGCTGGCTCCGGATCCGCTATTACGCTGAATCAGTCACAACCCGATCAGCCGCAAGCGTGAGGCAGTCCTGTTTTGTGACCTCTGTTCCCGTCCTCGCGGTAAACACCTTGTTTGGATCTGAAAGGAGTGATAGTTATTGAAAAAGGTACCGATGGTTCCAATATCTTAAGACGAAGTCGAATAAAAGTCATGGCGATATTTTCGAAAATTTTGTCAAAGTTGTTTAAAAAGGCGGAAACGGGTGCAGGGCGCTTAGTTTTGCTGACTATTGTTCTGGCTCTGGCCGGCTTATCCAGGACCGGGTTTTGTGCGGTATCGGTCCAGGAGGTAAAATCCCTTTTTTCGTCTGCCCAGGCAAACTTCGAGCTCGGACTGAAACAGCAGGGTGAGCGGAAAAGGGCATTGATGATAAAATCTGCCGGGCAGTTTCGATCGTTAATACGGGATCATCGGCTTGATAATGGAAGCCTCTATTATAATATGGGAAACGCTTACTACGAAGCTGGAGAAACCGGGAAAGCGATTTTGAGCTATCGTCGGGCGAAAAGACTTCTGCCTGGATTTTCGGATCTTCAATACAATCTCAATCAGGCACGAAGTCGCCTGAATTTATCGCAACCCACACAGAGTTGGTGGGAGAGTATTGTGAAAGGATTGTTTTTCTGGCATTACATGATGAAATATGAACTACGGCGTTCCATGCTTCTGATTGTTTTTTCCCTTGTTTGGATCGTTCTGATGATGATGATCTTCAAACGGCATGTTTTCCTGAGAATGGCGTTGATCATTTTGATCGCTTTGAATATCGGATTTGGTGGATCATTTTTATACTCCTATTATCAACTGCACGTTGCTCGCTCAGGGGTAGTGGTGAAAGATAATACGATTGCCAGAAAGGGTCCCGGATCTGGCTATGAACCGTTCTATCAGAAACCGCTCTCGGGAGGGACTGAGTTCACTATCAATGGAACCCATGAAAACTGGTGGAAGATAAAGCTACCGCTGGGAGATGAAGTGTGGATCAAAGTAAGTGATGCTGAGATGATTTAAGCCACTTTGAGTCGATGTCAAATGGCTCAGGGTATCACCCGCAAATTCGAAGGCCGCTTCTGGCTGAATGAGTCAGGACCGTAGTTTCGAATTTAGCCGTTTCTCAGGGAGTCCTTATCTCATTTGTACGATCCCTGAGGCAGTTTTAGTAAGGCTGGAAGGGTTATGCGTACAAGAACAAAGACGCCAACCAAAATCATTGGTATGCTGAGAAACTGCCCCATATTGAGGATCAGACCGGACTCAAATTCAGCCTGATTTTCTTTTAGAAACTCGACTCCTAATCGTGCACCAAATATCAGAATCAGAAACGGTCCGATCAGCAAACCCGGGACTTTATCGAGATCCATATTCCGATAGATCGTTATTAATATCAGAAAAATCAGCAGATAGATGAAAGATTCGTAGAGCTGCGTCGGATGTCTGGGGATGTTGTCAATCCTTTCGAATACAAAACCCCAGGAGGCGTTTGTTGGTTTTCCGATAATTTCAGAATTGAACAGATTCCCCATTCGAATGAAACAGCCGCTGAGAGCGACGACGATGCAGCCCCGATCTAGAATCCAGATGTAGGATTGTCCCGGTGTTCTGCGAGAATAGATTAAAGTGGAGATAAATAGTCCGACACCCGCACCATGACTGGCGAGTCCCCCTTTCCAGATCTTGAATATCTCCAGAGGATTTGCAAGGTAGTAAGCCGGATTGTAAAAGAGGCACTCTCCCAATCGAGCGCCGATAACAGTTCCCAGGAGCATATAAATCAAAATTCGGTCCAGAGACTCCTGTGGCTTGTTTTCACGTTTGAAGATCCAGCTGCCAATGAAACTGCCGATCAAGAAAGACGAAGCGAACAGCAAACCATACCAGCGCACCGAAAGAAATCCGATGTTAAATATTTCCGGATGAATGTTCCAGTGAATTATCATTTATAATATCAATATGCGGGTTAACCAATCATTCATGCAGCTCTGGAAAGATTTCATGGATTTTGAATGCTTGGTTTAAGGATGTTTTCCAGGGCTGTGCTATTTTGAGATACGGTCGAAACTGCCAAAAATCTGAAACCCGATATCTTGATTCTGCAACTCCTGTAGACAGGTTTTCACTCGATGGTTGTTGATGAGATCGATAAAAAAGCGGTAACTCCAGGGATTGTTTTTCATTGGTCTGGATTCCAGACGGCAGAGATTGACACCAAAAACGTGGAACTCTCTTAATAACTCGAATAACAGTGAGTGTCGATCTTCTTTAAACTCAAGTACAAGCGACGTTTTATACCTGGCGAAATCGGGCTCATAATTTTTCGGGGTTTTCTGAACAACGACGAATCGCGTGATGTTCTGCGCATAATCTTGAACATCATTGGCAACTAGTTTTTGCTTGAAAACACTCTCTTTGGCGACCAGTGCTTTGGGAATAATAGCTGCGACAGGTTCCTGGTCTCTTTCGAGAAACAGTTCTCCCGAGATGATATTGGAGTTGGAAAAGATGACTTTTGCCTCAGGCATATGCTCGGCAGTGAAACTCATCGTCTGATTGAAGGCTTCCGAGTGACAAAAAAACTGTCTAACTTCACTCAGCGGAACATGGGAAACCAGGCTGAATTGGATATCGATCTGCAATTCATTGATGATGACGACATCGGAATCCACCAGGCTGTCTTGTGCCTGTCCCACCATGCCGGAGGTTGAGTTTTCGATGGGAAGGACGCCCAGCGCATTCTCATTTTTTTCAACCTCACGGGTAATTTGAGGTATAGTGGTCGTGTACTGGATATTTTCGATATCATTTCCCCCGACCAGACTGGCGGCCTGATTACTGAAAGTTCCTTTAGGACCGAGGGTAATTATTTTGGTAAAAGCGGATTTAGATGTCACGGATTTTTTGTGTTACGAGTAATGAGTTTGTTAATGTCTGCGGTAATCTGCTGCCGTACCGGGCCGATATTTCTATCTGTCGGTTAAAAAAACGGATCCGATAACCCCTCGGTTTTAGATACGGTGCAGCGATTTATTATAAGATCGTCCTGTTTTTAATCACTTAAAAAGGATACGCTGCATTAATAGTGAAATCTATCCCTAAATTCCCCAATTTGGATTTATTATGGTCAGGATATCCGGGGAAATGGCGAAAAAACGATTGACACCGCCTTGGTTCAGCTTGGGATTCGGCTCATTGGTCTTGGAATTGTCACAATCGATTGGGCATAAATTGGAAATGATAAAATTTGAGGAAACATTAAGCCCTCTCAATCCTGAATTGATCAAAAACTATTTGTATGTTGCAAAGGGCGGCAAAAAAAACAAGGGAAAAACCAAAAAAGAAAATCAAAAGAAGTCGGAGGAGGAAAAATATATTTTATGCCTTCAGTGTGAAAATAAAATTTCACGGCCGATATATCGGATGAGCCACCAGGGCTCTTTTGATCATACATTTTTAAATCCGGCGGGGGATCTGTTCCATATCGGTTGTTTCGAACAGGCGAACGGCTGCGTGGTCCTGGGGGTTCCTTCCTCTGAATGGGCCTGGTTTCATGGATGTCAGTGGCAGGTTGCCGTATGCGGTCAATGCTTGACCCATCTTGGGTGGTTTTTTCAGTCAGAGAAAGAATCACCTTTTTTTGGGTTGATTCTTGACGCATTAATTTGACGATATTATTGATTGTTAGGTAAATTGCTTCTTTGCTTTGCAAAACAAATCTCTTGGTTGTCCGGTCTTAGACCTGATCTGACTGAAAGTGATTGATTGCGCGGTTAGCTTTTTGCCTGTAGAGCTTCAGTATACTAAAATTAAAAGGAATACACGGATGCTAGAT
Organism: Deltaproteobacteria bacterium; assembly: GCA_018645005.1. Lineage (GTDB taxonomy): Bacteria > SAR324 > SAR324 > XYD2-FULL-50-16 > XYD2-FULL-50-16 > JAHJRI01. The sequence goes on along the minus strand of JABGPJ010000086.1, from coordinate 29,787 downwards.
CTAATTCGAAATAACGTACAGTCGTTTGGTGTGAAGTTCATTGTCGGCATTGTGGTGATGGTGATGGTTTTTTTCGGTGTCTCGGCTTACAGAAACCAGGGAATTAATACCATCGCCACAATCGATGGTTATGAAATCAAGGTATCTAAATACCAGAGAGCGTTTGAACAGGCACAAAACGAGATTCGGCAGCGATTTAAGAGTCAGGCGGCTGATTATATGAAGATGGTAAATCTACCGGGCCAGATTGTTCAACAGTTGGTTAATAGCGCTTTGCTGCTGAAAAGTGCTGAAAAACTGGGACTTTCCGTTACCGACCACGAATTAGCACAAGCAATTTTCAAGACGCCAGGTTTCCAAACCGACAATCGGTTTGATCCTAAAAAATATGCCAGGATGTTGACAAGTAACCGAATTGATAAACTACTTTATGAAAAGGATCTGCGGGAAAATCTGTTATCTGAAAAATATATCCAACTGCTCAATTCTGGTGTTCTGATCAGTCGTCAGTCTGCTGATGATGAGTATCGCCGGTATAAAACCAAAATGACAGTCAAAGTCATCGAATATAAATCGGATATGTTTTCTGAGGATATTGAGCTAAGCGATGAGGAGATAAAAGGTTTCTATGACCGGAACAAGTCCGATTATCAGCAGAAAAAACAGTTTGTGATAAACTATTTCCCATTAGGGGTCAAAGACACGAAAGACAAAGTCATTGTCAGAGACAAAGAGATTAAACGCTATTATGAAAAAAACAGGGCGAGTGAGTTCTCATCTAAAGCATCATTTTTGTCGAGACACATATTGATTGCAGCGCCGACAGATAGAAATGAGAAAGGGATGCGTAGTGCCAGAAATAAAGCGGAACAAATCTATCAACAGCTCAAGGAAAACCCCAAAAATTTTCCGATACTGGCCAGGGAAAATTCGGCAGATTCGGTTTCAGCAAAAAATGGGGGTATGCTCGGTTGGGTTGAAAAAGGAACATTTGTGAAAGAATTTGAAATAGCCGTTGCGAATCTCCAAAAAAACGAATTATCAAAACCGTTTTTATCCAACTTTGGATATCACATTGTTGAACTGCTGGATGAAAAACAACCGGCAGTCAAATCGTTTAAAGCGGTCGAAAAGAGCATTGCTGAGACGATTCGAAACCGAAAAGCGGGCCGGCGACTCAAGAACAAGGTTTCAAAACTGGTAAAACAATTTACGGATAAATCACTGAATGAACTGGCATCTGAGAACGGTAAGGTAATTGTGACCAGCAAAGCATTTGATGACGCACAAAATCTTAAAGAAATCGGATATACTTATCAACTCTACCAAGATATCAAATCTAAAAATGCCAAGGACAGAGGATATTTTAGTCTGTCGGATGATGGGATTCTCATTTATGAAATTTCTGAAGTGGTGGACCCTTTTATTAAACCACTGAAAGAGGTCAGGGAAAAGGTTGTTTTGCTGGCAAAATCGGAAAAAGCAGCAGAAATGGCAAAAACAAAAATGGCAGAAGGTCAGGCTGGAACAAAATCAATGGCAGCATTTGATCAACTGGCAAGCCAGCTGGGTGTTACTCCTCAGACCATAACTTTCGGTTTTACTGATAGACAGAGCGGAGAGTTTAGAATTAGTGATAATTTCCGAACTGAAGTCTACAAGATGGAAAAGAACAGTCTCAAAGCTATTTCAGATACGGATCAGAACTTTCTCGTCTTTCTGGTCGGGAAAAAAGGAGGGGCTTCAAATCATGCAAACGACAATGATTATAAGGGCCTTGTTAATGAGTTGAAACGACAAAAGGCAAACATTCTGATCAGCAGCTTGATCGGTCAGATGAAAAAAGAGATGGAGGTTGAATACAATCAGTCAATTCTAAGTGCCCTTGATATTAAATATAATTGATAAAACGCTTGCGATTCCCTTTTTCTCACGTTAATTAAAGAGAACATCTTTTATTTATAGCGCTAATATTTTTTCAAACAGAGGATAACTATGGAAATACTCGAACAACTGGGAACGAAAGTCAGAAAAGCCGTTCAGAAGATCGAAGAATTACAGGCCAGAATAGTGGAACTGGAGGAAATAAATTCGCAATATGAACAAAAGATGAAGGATATGCTTGATGTAATGGAGCCTCTCGATGAGACCGAAGTGTCAAGTGAACCCGATGGATCAAGTTTTGCCGCTCCTCAAGAAGAACGACAGGATATTTATAAGCAACAATATTGAACGCGCTGTAAGAGATGATAGTTTTTTGTAAAACTCTCATTTGTTATGGGTTCCTCATCGTTTTTTCCTTTTTTTCCCATTCCGCGTTATGTGACGAGCTGGTTGGCGTCCTGCCGTTCGCTAACCAGCGCTATCAACAACAGGATGATTGGCTCGGGTATTATATCCAGGCCAGAATTAAAAACAATCTTGGTAGCAACAGTGACTGGAAATTTCATCCTCAGAGTGTTTTGAGGCTCTGGGCACTCAGGACGGAACAATCGCGGTCGATATCCCCTCTGAATACCATTCTGATTGAAGGCTCCTTTCAGCAAGTTGTCGGTTTAGGCTATATCTCTTTGCGTGTTAAAAGAAATATACCAGGGAAGGAAATTACCGAAAATTTAGAAATTTCCTATTCTGCGGATAATCTGGACAATCAGATCGATCGTCTGTCAAAAAAGGTTGGTGTTTGGATTCAACCCGATTTTAAATTAAAGATTCGAACAGATTTTCCTCGCAAAGACCTGCCTGGGATGAAAGAGATTTTTATGTTGCGGCAGAGGATGTTTTCCCTGGGGGATCCGCCCGATATACGGGCGATTCTTCATTTGGAGGAGATTGTTGACGAAGGAAGCCCTCCTGAAATGATTGCTGATCTGGCCGTAGGAATGTTGGTTGTATCACAGTTTCTGGAGGGGAAAGAACAGAAATCCCTGCTTAAAAAGACAGAACTGTTTTTGCGGAAAGCCATTTTAAAAAACAAAAAAAGTGCTCGGTTGTACTCGCTGCTGGCAGAAAACTATTATTTGAGTGGAAACTACGTATCATGGGTCGAAAAAACGGCCGAAGATGCCATTCGGATTGACCCCCAGAATGAACTGGGCTTTATTCTCAAAGTGATCGTGAATGATTCTGATGATGAGACTCGAAAAAAGGATGTCGAGCAGATTAAACAGCTAAATCCATGGCTTTTTTCAAAGGCGGTCAACGGTGGAAACCTGTTTCAAAAAGGAATTTTGAAAAATGAACTGTCTCGCATGGAAATTCCACTGAAGTAGGCAGATTCTGAAATGGGCTTGCTCTGCCAATAAGGGTCGGCTAAAAAATTAGTTCACATTCTATTTGCAAAATGTCCGGTGCTTTTGGGACTTATGCAAATAGATTATGTGAAATTATTTTGTAACGATCCCTAAGTCAGGTAGTACGACAAGTATTGAAAACCACTTACCTCCGAGTTGAGTGGTTTTTAATGCTTGTCAGAAGGTAATCATTGACCACTTTTCGGGAGTCGAGGGTATCATGATTCAAAACGATGGAAAACAGGACGTTTTCCAACAGCTCCAGGGACGGATTTATGCGTGTTTTGAATCATGATACCCTCGACGGAACTCATGCTGTATAATTACGTTAGAAGTAGTAAAAAGGTATTGGCGAATTGAACCGCTGTTTCCATTTGCCTGAGATTACCGAGATTATTGAGAAGTTAACCCGGATTATCTTGAAATGAACGACTGATTTATTAGTTTTGAGCCCTGACACGGTGATGATTGAGTTTCTCCTTCTCCGTGTGTATTTTAGAACAAGGTTGTTTCAATAATAAGGAAAGTATGTTGGCTCCAGTAGGGATGAAAAAACTCGGATTGAAAAAAACGATCGGACTGATACTGGCATTTGGTTTGCTCTTTTCAGGGTGCAATTACAACTATCATACCGGACTTCAACTCGAAGCCGAGGGTCGATTCGAAGAGGCAAATATTGAATTTCATCGCGCATATACTCGGTCACCAGGTAATGAAAAATATAAAGATGCGTTTCATCGTACAGCTCAAAAAACAACGGAGGATATGCTCATCCGATATGAGCAGTACGTAAAAGAAAAAAAGTATGCCATTGCATTTAGGAGGCTGGAGCAGGCCCGCACACTCTCACCGAATCACCCCCGGATCGACCTGGAATTAAGAAAATGGTACCGCATTCTGATTGCTGGCAAGCTAGATTTAGTACAAATAAAATCATTGAATAATCAAATCCCACTGACTGACCAAATTGTTCTAACAGTTCGTATCAATTCTCCAAATGTCATCAGGAGACTTGAGGCGCCAGTCGATTATCAGACCGGGACTTTTTATGTAGAAGATATCCTTTACGATCCTCCCCAGGATTTGTTGATGATGTATTCACTTAATTCGATTGGGGTCAAACTTATTAATAATTCAACAGAAAGCGAGCGATTTATGCGTTTTGTGGATTTTAAAACCCCTGTGCTGATTGAGGTCCGTGGTGATTTGAAAGGCAACGATAAAGGGTTGATGGCCGTGGAGAGGTTCTATCCAGTGGCGCTTCTTAATCAATCCAATAACGGCGATTTTTGGTACCCCTCCAGGGGCATTCGTTATGCGCTGTTACTGGATGAGACTGAGATTAAAGTCTCAAGTTCTGCGAACAGGATCGAATTTTTGCCTCATATGCTGTACATCAACAAGAAGGAGCGGCGCTATTTTCTGGATTTTGGCAATCTTCAGTTATCGCAAAAGAAGACGGGTGGGGCATGGTCATATCGGCGTCTGATCGACCATAAGCGGTTGTATTTAAAAGAATTGCAAAAAATAATTCTTTTAAATACGTACTTCTTTTACAGGGAAGGCGGGTATCCTTATGTTGTGAAATGAGAGGATATTCCAGAAAAATCTTCCCCAAAAAGGCGGCACATTCAGTAACACAGGCAGGTCTCATTTTTGAGTGGCGTTTTGTGCCAGTGATGCTTCAATAAATGAATTGAGGTCGCCGTCAAGTACAGCTGATGTATTTGAAGTTTCGAAGCTGGTTCGGTGATCCTTGACCAGTTGATACGGATGCAGGATATAGCTTCTGACCTGGCTGCCCCACGCAATCTCCTTTTTCTGGCTATACAACTTGTCCTGCTCTTTGCGCCGATTCTCTTCCTCCCGTTCATAGAGAGCGGCTTTGAGAATCTTCATGGCAGTGGATCGGTTTTTGTGTTGTGACCTTTCATTCTGGCACTGTACAACAATCCCTGACGGTTTATGCGTAATGCGAATGGCGGAATCCGTCACATTGACATGTTGACCTCCTGCTCCGCTTGATCTGAAGGTATCGATTCGAAGATCGTTTTCATTGATGACGATATCAATCTCGTCTTCAATATCCGGATACACATAAACGGAGGCAAAAGAGGTGTGGCGCCTTTTGTTTGTGTCAAATGGGGACAGTCGTACCAGTCGGTGAACGCCGACTTCTGTTTTCAATCTCCCAAAAATATATTCCCCTTCTAAACTCAGGGTGACAGATTTAACGCCCGCTTCGTCTCCGGTTTGTAAATCCAGTATTGAGATTGAGGCTTTATTCTCTTCACCCCATCGGCGATACATACGCAACAGCATAGCTGTCCAATCCATTGATTCAGTGCCGCCTGCGCCGGAATTGATTGTCAGAATGGCACTGCATTTATCGTGTTTTTCTCCAAGTAAGTGATTCAGCTCGAAATATTTTATATTTTTTTCAATAGCGCTGAATTGTTGCGCAACCTCATGTATCAGGTCAGGGTCCTCTTCGGTTTCAAGAAGTTCAACAGCTGATTCCACTTCCTGACTGAGGGTGGATAGTTTTTGCCACCGCTCTTGAATGGTTTTTATCTCAGCGATCTGTTTCAGTGTGGACGTCCTTTCGGAATTGGAATCCTGCCAGAAAGAGTCCTGAGCAGCATTAAATTCAAGTTGATCAAGTTGGGATGTTAATTTTTCTAATTCAAAGATAACCTTCTATTATATCGATTCTTTTGCAGTATCCAAGCAATTCTTTTTTTATGTCGTCAAGAGTCATGTACGATTCCTTTCTCAATATGTTTTGCATTCCTAATTATTCCGGAATAAAGGTAATTTTTATGAATAGTTTAGCTAACTGATACTAATTCTGTTCTGTTTTGTCAGCAAAAGAAAATAGAAATATATCCTGATAGTTTTTTACCATTTTGTTATGAAAGAACTTTGAATAAAGATCTGTGGGGGTGGTGTCTCGATTCCGTTTTGTCTTTCAGGACTATTCTAGACTCTTCCAGATAATTTTGAATACTAAATAATCACAGATAGATACTTGACAAAAATTGAAAAGTAAATGTTTTTCCGATATCTTTCTGATCCAAAATAGTGTACAGAAGTTTTTTACGGTTTGCTGCCTCCACAGGCAAGCGATCGCGGTGAGCGCTTTTAGCGGAGTATCTTTGATGAAAATGGTTGGCTCATTTCTTTTATAACTTGAAATATCGGCCAAACTAAGTTTATAATGTACCCTCAAATTATGATATATACAAAAAACCAATCCTTAAGAATATTGGTCTTCGCTTTAGGTTCTCTGAGGGTGGTTATTACGAATGATCCTGCTGCGTCTTCTGGTAAAATAAATGGTCGCACAGACAGGAACATTCTTTTTCATAACGGAGAATAACACCTTGCTAACAAAGGGTTATAATAAAAATGATATTGATTAAAAAGGGCTTAGACCTGCCAATAACGGGGGTGCCGGAACAGGTAATCAATAAAGGCAATCCGGTGAAATCAGTGGCAGTGATCGGCACAGATTACAACGGTATGAAACCCACAATGAAGATCAACGAGGGTGATACTGTTAAACTGGGTCAAATTCTCTTTGAAGACAAAAAAACACCAGGCGTTTTTTACACTGCACCTGGAGCTGGAAAAATCACTGCCGTCAATCGCGGGGCTAAGAGAATTCTGCAGTCGGTTGTGATTGAACTCGAAGGTGATGATGAAGAGACATTTGAGATGTATTCCGAGCAGGAACTCTCAGATTTGTCTCGAGCACAGATTGTGGATAATCTCGTCAAATCCGGACTTTGGACAGCTCTCCGAACTCGGCCTTATAGTAAGGTCCCTTCCCCAGAGTGCAGTCCGCACGCAGTTTTTATAACAGCCATAGATACAAACCCGCTGTCAGCAGACCCGGAGCTGGTTCTTGACAGACAAAGAGGGGCTTTTACAAATGGGTTAAAACTGTTGGCAAAACTGACGGACGGCAAGACTTATCTTTGTAAAGCCCAAGGTGCAAATATTCCTGGTAGTGAGTCAAAAGATGTCATCACTGAGGAATTTGGGGGTGTTCATCCAGCCGGTTTGGCAGGAACCCACATCCACTACCTGGCGCCCGTCAGTGCTAAAAAAAATGTCTGGTATATGAATTATCAGGATGTGGTTGCAGTTGGAAAACTGTTTACCACTGGGCGGCTGTTTGTGGAACGTGTCATTTCACTGGCGGGACCTCAGGTTAAAAAACCGCGTTTGCTGGAAACCCGAATCGGGGCAAATATCGATGATCTTATTGCGGGTGAGTTAAGTACTTTGGATAATCGAGTTATTTCCGGTTCTGTTTTCGCGGGGAGAATGGCAAGTGAAGCCTTTGCCTATCTGGGTCGCTACCATACACAGATATCGGTGCTGGAAGAGGGAAGAAAACGAGAGTTTCTTGGTTGGGTGAGTCCCGGTGCTAACAAATTCTCAATTAAAAACGTCTTCCTCTCCAAACTGTTTCCAGGAAAGAAGTTCGCCTTTACCACGTCGGAAGAAGGAAACAAGCGGGCAATGGTGCCGATCGGTATGTACGAAAAAGTGATGCCACTGGATATACAACCGACTTTTCTTTTGCGTTCATTGATCGTGAGAGATACGGATAAGGCACAAGCGCTTGGATGTCTGGAACTGGATGAGGAAGATCTTGGGTTGTGTACCTTTGTCTGCCCGGGAAAATATGATTATGGTTCTATATTGAGAGATAATCTGACTCGAATTGAAAAGGATGGTTAAATGAAATTCTTGAGAAATTTCCTGGATCGTCAACAGCCTCGATTTAAAGCAGGGGGTAAGTTTGAAAAGTACTATGCACTCTACGAAATGCTGGATACTTTTCTCTACACGCCAGGAGAAGTGACGAAGGAATCGACCCATGTCAAAGATAGCCTGGACCTGAAGCGGATGATGATTACGGTCGTTGTCGCGCTGGTTCCCTGTATTATCTTTGCTATGTATAACGCTGGTATGCAGGCGAATCTGGCATTAGCAAGTCTGGGGCAGCAGACAGCTTCGGGGTGGCAGGGAAATGTTCTGGCCCTTCTTGGGGTTGGGATTGATCCACAGAGCTTTTGGGCCAGTCTGGTTCATGGCGCACTCTACTTTTTCCCTCTCCTGATTGTATCATATACAGTAGGCGGGGTGTGGGAAAGTCTTTTTGCCATGGTCAGGGGGCATGAAATCAACGAGGGATTCCTGGTCACAGGTATTCTTTTTCCATTGATTCTTCCGCCAACCATACCCCTGTGGCAGGCAGCACTTGGAATTTCATTCGGTGTTGTTGTCGGTAAGGAAGTCTTTGGTGGCGTCGGTAAAAACTTTTTGAACCCTGCCTTGACAGGCAGGGCGTTTCTCTTTTTCGCCTATCCAGCACAGATATCCGGTGATGCGGTCTGGGTTGCAGTAGATGGATTTAGCGGTGCGACGCCACTTAGCATAGGTTATGCTGGTGGTCAGGCAGCAATTGAAAAAGCGGTCAGTTGGACAGACGCCTTTCTTGGCATGATACCCGGTTCCATGGGAGAAACGTCAACTCTGGCCTGCATGTTTGGCGCCTTTGTTTTAATTGCCAGCGGAATAGGGTCCTGGCGAATTATGGTAAGCGTATTGATCGGTGCGGGTTGTCTGGCATTCCTTTTTAATGCTGTAGGTAGCTCGACCAATGCGATGTTTTCCATCACGCCGGGATGGCACTTTGTTCTGGGTGGCTTTGCCTTTGGACTCGTTTTTATGGCAACCGACCCGGTCTCGGCATCGATGACAAAAACAGGGCAGTGGATATATGGTTTGCTGATTGGTTGCATGGTTATACTGATACGCGTGGTCAATGAAGCATTCCCGGAGGGAATGATGCTGGCAATTTTGTTTGGTAATGTTTGGGCGCCGGTCATCGATCACTATGTTGTCAAAGCAAACATAAAACGGAGGGTATTGCGCAATGGCTAAAGATACGATAACGAAAACTCTCACAGTCGCTGCCCTCTTGTGTATTGTCTGTTCTGTGCTGGTTTCAACCGCTGCTGTGAAGTTGAAACCGCTTCAGGAGAGGAACAAAGCGCTCTCGACAAAAAAAAATATTCTACAAGCTGCCGGATTGATGGAGGAGGGAAAGGATATTGACCAGCTGTTCAGCAAGATTCAATTAAAAATTGTGGATCTGGCCAGTGGCGAGTTTGATGACAATATTAATGCGGAAAAATACAATCAGAGAGTCGCTGTGAAAGATCCGGCTCGAAGTATTCAGATCCCCGGCGATCAAGATGTGGCGAAAATAAAGCGCAGGGCATTGAAAGCGCCTGTATTCCTGGTCCGGGAAGGTGGTAAACTGCAGACAATAATTCTGCCAATCCACGGCAAGGGGCTTTGGTCAACCATGTATGCATTTCTGGCTCTGGAAGGAGATGCCAATACAGTCAAGGGTTATACCTTTTATGACCATGGAGAAACTCCGGGATTGGGCGGTGAGGTTGATAACACTCTCTGGAAACAGCAGTGGGTTGGCAAAAAAATCTTTGATAAAGACTGGAACCTGGCAGTTGAGATCCTGAAAGGAAAGGTCAACCGGCAAAAACCGGAAGCGATTCATCAGGCAGATGGTCTTTCGGGGGCTACACTGACAACTGTTGGTGTTAATAACCTGATGCATTACTGGTTAAGTGAAAATGGTTTTGGCAAGTTTCTGGCCAGAATTCGAAACCAAGGAGGTGGAAATGGCTAAAATCACAAAGGTCCTGTTTGATCCGATCTTTAAAGAAAACCCGATAGCACTCCAAATTCTGGGGATCTGCTCTGCGCTCGCAGTCACAAGTAAAATGGATACTGTCATTGCGATGACGTTGGCACTGATATTCGTTACCAGCATGTCGAACTTGTCAGTCAGTCTGATCCGAAATTATATCCCCACGAACATTCGGATCATTGTGCAGATGACCATCATCGCATCGTTGGTGATTATCGTTGATCAGGTACTGAAGGCTTATGCGTTTAGCATCAGTAAGCAATTATCGGTTTATGTGGGATTGATCATCACCAACTGTATCGTGATGGGTCGTGCGGAAGCGTATGCAATGAAAAACGGTCCCTGGATGAGTTTTGTGGATGGTTTGGGGAATGCTCTGGGATATGGGTTGATCTTGTTTATCGTTGGATTCTTCAGGGAGTTGTTTGGTAGCGGGAAACTTCTAGGATTCAACATTCTCACACCCATTACAGAGGGTGGCTGGTATCCAACAAACGGTCTTCTTTTATTGCCACCAAGTGCCTTTTTCTTAATTGGTTTTATCATTTGGGTACTGAGAACCTGGAAAAAAGATCAGATAGAAGAGGAAAACTAAAATGCTTGAAGCCTATCTTAGTCTGTTTATCAAATCAATCTTCATCGAGAACATGGCACTCTCTTTTTTTCTGGGGATGTGTACGTTTCTGGCGGTTTCGAAAAAAGTCGATACCGCTATGGGACTTGGAATAGCGGTGATTGTTGTTCAAACTATTACAGTACCGACCAACTATTTGATCTATACCTTCGTTTTGAAGGCAGGTGCGCTGTCCTGGGCTGGATATCCAGAGGTGGATCTGAGCTTTTTGGGTTTGATCAGTTATATTGGCGTGATCGCTGCCATGGTTCAGATCCTTGAAATGGCTCTGGATAAGTTCTTTCCGCCCCTTTATAATGCCTTGGGGATTTTTCTGCCGCTGATTACGGTTAACTGTGCAATTCTGGCAGGTTCCCTTTTTATGGTAGAGCGGGACTATAATTTTGGAGAGAGCGTCGTTTATGGTGTGGGTAGTGGTGCCGGTTGGGCCTTGGCAATTGTGGCCCTGGCAGGAATTCGAGAAAAAATGGCATATAGCGATGTCCCTGATGGGTTGAAAGGATTGGGAATCACTTTTATCAGTGTCGGCTTGATGGCGCTTGCGTTTATGTCTTTTTCAGGTATCCAGTTGTAACTGGATTTTGCTGGTTTCGGGTTGGCAATCAAAAGAGTGAAACAAAATCGTGCAATTTTCCCGTTATCTCGGAATATTGCGGTTCACTTTTACGAAAAATGCCGCCCACTTGAGGTAAAACAGAAGGTGTTTACATTCTATATAATTTATCAAAACGCGTGAGATCGAACGCTTTTTATTAATCGATTCAGTATTAGCCTTGAAAGGAAAAAGCAATGGTTGAGATTTATTTAGGTGTAATCCTGTTTACAGTTATCGTACTGACCTTGGTGGTGGTGATTCTTTTTGCAAGGTCCAAACTGGTTGCGACCGGTGATGTGAATATACTGATCAATGATGATCCCGAAAACTCTGTCATTGTGGAAGCCGGAGGTAAACTCTTAAATACATTGGCAAGCAGAAACATTTTCTTACCCTCTGCCTGCGGTGGGGGGGGGACCTGCGCGCAATGTGGCTGTGTCGTCAAGGAAGGTGGTGGCGATATTCTGCCGACGGAAACGGGACACATCAACAAGCGGGAAGCTTCAGCAGGGAAAAGGCTTTCGTGTCAGGTGGCGGTTAAAACTGATATGAAGATCCATATACCCCCTGAAATATTCTCAATCAAGAAGTGGGAGTGCGAGGTGGTTTCCAATCCCAATGTTGCGACTTTTATCAAAGAACTGACATTGAAACTGCCAGAAGGGGAAAATGTCGATTTCAGGGCTGGCGGCTATATTCAGATTGAATGTCCGCCTCACAGTTTGAAATACAGCGACTTCAACATCGAAAAAGAATATCAGGAAGATTGGGATAAATTCAAAATCTGGCGTTATGAGTCCGTTGTCAAAGAGACAACGGTGCGTGCTTACTCGATGGCCAGTTATCCGGAAGAGAGGGGATTAATTAAACTGAATGTCAGAGTTGCAACACCGCCGCCGGGTGCTCCGCCATCGATACCGCCGGGGATTATGTCATCTTACATCTTTAATCTCAAGCCGGGAGATAAGGTTACGATTGCCGGACCATTTGGTGAATTTTTTGCCAAAGATACCGATGCTGAAATGATATTTGTCGGTGGGGGAGCAGGAATGGCTCCCATGCGGTCTCATATCTTTGACCAGCTTAAGCGTTTGAGTTCAACGAGAAAAATAACCTACTGGTACGGTGCCAGAAGTCTGCGTGAGATGTTCTATTTGGAAGATTTCAATAAGTTACAAGAGGAAAACGAAAACTTCAAATGGCATATCGCACTCTCAGAACCCATGCCTGAAGATAACTGGGACGGATTAACAGGATTCATTCATCAGGTGCTGTTCGATGAGTATCTCAAAAACCATCCAGCTCCGGAAGATTGCGAATACTACATGTGTGGACCGCCCTTGATGACCTCCGCAGTCATCAATCTGCTTGAAAATCTGGGCGTGGAACCTGAGAACATCCTTCTGGATGATTTTGGTGCGTAAGTGCAGGCACAAAAAGATTATCCTTTCCGGCGTACTCAGCAGAGCGATTTGTCTGATGTTAGCTCTGCTGCTTTCCAGCTGCTTGAAAAATCCGGATACCACGGGCCCGGTTGTCTACACCGGCGCCACCATGGGAACGACTTATTCCATCAAGGTTTCGGGCTTTTCTGATTCATCGGCGATCAAACAAGTTCAGCAGGAAATTGAAAAACTCCTGCAAGAGATCAACCTCTCCATGTCCACCTACCGGGCTGATTCGGAAATCTCTCGATTTAACCGCTTTGCCGATGTCTCCCTTTTTCCGATTTCACGCCAGATGGCGTTGGTTGTAAAGGAGTCGTTGCGGGTCAGTACGTTGACTGAGGGCGCGTTGGATATCACAGTCGCTCCGCTGGTTAATCTATGGGGTTTTGGTACGGATAAGCAAACAGCGACTGTCGTTGATGAAAAGAAAATAAATGCCTTGAAAAGGCGGATCGGATATAAGAAAATTAAAGTTGAGACTGAACCGCCGCTGATCAGTAAGCAGCACCCTGAATTGACCATAGATCTGTCAGCTGTTGCCAAGGGGTTTGCTGTTGACCAGGTGGGAATGTTATTGGAAAATAAAGGCCTGAATAACTATCTGGTGGAAATTGGTGGAGAAATCAGGACTAAAGGTTTCAAGCAACACCAAACACCGTGGGTAGTGGCCATTGAACGGCCTGTTATGGGTCAGAGTGTGATCCAGCAGGTGCTTTCAATGGGTAACAATTCGTTGGCAACGTCTGGAGACTATCGCAACTATTTTGAAAAAAACGGGAAACGGTTTTCCCATTTGATTGACCCAAATACCGGCAAACCGATAAACCACCGGTTGGCATCGGCCAGTGTCGTTCATCAGTCATGCATGACAGCGGATGCCTTTGCAACGGCATTTATGATCACCGGCTTTGAAAAAGGATATCAGTTGGCTCTGCAGGAAAATCTGGCAGCCTTCTTCCTGATTCGAACCCAATCCGGATTTGACGTGAAAATGACGCCTGCGTTTGAATCATTCATAATAAGTAACTGAGGATATGATGGAAATATATATTGCGACTTTGTTAGCGTTTTTAATCGCATTCTTCAGCCTCTCAATTGGAATGATTTTCAGTGATATTAAAATAAAGGGGCATTGCGGCAGTCCCAGCCTGGATGCTGGATGTAGTGATCCCAGCGCTTCTGAAGCAGATAATGAGGGTTGTTCCACGGATGCTTTCGGCAATAAAATTAACCGTTGCGTGACCTGCGATTGTGAATTCTAAGCGCGGGGCGAATGCCGATCGGATCCCTGTTATTCGAAGAGATTCTTCAGTTTGGCGATCAAGTTCTTTTTTTCTGGCTTATATGGTTCCGACAACGTTCGTTTTTCGCTTTCATCTACGACATTCCAAAGTGTCAGATCCTTAAGAGGGTTGCTATCCTGGGTTGTAGGCTTCTGTTGAGAGCTCGGGTCTCCCTTAAAAAATTCCGAGACAACGTTTTTGAAATCAATCTCCGGTGGTTCTGACTCCACAGATTTTGCCTTCTGCTCCTCCTCTATCGGTTGGTTACTGGCGGTTTCAATTGCTTGCAGCAGATCATCGAGATCATCATTCAAATCGATATTGGCGAACAGCCCCTTGATATCCTCTGCAAAATCGAGTTCGTCATAGCTTTGTGTAATTAAAACAATGGGGAGCTCATAAAATTTATTGAATATTTTCAGCAAATCTTTGGCTAATGCTCTTTCATATCCAAGAAAAAGCCAGATTATTGTGTCGATCGGCTGCGATTTTAATATTTCTCTTGTTTTAAGACCACCTCGGGAATAGAAACAGGAAAACCCGTGTTTCTGCAGAAAGTGAGAAATGTGTACTGGAAATTCGTCAACTGAAACAATGAGTAGATTTGCCTTCATAGGAAGCAGTTTTAGTAGCCGGTTTCTATAGCATGAAATAGAGACTCACCCTTTATTAATGAGTGAGCGGACGGGTCAACAAGTGTCTATGCCTAAGACACGAAAAAATTAATTCAGAATAATCAGATGAAAAAGTATTTCAGATTTGTCAAGTAGACTAACAGATAGAACTTTTTTTGTCAGTCCAGAAGCCTTTATTTCCCTAAAAAAGAAATAGTGGTGCAAATTCACCCATTGTAAATCAAAATAGTGATATCTTACCATCAATCAAAAATAAACCTACCAGCCGTATAATAAACTGATGCAAACGTTTTCATATACCCGGCATGACAAAAAAGAGACCATGATTGCTTTTCTGGTACGTCGATTTCCATATCAGAAAGAGGAAGGCTGGTTGAAATGTCTCGCCGCGGGTGAAGTGAAGGTCAATGACAGAAAAACGACCCCACACCGGGTTCTGAAAAGCCGGGATATTGTTAGTTATGACCGGCCCAGAGCTAAAGAACCTGCTGTTGATGATACCTATCGGATAATCTACAAAGATGACTGGCTTGTGGTAGTTGAAAAAAGCGGGAATCTACCAATCAGTGAATCTGGAAGATACTATCGCAATACACTGATTAATATTCTGAAAGAGCGAGAGGATTTCAGCGAACTTTTTGCTGTTCATAGATTGGATAAAGAAACTTCCGGGGTTGTCGTCATCGCTCGGACTAAAGCAGTGGCAACCATTCTAGGGCAGCAGTTTGTTGAGAGGGTCCCTGAGAAAAGGTATCATGCGGTCTTAAATGGAGAGTTCTCAATGGGTGAGATTATGGTGACACAACCCATAAAACGAAATTCCTCGCAGCAGGGCAAGGTTCGTATTCGACAGGTGGTTGATGAAGAAGGGAAAACGTCCAAAACGCTGTTTACAGCTAAAAAAATTGTCAGCGGATTGACACTGGCAGAAATTAAAACATTTAGCGGGCGTACGCACCAGATCCGTTGCCATGCGGAACATATCGGCCATCCGATCCTGGGTGATAAGCTTTATGGTCAGTCAGACGACTTCTTTATTCGTCTTCTCAATCATGAAACGGAACCCCTCTTTCCCCCCTATGGAAGGATAGAAAGACAATTGTTGCATGCTTCCTTCCTCTCTTTTCACCATCCCGATTCCAAGGAGTGGTTAACCTTTCAATCGGACTATCTGCCTGAATTTAGACGATACAATCTGCCGGAAGGCCTCCTGACTGAATCATCACCAGAAAATGCTGAGTTTAGGGATCGTTAAAAAGCAACTTCACTTAATCTGTTTACAAGGAGAGCGTTAAAAAATAGCTTCACTTAATCTGTTTGAAAAAGTCCCAAAAGCCGGACATTTTGCAAACAGAACGTGACAGCAATGTGTTTCCTTTTCAGCGACGCGTTTCTTTAACACTAATGAGAAACGCTCGATTAATGGGAAACACTTGACTAATTTTTTAGCCGACCCTTAGTACCAGATAGACATGGCGCCACAAAAAACAGGCTCTATCTTACCTCTCTCTACTGACACCCAATTGTGATGCGATGAATTTGGCTTGCAGCGTTTTAACCAACTGTCTATCCGGTCAGTTTTTCATGCTGCCGATGATTTGGCCGACTTTAACAGGCGTCCCGGGCAGGATATCGGCTGGTTTGAATTTATTCTTTTCAAAGAGGAGGATAACAGTACTACCCAATTGGAATCTTCCGATTTCATCACCCTTGTGGTAGACTCTCTCTGGAACGATTGGCAGATTCAACTGTGTGGTCCTGTTACTATTTGAACTCAAATCGCTGTAATCCACTTTTATTTTCCCGACGATGGTCGCACCGACTTTAACCAGGCCGACGACACCATGCTCACCTTCTATGGGGGTAATAATTCGTTCATTCAACGAAAATAGACCCCCTATTTGCCTGACACCAAAATTATTTACTGGCCATAGATTTCCCGAGATATAGCTGAAATTGCGAATTTTACCTGAAATGGGCAGATGAATTCGGTGGTAGTCAGCCGGACTGAGATAGATTGTCAGAAAGTAACCATCTTGAAAAATAGGCGCACTTTTTTCACCAACAAGATCACTCAGCGAATAGAGAATGCCCTTGGCCTGCACTAACAAACCCTGCTCAATCTTACCAAACTCGGCAATCTTTCCATCGACCGGGCTGATAACGCTTCCAGGTGTCGGATCGATGGGCCTGAGTTCGGGTCTTAACTCCCTTGTGAAAAAGTCGTTAAAGGTTTTCAGAGAGCCAATAGCCGGCTTCATTTCATACAGTTTGACTTTGTATATCTGGCTATACAGCTGAATCAACGAAGATAAAACCGGTCTCGGCAGTTCGATATCAGACAGCATTCCGGCTATGCGGCTCAACAGGTTTTTGGGCAGAAGGCGTAGGAGGAGATATCTCATATTTCCTGGGTCTCTTTGTAGTTGCTGATCAATAATCGGAATGGGTTTCAGTGATATCGAGGGTGTCGATTCCGGTTTTTACCTCGGGGTCTAACCGGAATCAGTATTTGCTATACTTCAGCTTCAGGTGCTGCAACTGGTTGAAATAAATCGGTCAATTGCTCAAGTGAGACGGTTTCAACTTCCACCAACATATCTGCCAGGGATTTCAGCTGTGAGGCATGATCGGACAGTATCTTTTTTGCTTCGGTGTAGCAATCCTGTAAAAGATCTTGGACCTCCTCATCTACAATCTCTTGTATCTCCTCAGAAACAGAACTTTCTGCATTATAGTCCATGGCGAGATAGTTGCCGCTGTCGCCTTGCGGAATAGACAGGGCGCCGAGTTTCTCACTCATTCCCCATTTGCAGATCATCTGATAAGCAATATTTGTGGAGTCCTTGAGATCGCCTTCCACTCCTGTGGAGAAATCCTTTAACATTAACTCTTCAGCTGCCCTGCCGCCAAGTGCAACCTTAATTCTGGCGATCAAACCGTCTCTGTTCATGCTTAAGCGGTCTGTTTCGGGCAGAAAGGTTGTCATTCCCAAAGACTGCCCTCGGGGGATGATCGTTATTTTATGGATCGGATCCGCATCTTTCAAATAATAGGCAACCAGCGCGTGTCCGGCTTCATGGTAAGCAGTCGCTTCTTTTTCTTCTTCGTGCATGATCATGGATCGGCGTTCTGCGCCCATCATCACTTTATCTCTGGCCCACTCCATATCTTCAAGGGTAACGGCACTTTTATTCAACTGAGCAGCCCTCAGTGCGCTTTCATTGACCAGATTGGCCAATTCTGCACCACTGAAACCCGGTGTTCCCCTGGCAATCACTTCCAGATCGGTGTTTTGGGTAAGAACGATTTTTTTGACATGGACCTCCAAAATCTTTTTACGGCCATTCACATCAGGTAGACTGACGGTGACTTGCCTGTCAAATCGGCCCGGTCTCAACAAAGCGGGATCTAAAATATCGACTCGGTTCGTCGCTGCGATGGTAATGATACCTTCGGTACCATCGAAACCGTCCATTTCCACCAATAATGCGTTGAGGGTCTGCTCTCTTTCATCATGTCCGCTGCCAAGTCCGGCACCACGATGACGACCCACCGCATCAATCTCATCGATAAAAATGATACAAGGGGCATTTTTGTGTGCCTCTTCAAAGAGATCCCTGACGCGACTGGCTCCAACGCCGACAAACATCTCTACAAAATCAGATCCTGAAATATTAAAAAACGAGACCCCTGCTTCACCAGCGACGGCTTTTGCCAGAAGCGTTTTACCAGTTCCGGGGGGACCGACCATTAATACCCCTTTGGGGATTTTTCCGCCCAGTTTCTGAAATTTACCCGGATCTTTGAGATAGTCCACAATCTCTTCAAGTTCCTCTTTTGCCTCTTCAACACCTGCAACATCCTTAAAAGTGATATCCATGGATTTTTCTTCATATCGAGTGGCTTTTGACTTGCCGATTGACATAATTTTTCCGGAGCCGGGCATTTTTCGCATCATGAAGATCCAGACACCGATCAGCAATAACAGCGGGCCCCATTGCAGCAAGAGCACGAGATACCAGGGGGTATTGTCATCTTCCTCGATCTTAATATTAACACTTTGTTTTCTGAGGCTCTCTATCAGTATGGAATCGTACGAACCGGTTGTTTTGAATTGTTTCCCGGAGACAGTCGTCCCCTTGATGGAGTCACCACTGATGGTAACGCTGTTGATCTGCCCACGATCAAGATACAAAAGAAAATCGCTGTAACCAATTTCCGATTCGGGCGTTGTGTTCCACTCGAAATTGTTGATCAGCGTAAAAAACAAAACTAGCAGGGCCAGACCAGTTAAAAGAGATCGACTGTTCACTCTATTCTCCAAATATAGTCAGCGCAAATATCAACGCATGACATTGCTCAGGATACTTCAAAAAAAATACAAATTCTCCAGCTAAAGTGGATACTCCTGATGAATCCCTCATGACTGGATTATTAAATTTAGTAACTATTTCGTATTCTGAAGAAAATCGTATATTTCATTATATTGCATTTCACCGATTTGCTTCAAGTGCTTCATTCTCTCCAAAATGTCAAAAATAGAGATAGCAGAGTGAAGATGATATCCCTCCTGTTGGAGTTTTTCTCTACCTCCCTGCTCACGATCGATCAGGACAATTACATCTTTGACTTTCAAACCGGCTTCAAGAAATATTTTGAAAGTCTCAAGTTTGGAGCCGCCATTTGTAATCAAGTCATCAATAATTAAGACCTGATCTCCGGCTTCCCAGACACCCTCAATCATTTGGCCGGTGCCATAGGCTTTACGCTCTTTACGGCTATAAATCATCGGGTGACCGGAGGCCAGGCTGAAAGCTGTTGCGATCGGTAACGCCGTATATGGAATACCGGCGATTTTGTCGAACTGCAGTTCTTGAGAAAGCGTAAGCAGCACCGTTGCGATATTTTTTAGAATATCGGGATAGCTGATGATAATACGCAAATCAAGATATATTGGAGATATTATTCCCGATTTGAGTTTGAATTCACCAAATTTTACGGCTCCGATTGAAATCAAAGAATCGACTAGTTGTTCTTTCATAGTCTAAGACTGAACTATTGTGAGTTTATTGTATACTTCTTGATACTTTTCAATGGTCTTTTGAATGATATCATCAGGAAGCTGTGGCCCGGGAGGTGTTTTGTCCCAGTCAAGCTGAGATAAGTAGTTTCTGATGATCTGCTTATCGTAGCTGTCCTGAGATTGTCCCGGACGATAACTATCTGACGGCCAGAAGCGGGATGAATCGGGCGTGAGAATTTCATCAATGAGAATGATCTCACCGTTAAGGAGGCCAAATTCAAATTTGGTATCCGCAATAATAATCCCCCTTTTAAGCGCGTAATCTGCAGCGGCACTATATAGCTGCAACGATATTTCCTTGACTTTGTCGATCACGTCTCCATCAATCTGTTTTCGTAGTTCTGATTCAGTGATATTGATATCATGACCTTCCTGCGCTTTTGTTGAAGGCGTGAAAATGGGGGTCTCCAGTTTAGCAGACTCCTTGAGGCCTTCCGGCAGCTGAATGCCACATATTTGACCGGTTTTTTGATAGTCCTTAAATCCGGAGCCGGACAGATATCCTCTGACGATGGCTTCCAGTTCTATCATTTCTGTTTTCCAGACGAGTATAGAGCGGTCCCTGATCACGTCGGCGTATTTTTGACATGCTGCGGGAAACTCTGCCACATTTTTCGAGATGATATGGTTTTTTATGTTCTTTTTTGAAAAATCGAACCAAAAATTGGATATTTGATTGAGTATGATCCCCTTGCCTTTTATCAAGGTCGGCAGTACAACATCAAAGGCGGAGACATTGTCAGTGGCAACGATCAGAAGTTTATCGTTGAAATCATAAACTTCTCTGACTTTTCCTTTTTTAAACAGTTTTAAATCAGGACAAAGCAATGTGTCGTTTTTGTTCGGGGCCATGGCTTATTTAAAATTTGAATTCAGTGATGATTGTCAGCGGAAGGAAGGTCTTTTTTTGACCATTCGTATTATTATGAGAAATGAACCTTAAACCGTTGCTCTATAAAAAATGATACTTTATTATATTAGCATCTAGTCTTTACAAAATACTATTCCCATAGAAAGCTTACAAGCCATAATTCCGTTTAATTTTTCTAAATTGTCTTTAACAAAAGTCACCGTTTAAAACCTTCTGAAAGATAGAGGTCCGTTTTCCAGTAAGCCGGATATCTTTCAGGCCCGGTGTGACCGAGATGGTGTTTAAAACAGCTCATTGTGTTAAAGGAGGGCTTTAATGAAACAAAGAATAATCAACATACTGATCCATGGAATATCTACCCATATTTATAAACATCAAAAATGAACGCACTCTGGTTGTTGGCGGACAAGAGAAAGCTTTTGAGAAAATCGAGCTGCTTTTAAAAGCCGGTTCCAAAGTGACTGTCGTTGCTTCCAACATATGCAAGGAAATTGCTGAACTCAAAGCCAATGGTCACATAACACATCATGAAGAACTGTTCTCAGAGGATAAATTGAAAGGGTGTAAGCTCGTGATTGTCACAACATCAAAAGGTAGTCTGCGAATGGATGTAGTGAAAAAAGCCAAGGAGAACGAAATTCCCGTTAATGTGATCGACTTTCCGGATCTCTGCACATTTACCATGCCATCGATTATTGATCGGTCTCCACTTTTGCTGGCTGTTTCAACCAGTGGTCATTCACCCACTATGACGAGAATCATCCGCTCACGTTTGGAAGCGATGCTGCCTCTTGCCTACGGTCGGCTTTCTTTGTTGGTTGGCACCTTCAGAAAGAGTGTTCAGAATTCTCTTCAAAATAAAAAAGAAAGACGCTATTTCTGGAATCGGATTTTTTCCAGTCCGATTATTGAAATGTTTCTTTCAGGTAAAGAGCAGGAAGCAGGACGTATCTTAAAAAACGAGATTGATACAATAGGACAAAGTACCCAGAGCATTGGTCAGGTCTGTCTGGTGGGCGCAGGACCTGGGGATCCTGACCTTTTAACACTGCGCGCCCTGCGTCTGATTCAAAATGCGGATACAATCGTTTATGATCGATTGGTTTTTCCCAAAATAATGCAATACGCCAGAGAGGACGCGGAGTTAATCTATGTCGGCAAAAAGAGTGCAAACCACACTGTACCTCAAGATCAGATCAATCAAAAGCTCGTTGACCTGGCCAGGCAAGGTAAAATGGTTGTTCGTTTGAAAGGGGGAGATCCTTTTATTTTTGGAAGGGGTGGTGAAGAAATTGAAATGTTGATGGAATCCGGAATTGATTTTCAGGTTGTACCAGGGGTGACGGCAGCCTCAGGTTGCAGCACGTATGCCGGTATTCCGCTGACTCATAGGGACTACGCACAGCATTGCGTTCTGGTCACTGGGCACCTAAAGGAAGACGGAACGGGTTTGAACTGGGAGAGTCTTGTTCAACCGCATCAGACTGTTGTTTTTTATATGGGTCTGTCAAATATTAAGAAAGTGAGTAGCGAACTGATAAAGCATGGTATGTCCCCAGAGATGTTGGCTGCAATTGTTCAGAAAGGAACAACCCGGAATCAGAAAGTTTTTACCGGAACCGTAGCAGAGCTTCCGGAAATTGTTGATAAAAACGACATCAAACCACCAGCACTCATTATTGTCGGAAATGTGGTAAAGTTGCACCAAAAACTTGTTAGGGCCGGATTTGACAACCAAATATTGGATTAAAAATCAAACAAAAACACTCTGGAGTCAATTGAACGGACAACCGCTTGGAAGGCTCTTTTTAGTGTTAACGCCGCAAAGAGGGTGTTGGTTCAGCTGCCGCTTTTTTCAGACTGTTTCAGAATCACATATTTTAATATCTCTCGTCTCGATTTCGGCATGACGACATCTTCAATCCAATCCCTTTCCGTAGTAACAGAATCGGATTTTATCACTTTGATAACCATGCCATCTTCCAGGATTTTACTTCTTGGGTAACGCACGTTATCGATAACACCGCCTGCGCTTTTCAGCCCCAATTCTGTGTGAACCATAAAAGCGAAGTCCAGAATTGTTGCCCCGTATCTCAATTCAATCACATCCCCGGCAGGTGTCATTGTCTGTATGGTTTTAGTCTTGTTGATGCGCAGCACGTCTTCGATACGGGTATTGTCCGATGCAACATCTAAAAAGAGCTGCAAAAATTCTCGGTAGTTTTCCGAATGATATATTCCCTCATGGATGAGAGCTAGAACGCCTTTCCGGTTTTTCTTGTGAAAATCTTCGGTTACAATGTTGATCTGAATCTGCTCTCCATTGATGATTACTTTCGTTGATAATCCCCGCCATCCGTTGGATTTGGGATTTGAAATATAATCGTAAATATTCATCGGAACAGAGCGAAAATTAGTGTGGATCGCTCCCAGTACCTGGTAGCAGGATTGCGTATCGATTGTTTGAATTGAAATTGAATTCAGTATTTTTACAATTTCATGCCGATCGAACAAATAAGCTTGGGGTGTTAAATATTGAGGTTTGATGGACATCTGCAGGTGAGACTCGATATGCTCCTGGAGTTTCTGGATTATCTGATGAATAGCCTTGTGCCTTTCATCATAGAACTGTTTCAGATTCCTTGCGATTCGTTTGTGGCTGACTGGATAGAGGTGCTTGAAGACAAAGTCTTTCAGTTGTTCCTCAATTTCAATGAGTCCCAGACCCTGGGCAATTTCACAATATACACCTGTGGTTTCCTGGCAGATTCTGCGTTGTTTGGCTCTGGGTAAGTATTTGAGGTCCGACAAATTGTCGAGTCGGTCTAGAAGTTTAATTAAAATAACCCGATAGTCAACACTCCCCAATTGAATGATTTTATAAAGTGTCAGATTCTGGTTTTCCTTAACTTTGGTTAAGGCGTTTACCAGGTCAAAAACATTTTCTCCAAAATTGTTCTTTATTCTGGTGCTGATTATTTCCTTGGCATCCTTTCCCACAGTGTCTTCAATGACATCATGCAGCAGAGACGCGATGATCGTAATTGTATCGAGGTTATAATCGATCGCTTTAATAGCGACTCGGACCGGATGAATGAAATAGATATCACCGGTTTTTCTGTATTGGCCTTCGTGGGCTTCACCACCCATCTCAATAGCTTTCTTGACCTTTTCAAAATCTACTTCGGGATCCTTTTTGACCCGATCGATCAAATCCTGGATTTGAATATCAAGATTTTTTTGCGGTGAAATCATAATTCATTGAGATAACGATTTAAAAGCTGCATCCATCATCGGAGACATCTTTGATATGATAACGGGGATCCAATCTTGAAGCGGTCTCTTGCAATTCCTCGAAAAATTGGCAGGCCGTAAATCGTTTGTTTTTTGCCTGGTAGTAAAAACGTGTTGTATTGGGAAACATCGCTTGTGTTGCTTTCAGTGTTTTGACAGCATTGGCGCAATTGGTTGCTGCCAAAGTTAGATATGATGCTTCACGGGATTTCATAAAGCTCAGAAAATAGATTTTGCTTCGTTTTAACTCCTGGTTGGATCGATTGATGCTTTGTGAAAAAGTAAGCTGTGGCTTTTGTTGCGTCTGAGCTGAATTTTGCTCGGCTGTCTGTCCGAATGACATCAAAGGAAAAACCAAAACAGGTATTATTAAAATAAGAACACTAAATGGATTTAGATAATTACCCATGTGACGAAATTCTGAGGTTTTAAAAATTGAATAATTCAGGCTGGATGAACATAGTGGATGGTTGCATATCTCATTGATCTATTCCTACCCCTTGCGGAGCCTATCTTATAATCAGATTCCTGTACAGCATTTTCGGTGAGGAACTTTGCAGATGAATGTGTAACCACAGTTGTCATTCTGTCTAAAAAAGCGATTTCTGAATCAGGGATCACATATCCTTGCTGAAGGGACTTATCTCGATAAACGGGAATACCATTCTGGACCAACAATATCTGTGATTTGAGTTTCAAGCATGATCCGTTTGTAGCAGTAAAAAAAGCCGGAAGCGGGTCATTGAATCAAATTTGTTTGGGATCTTATTAAATTTAGTTCTGCTTCTGTGATGATGACCCTGCGACGGTATCGTAGGATGGGATTGAACAGTCGGATTTCGATCATTTCGTTTCCCTTTTCCACCTCTATTTTATTGCCCAGTACAGATGCTGTGAAATTGAGGTCGTCAATAATCGATATTAATAGTTTTGCTCGTTTAAACCGATGATATGCCTTAACTTCTGTGAGTGTGAAGTAGTTTTTGTTCCGGGACACACGACCAGACTGTATGTCATGAATCAACGAATTGATTTCCTGAATGTCCAATTGGGATGAGTACAATGCTGCTCCGTTCTTTTGATGTTCTTTAACCTTTCACCTATATATCTTCAACGAGATACATGTCTTGTGTGTCTCTAGTTTGAATAGATAAACTAGTTTGCAAAGAAATGAATCCCGCGCATTTCTTCCAGTTAAGCAAATCGAAAGTAAGATATTTTACTTACTAAAAAGGTTTTGACTCATTCTCTCACATTACATGCATTAGGACAAAGGTTCTTTCTGTTTCTTTATTCCTATTGCATGAATAAGAATGCTCGTCGTTCATATGACGAACATTTAATTTTTAAAGCTGGAGCTGGTCTATGGGACACTCTTTTTAATTACTGGATGATAACAGCAGATGGATAATGGCCATTCTGATCCAGACGCCGTTCTGAGCCTGTTCAAAATAAATCATTCTGGGGTCATCATCCACTTCAGGATGAATTTCAGATTCCCGTGGTAACGGATGAAGGACGATCGCACCAGGTTTGATCGTTGGTAGAATGCTGTTATCAATCTTAAATTTGTTAATAGCTTGAGAATAACGCCCCATATCGAGAAATCGTTCTTTCTGTATCCGGGTCATATAGATACAATCTGCTTCTTCAATGGCGGTCTCGAAATCCATTTTCTCCCAATGCACACCGTTTTTTGTCAGAAATTGGCGAATATCTTCCGCCATTTCACAAATTTTTGGTGCTACAAAAAGGATACGCGGTTTATAGAACCGTCCCAGCAGATAGCAGAGACTGCGGACTGTTCTGCCATAGCGCAAATCACCAACCAGACAAATCGTCATATCATTTATACTTTTGAAATGATTTTGAATCGTATAAAGGTCCAGCAGCGCTTGCGTCGGGTGTTGTCCGGCGCCGTCTCCAGCGTTGATAATCGGCTTGTCGGAAACGAGCGCTGCCCGTTTTGCGGCCCCGATATCGAAATGACGTAACGCAATAATATCTGCATATCCGGATGTCACCTTAATAGTGTCTTCCAGAGACTCTCCCTTGGAAAAAGAGGAGAATTCCTTTGCACTTTCAGTCGATAGTACATTACCGCCTAACTGCAACATCGCAGATTCAAATGAAAGTCGTGTTCGGGTTGATGGCTCATAAAACAGCGTCGCCAGTATTTTTCCCTTGATTTGATGTTGAGAATGATCCGATTTCATTGAATCGGCTAAGGAAAAAATATATTCCAGCAATTCTTTATCAAACTGTTGTGATTCAATGATATGATTTAATTTTTTCACTTTATGCTCTATGATGTTTAGAAAAGACTTGGTAAGAGAGTGATTGTCCAAATCCGGCTGGTTTACTGTTTTTCAATTGCTAGAATCAGTCGGGATTTAATACTTAGTACTGAAGACAATGATATCTCATTCCTGGAAAAACTCAATTCCCATCTGATCTATACTTTTGATTGCCAGGAAAATTGACCTGTTTTAATAAAGTAAGACTGGGTTTGATAATCAGGATAGATCCAGCGCATAAAGCAATTGAGATTCAGCATATCTTGATTCGTGATCTCCTCGGCGGGACGTATGGTGAATAGTTACAATAATTTAAGGTAAATTGAGGTACATGCATAGAAGTGCACGTCCCTTAGGATGTTGAAATTACTGGATGGAGTAGCAGTCATCTTAATTATAAAACTGTTAAAAAAATGAAAAAAGAGCAAGTAAAAGACAATTGGTATTGGGAGTTAACCGGCGTTTGCAGACCAGATGATTTTGATTTGGTTTCGTATTATCTTTTCGAACAGGGGGCTTCGGGAGTTGAGGAGATCAATGAAGAAAGTAGTTCAATGCTCTTCAGGGCTTTCTTCCCCTCGACAGTTTCTGATCCAGCCAAACAATTAGATATAAGTATCAAGAGCAGTGCCGCTTTGAGTAACGCGGGCAGCATAGTACAATCAATTGAAAAAAAAGAACTGCAAAACTGGCAGGAAGGTTGGAAAGACTTCTTTAAACCCCTCGAAATTGGGGAAACACTTCTAATCCGACCACCCTGGGAGCCATCCCAAGCGGGGAAAAACGAGATTATTATTTATCCCGGGCAGGGGTTTGGGACTGGCTACCACGAGTCTACCCATCTGGCGTTGTTGCTGTTGGAGTGGGTTTTTATGGGTCGCCAAATTGCCAATGTCATTGATGTTGGGACCGGATCTGGGATTTTAGCTATTGCCGCACTTTTGCTGGGGGCTGATCATATCACAGCAATCGATACTGATTCAGAAGCATTGTCGGAGGTCAGCCATAATCTTACTTTGTCAAAGCTGGATGATAACGCTTGTACTTTAGTGCGCTCTGGTCCTGATGCCTTGAAGAATCAGGCAAAATTAGTCATGGCAAATATCGAAGGCCATATTCTTGAAAAATTGGCAGATGACCTTAAAAATCTGATCTGTAAAGATGGCTATCTCGTGTTAAGTGGTGTATTGATTGAACGCCAAGAGTCCCTGCTGAAATGTTTTCAAAATCAGTTTGATTTGATCAAAATGTTGCAGAAGGGGGAATGGTCTGGATTTGTTTTACACAAAACCGGTTAAGATCAGTTGACCTATTAAAACTGAAAAGTGGATGAAAAGAAACTGAGATGTCAATTCTGAACAAGCATAGAGGATGCCCCATGCCATTCGGCGTTGAACACACTACATCCGGGCATAATTTCGCCATATTTTCCAAGCATGCAACCGCTGTGACGCTGTTGCTGTATTTTAATCGACAGCGCAAACCGGATCATGAGATCTTCCTTGACCCGAAATTGAATCGAACAGGAGATGTCTGGCATATT
This sequence comes from Deltaproteobacteria bacterium, assembly GCA_018645005.1. Lineage (GTDB taxonomy): Bacteria > SAR324 > SAR324 > XYD2-FULL-50-16 > XYD2-FULL-50-16 > JAHJRI01. The sequence goes on along the minus strand of JABGPJ010000086.1, from coordinate 2,051 downwards.
CTGATCCAGAATCTGCCAGGTTGCTTTTTTTATATGTATCGCATGGAGGGCCCCCAACAGTTGGAACTGGGGTATATCTTCGATCACCGGCAGTTGCTGCTTGATCCGTATGTAAAGTTCATTGCTGGACTTGAAGATTGGGGAAAAAGAGAATCAGAACCGAATCAACTGCTGGGATATTTTAAAACCGACTGCTATGACTGGGGAAATGATCAGGAACCAAATATTCCATTAAGTGATACGATTATTTATGAAATGCATGTCAGAGGCTTCAGTCAGCACCCCAGTTCCGGCGTCATTAATTCTGGGACCTATCGCGGTATTATTGAAAAGATAGCCTATCTAAAATCTCTAGGGATAACGGCCATAGAACTGATGCCGGTTCAGGAATTTGATGAAACCGATTGCCGGTATGTGAATCCACAAACAGGGGCAAAGTTATTGAACTATTGGGGGTACAGTACAATCGGGTTTTTCGCATTGAAAACGGCTTATTCGTCGGCCAAAGAAAGCAGCGGTGCAGGGGAGGAATTCAAAGATATGGTGAAGGCGTTGCACGCTGAGAATCTGGAGATCATTCTCGATGTGGTCTTTAATCATACCGCTGAAGGGGATAGAACCTGCCCCGTTTTTTCCTTTAAAGGGATTGAAAACAGCGTCTACTACATTCTCGATGAAACGGGTGATTATCGAAACTACTCCGGATGCGGTAACACAATGAACTGTAATCATCCCGTGGTCAGAAAATTGATTATGGATGCGCTCAGGTATTGGGTTGTTGAGATGCATGTGGATGGATTTCGGTTTGATCTGGCGGCGATTCTGACAAGAGATGAAGACGGGGAGGTGTTGACTAACCCTCCGCTGCTGGAAGCGATAGCAAAAGATCCGGTTTTGTCGAGTACAAAGATTATTGCTGAAGCTTGGGATGCGGCAGGCCTCTATCAGGTTGGCAGTTTTCCGGCTTCCAAGCGGTGGGCAGAATGGAATGGGAGGTACCGGGATACCATGCGCCAATTTCTACAGGGCGAGCCAGGCCTGACGGGTGAAATTGCCACACGAATATCCGGGAGCGAAGACCTTTACCGGCATTCTGACCGAAATCCCTACCATTCAATCAATTTTATCTCAGCTCATGACGGGTTTTCGATGATGGACCTGGTTTCCTATTCAGCAAAACACAACCAGGCAAATGGCGAAGAAAACAGTGATGGTTGCAACCATAATTTTTCACACAATTTTGGTGTCGAGGGAGAATCAACAGATAAAAAGATCATATCGAATCGAAAACAGCAGATTCGAAATATGGTGACCATGCTGATGCTCAGTCAGGGAACGCCGATGATACTTGCAGGAGATGAATTTGGAAATTCACAAAAAGGCAATAATAATGCTTGGTGCCAGGATAATGAAATATCCTGGTTGAATTGGGATTTGGTGAACCAAAATCAGGACTTGCTTGTATTTTGGAAAAAGTTGATCAAATTCAGGAAAAAACATGCTGCTCTGCATCGGAAAAGGTTTTATACCGGAGAAATTAACCAGACATCTGGCATTTCAGATATCAGCTGGCACAATACCAGGCAAGGACAGCCTGACTTTAACACCCCTTCAAGATCACTTGCTTTTTTAATGGATGGTGTCGAAGCATCCGGCAAAAAAGGAGATATAATATATGCTGCGATGAATTTCAGTGATATCTCACTGGATTTTGAAATCCCAACAGTTTCATCTCGAAAAGCCTGGAAACAGGTATTGTCGACGTCCGCTCCCAAATGTTTTATTGACGGGACCCCCCATTTCCTGCCCCTTGAACAGAAATCCATTCAAGTGGCGGCCTTTTCCATCACAGTTTTAACAAATTGATTTGCGTTTGTGTTGTATGGGATAAAACTTGTCCTGTAGTTATAATCAAGGTCGATGTATTACGGAAAGTATCGATGGCAGGCAGTTATAAAAGTATCTTCTGAGTTTTCGATTTGACATAATTGGGAAAATTGCTGGATAAAATCAATAAACGGAAGATGTTAATTAATATGATGCTATTTTAC
>JABGPJ010000108.1 GCA_018645005.1 Deltaproteobacteria bacterium | reverse complement strand
GTTACACTAAAGCAGCTCATCTTTTCAGAAAAGCTATTGAATTAGATCCTAATTACAGTCGGGCGTATGGTGCTCTGGCAATGATTCTATATAATGGCCCCCCCCGTTTTGGCCCTGATTGGCATGTATCGGTTGGTTTTAAAAATGCTATCGATTCATCTCTAACAGGAAAGTTAAATCTTGAAACAGCCATGAAAAATCCCAATTCGTCCGCTTTGAGTCTATCCTCCTACATTAATGCTAAAAACTTTTTATTTGAAGAAGCCCTTATTGATGCTCAGAAAGCAATAGAACTTGAGCCTAATAGTGTTGATGCGAACCTAACCATGGGAAAGGCCTTGATTCATGCTGGAAAACCGAACAAGGCAATTGAATATTTGGAAAATTATCAGAAGTTGAATCCAAATCATCCAGCAGAATATTTTTATTATTTGGCGCTTGCTCAATTCAGTCTTGATCACATGGAGGAATCAAATGAATTAGTTAAACGAGCAATTCGGTATGCTCCTGACAATAGTTTGTATTATGGATTAGCACAAGCTGTTTCTGCAATCCTGGGACATACGGAAGATGTAAAAGTTCGATGGAAAAAAATTAAAAAGGATGGTCGAGCAAGGGGATATTTAGGACATATTGCGGTAGCTCAATTCTTTTTTCTTCATTTTAACAATCTGGAAGTGGTAAAACGGTTTGCAGGAGGTCTACTTAAGGCTGGCGTACCTGGTAAAATGTCTGATTTAAAAATAATATCTAAAAAGAACCGGTTGACAGGCTTAGAGATCAAAGATGAGATTATTGGGAAAACTCTTCTTGCAACGGTTTGGGGTGGGACAACTGGTGTTAAATATTCTAAAAATTCAGAAATTATTGAATTTAGCGCATATATAAATGGAAAATTTCCAGAAAATGCCAACCAGATTGCTGGTCAATACTCAATTGAAAATAACAAACTGTGTACAGAGCTGATTGAGGGAAAAACTATCCAGATGTCCGCAAATTATAAAATTTGCCGTTATTTATATCGTAATCCTGAAGGCTCTCATGAAACCAAGGATGAATACCTGAGTGTTATGGGCTGGATTATTAAAATTTCAATTGCATCAGAAGAAGTTGAGAAACAGTCAAAGATTATGACAGCAAAGAATAAAGAACTAACCCCAGCAGAAGGAATGGCCAAGGATGGTAAGTTTGTTCGTACTGCTTCACCTTCGTTCTCTTTTGATTACGACAAAACAATGTACATGTATGCATTGGAGGATAACGAAATATTTGAGGGTAAGTTTTATGATTCTCCTGCGTCAAAAATTTTGAAAGTTAGAATTTTTGAAATTCCGGAAAACGCTAGCTTAAATAAAGTTTTACAGGGACATGAAGATAAAATTATAAAGAAATTTGCAAAACGTGGATTAAGTATTAAAATCCTGTCGAATGTACCTATAGAAAATTATGGGAAATACAAAGCTCATGAGATTAAAACCGAATATAAATTTCGTTGGGTTTCTAGGAAATCAGTCTTTCATATAATTGCTAAAGAAGGAAAATTAATTGAACTATCGGGAGAAACATACAATTATGGGAAATTAAAATCGGTACTGAACGTATTTAAAACCCTTGATCTGGATCCAACAATAAAATAAAAGTAACAATTAAATGGTTCTCTAGAGTGCTTTTTTAGTAATAAAATAGATATAGACTGCCCTTCAAGCGGAATTAAGAAAACTAATTCCTCTGGAGATATCAGAATGAGTTGAAGTAATTATATCCAGATGATCGATATGGAAAAGATTGTATTATTGAATTGATTTAGTAATTTTTCAACAAGCTAAGGAGAAAATGCTATGTTTGAAAAAACCTTAAAAATCTGTTTAATTGGTGTAACTGTCTGTTTAATGGCGGGACCTGTTTGTGCAGAATCTGAATGGGACTTTTATGGGAGCGTAAGATTGTCAACTTTCCAGGACAATTTTTCAAAAGAAGCATCTTCAACTGGCAAAGATCGCTCCAACATGAGCTTAGATATGAACAGCAACAGTAGAATTGGCGCAAAAATTAAAAATGATGAGTTTAATGCCGGTTTCGAGTATGGATCTACTCCAAATCTTAGAAAGCTGTTTGGAAGATGGAAAACCGAATACGGCCATTTAATGATAGGTCAACATTATACTCCTGCAAATATTGTTATCTCAAATCAGACCCATAATGGTGGAGGAGCACTATTAAACGTAGGAGGGCTATACACTGGCCGTAATCCACAAATATTATTCAAAACAAAAATAGGATTGATGTTCTCAGCTGTAAAGCCAAATGCATATGATACTGTAGGTTTAGGGAATACAACGACTTCTTTACCCGCAATTGAAGCCAGATACGACTTTACAGCCGGTCGTTTGAGTGGCGGTGTCGTATATGGTACTAAAAGTTTTAAAAGCGAAAGTACAACAAAATCTGTTTCTGTATCCGCTTCGGTAATGGGTGCTTTTGCTAGGGTAAAGCTCGGAGCGACAAAATTTGCTTTCAATATCATTTCTTCAACCAATCCCGGAAATTACGGTCAATGGCTGGAAGGCGGTTCAACTACAGCTACTTATGATGCATCGACTGACAGTCTAACCAACGCAACAACAACTGGATTTATATTGGTTGGTAGTTTAACCATTAGCGAAACTATTAGTTTTGAAACAGGTTATGGTAGTCAATCTAATAAAAGCGGCATTTCCGGAGACAAAGAAGATGAAACAACGGCGATTTATGTTCAGCTTCCAATAAAATGGACATCAGCTATTTTTATAACGCCTGAAATTGGTTTTTATGATTATGTTAAAGATTCAAGTGGTACTAAAAAGGGATCAAATACATACTTTGGTGTAAATTGGAAATTTGATTTCTAGCTGTAAAGGATCAACCTATACCGATGGGAATTTGACATATCGCCACATCTCATCATCTTGCAAACCGGATACGTGAAGTAGCCCCCCACAGTCATGACAAAAATCAAGGTTTTTTAGGTGGATTTTCACTGTTTTGATTAGAGTGGTTAAAGAGTCACTAATCTGACGGAAACTCTTTACATCATTTATTTGAGATCAAATACCGGAGTAAGTTTCCCGCTTCTTTTTTGTCTTTATCAAATACAAGGGAGTAGTATTTGATAAGTGCATTACAGTGATTACTGTAATCTTTTGTATTCTTCAAGTTTTCATTTTGAAGATTAGTCAAATTATCTCCAAGTAATTCTAATACATCTTCACCGCTTTTTTCCGCAAATTCGGGATTAACAATGGAATCGTTATTTTTATCTGCGTTGACTAATATGTCTTCAAATATTTTCAACATCGTTTCAGAGTATGTCTCTGGGAGAAATTTTAAAATCTCTGTTTTCCCATACTCTTTTGGATAAAGAAATTTGAGACAAAGAATGGGTTCTTTATTCTCAAAAATTTTCATAACGTCAACTGCCATACGAAAAAATTTTATCAAATTTTCATCACTCGATTTCGGAAGCATTTTAAGCATTAAAGGGCTAATAGAACTAGCTACAGTTCTATTCAGTTCGATTTGGGATGCCCCTTTTGCTATCTGTTCGTGAAGTTTTGTGTTAATGTCGTTGTACAACTTTGGATCAATTTTTTTTAAGGCCTTATAAAAAGGCATTTCAGCAAACACATTTTTACTTTCTTTGACATTTTTCTTCTTTGTATATTCAATTGGAGCAATCGCTGATTGATCAATAATTTTATGGACGACACCAGATTTGAGCAATTCGTTTACAGTTGGGAGCCAAATATCATCATTGGCAGCGCTATAAATTTGTTCTAAGAATTTTTGTTCGATTCCTCTAAATTTAAATAATTTGAGGTCCTTTCGTTGCTCTTCTTTTATGTCAATAATTGCATCGAGTCCATTTTTGTGGGTTGAATATTTATGGAACGCTAAATTTGCACCTTCACCTAAATACCTTTTTTTGCCAGAAATATATACAATTGTGCACGCAGAAAAACATTCTTTGAATGAATATGTATTTAATTTGTGATCAATTATCAATTTTGATAATTTGCGTGCTTCGTATATTCTACCTCCGCCACTATTTAGGATGATTCCTTTTATATCGGGTTTTTCTGTAAGAATTATTCTCACATCATCAGATATTCCAAAACCTAAATTACCCTGTATTTGGATGTATAAATCATTGTTAACTAGTTTAACCTCAAAATTATCATATTGAGCTTCACCAAAACCTAATTGAAACAAGGTCTTGTAAACGATCCAAGACCGGTTAATGCTCACTACTGTCGCGAATAACCCCACAATAACAATACCTTGTATCAAACGGGCCCAGAAAACCTTTTTTACTACAACAATATGACGTATACATGAACGCCACAGACCTACTATTTGCCAAGGATAAATGATAAGTGCTTCTGCTATCAAATAGGATAATGATACTTTGGCTAATGTGACAGGGTTTTCAATAGGTATAAATTTGGAAATAACTATATTTATCAGATTAGTAACAAAACTGAAAACAACGACATTTTGCCAGAATGATACTTTAAGGGATAATTCTCCTCGCCAATGTTTAATTATATAATTCACGCCGCAAATTTTTTCTGTTCTAATTTTTTACTGAAAATCCAGGTTAGATATGGCCTCTCAGGCGGGTTCCTTTTTGATAGAGATACTGAAAAAAATTTTCTAAACTAAGCAAATGCTTATCCAGGCTGGGTTGGCTTTCTAGCAAAGGAGAAACATAAAACAACAAAACTGAAAGGATCACATAATTATCCTCATGCTTACTTTAGATATGCTCTGAACTCCGATTGTTTTGTTGCCACCTATAGGTCAACTTTGAGAGAATATTGACCATTGGTAAAGATGGAGAAAAGCCTATCAGGCTCTTGAATGACCGGTGGCTGCCGCCTTGGTTTCAAATTCTAATTCCACCTGACTAAATAAAAAATTGCCTGCTACAGAAAATAAAGCGTCCTCCTTGTTACGCCGAATATGGTCCCGACAGGTATCTACCTCTTCTATGGCTATTTCAGTTTTCTGAGATTGTTTGGCCTGGCCTACTTTCAGTTTTTTATCTTGAATTACCTCCACGATATCATTGAATCGCTCTGCGTCTTCTTGTGCTGATAATTTTCGGCTTGCGATCTCTTCCTTGCTGAGCTCAATGAACTCGGGATTATCTTTCAGCTTCTCCTTGAGTAGATTAACTTCGGTAGTTAGGTTTTGGAATTATTGTTTGATCTTTTGAAAAGCTTCAAGCTTTGACAACCTATATCTCAAGGCATTCTCATCTAAAAAATCCAGTTCGAGTCTGGCAAACAACTTTTATTGTCGTTCCTTCAATTTGGCGATAGTGTCAATTAATTTGTCGATATTCTGATCTGCATTGGCAAGTTTGGTTGTGCTTAGTTTGTATTTCTAATGACGTTGGGAAAGCTTATCTTGTACCGTATTCGCATCTAGTGTGTTTTTACATTCGTCATATCCGAATTTGGAAAAAACGAGGTTTATCTTCTTGAGTGCTTCACTATTTTCCGATTGAATAGAAGAAGCTTTTTGTTGGTTGCCAATCCATTTGTCTTTGTACTCCCGAAATCACAGGTACAAGTTTGTAGGGACCGTAGTTGACAGATGTTTTTTCCGGGCGGAACAGAAAAAACTCAATAATCGATTTCTTCCGGTAATTTAGGCTAATTAAGGAGAAAAAACAAGGTAGATCAGAGGAAAACGGTGTAAACTACTATAGTAGTTGGGTTGTTTAGCAAAATTGGCTATCCTTAATTCTGCTGTGTAACGATCAGTTCAATTTTTCCAAACGTTTCGAGAATCCCGCATTGTAAATATCAATCGCAAATCTCCGATTCTTTCGTAAAGTGTACTTGATATTCAAATTGAGTTATTAATATAAATCTTAAGTTATCCAATCCTGATTCGAGTTTTTTTTAATAAACAGATTTTCAATATCTTTGAAGAAAATGATTTTTAGTAAGAAAACCCCCAACAGTCTTGTCGCTATTCCAGCCTTTTCCTGATGGCAGAAACAAAATTCCGTTCGTTTGAAATCAATTCGCTATTTTTTGATTGCGCCAGCTTTTTCATCTTTTCTGCCTGTTCAACTGCACAGTGAAGCCCGTCAGAAGTCGTTGCTGTGGCATAGCAGTTATTACATGAAATGCAGAGCGCTTTGGACGGGTCCACTTCCTTCCAGCGTTTTATCAAGCCAGGTTCTCTAATAAGAGGACGGGCAAAGGAAACAAGATCGGCAACCCCTGTATCTAAAATTTCGCGCGCTTTAGTAAGGGAGCGTATTCCTCCGACTATAATTACAGGAATGGAAAGGCGCTCTTTGATCTTTTTTACCTGTGATGCAAAATACGCTTCCTCTGTAACCTGGCTGATATTCAGCCGAGCAGCGCTAAGTGATCCTGCCTCTGGTGTCCCCCCGCTGATCTCTATAGCATTTAGTCCCATGCTTTCCAACTGTTCAGTAACAAGCAGTGCATCGTCTTCCTGCATTCCATTCTCAACAAAATCCTGACAGTTTAGTTTTACTATAACTGGAAACTCGCTTCCAACCTTCCCTCTTACAGCCGCATACACATCATAAAGAAATCTTGCGCGGTTCTGGATCGGACCCCCGTATTCATCTGTACGTTTGTTTTTTTGAGGGGAGAGAAACTGGCTGATCAACCAACCATGAGCGGCCTGAATCTGAACGGCATCAAACCCTCCTCTTTTTACACGATCAGCCGCGTCGGCAAAGGCCTGAACACACTTCTGGATTTCATCCAGTTTCATGGCTTGCGGGGTACATTCAAAAGCAGTATTTGCAACATCAGACGGCCCCCAAACCGGGTCCAGCTTCAACAAGGTCTGAGCACCGCAGTGGGCAATTTGCATTGCTATTTTGCTATCGGCTGCATGAATGCGATCAGTCAGTTGCCGTAAAGCAGGAAGCATCTCATCATTGGCGATTCCGACTTGACTGGGAACTGCCTGGCCATTCGGCATGATATAGGTGAGCTCGGCGATAATCAGTCCGACTTCATTTTCAGCAAACTGCTCATAGAAATCGATCAGCCTGTCTGTACAACGACCATCTTCTGCAGCCAGTCCTGTCCAGGTAGCAGAACGAACGGTTCGATTCCGCAGGGTGAACCCGCAAAATTCCATTTCCTGAAACAGAGTCATCATTTTTTCTTCCCTCCTCTTATATTCAATTTTCTCAATAATGAGTGACCCCGTCGCCAGCGGCGAGGTATTAAAAGATCACCTGGCCTTCCGGTAAGGCCACCAGGTTCAGATGAGAAAGACCGTTCGAGAGTGTCTGGATCACGGGAACTTATGAATTCATAGCGGTAAACAAGCATCCTCCCATCGGTGATCCATCAAATCTATCAACAGATTCCCACATATTATGCTGAAATGCAATGGATGAACACCCATGTTCCAGGGCAATCGCATGAAAATTCCAACAATGACGCGGAATATCGGCCACTGCTTGCACCATGCACATTTACTTAATTCAGCATAAAACGGGCACAATTTGATTAATTTTGAGTAACCTCCCTCTCAATGCCAACAATAGCGCTAACGCAATGATGACGAGGGAAAGTCATGCGATTGCCCTGACTTATGCTCAAGGCCAAAGTGGTCAAATGGATTATTTTGGTGAGCAGGGATGGAAGACCCGGGCTATTGCTTGATCCCTTTAAGAACGGTTCTGAAAACAGAGAAATTTTATGCGGGCGAACCACAGGAGAGGGCTACGAATCTTCCTTAAAGCAAGCCTTGCGCTTGATATTCGACTTTGATCAACGGGAATGCATCCGTAAATAGCTTCATCGTGTATATGGACGATAAGTCCAATCTCTTTTTCGATTTTTGGAAATCGATCTCCCAGTCGACTCCCGTACTCTTTTGGTGTTTCTGAAGCAGTATGTTTCAAGCCGCTGATCCGGCCCCAACGCAGGAGGAAATTAAAATATTTTTCTGCTGCAGAGGCGGTATCGGGCCTCTTTATGATTTTGATGGAGAGAGATAAAAAGAAGGCCTTTACAGTGTAAATATAGGATAGTAGCAGTTCCCAGATCCCCTTTTTCTGATCGACTTCCAGAACTGTTCTTGAAAAAATCCATTTCAGGAGACGTAGAATTATGAAACCAGCTATAGCCAGCAGTATCACAACTATAACGCCAGCAAAGAGATAAAAAAAGATGCCGGGGTCTGCAACAGGTCCGTTTATGAGATTGGCCCCATCGTTGGTCGAAACATTATTGGTAGAAAAATGGGTCCTCTCTTGAATTTGTGATGTGGATTGTCTTGAAGCCATTTTCGTGATCATTCTCATAAAAGGAACCAGGACTTGCAGCATGGCACTTTTCATGGTTGCAGGCAGCTCTATACCTGCCTCGGCAAAGGATTGAAGTTGCGGTAAAAAAAGAATAAACAGCCCACCTCCCAGCATCAAAATGACAAACGTAAAACTCAGGATAATCCCAACCCCCTTGAGATAGGTGACATTTTCCTGTTGAGATGTGCTTCTTGTGCGGACAAAACCCAATGAAAAAAGACCCAGTATCATAAAGGAGAATAAAGGCTCTTTGATTGAATGATCCATCGGAATGGAACCACCTTTCATCTCAATGACCAATTTGACCAACAGCAGAGAAAGAAAAAAAGTCAGCCCCCAATCAAAACGACTCCTGATTGTTGTTTGCTCGGTCGGTTTTGTCCATAACCTTGTCCCGCAGAACCAGACTATCCAGCCGCACAGAGGAAGCAGAACGAAAGTGATCCAGTCGCTGAGTGTCCGCTCGAGTAAAAAGAAATCCGTTATCCAATTCAGGTCCCAGAAAAAAGACTCAAGCTTGTAATAACGATGATAGAGCCAGAAGGATGAATACAAAATCCCTGACAGGTGCAGGCCGATGATATATATCCAACGCCATGATTTCCGATTGTGAATGTAAGTGATGATGGTTGCCAAAAAAAGAATCACTGCGGTTTCCAGCAAAGGAATCATTTTGTGAGACAGGCTGGCAAAGACAAAAGATGTCCACCCATAAAACCAACATAACATCATCCCGCCGGATGACAATATCAGAAGAATATTTTTACGGTGTATCATCTTTATCGGTTCTCCGGGACCAGGATGTCATCCAGATAGAATATATCTTCGTCTTGCAGACGGTTGGTTTTCTCACAAGCAGTGGTTTTCTGTGCTAAGGCAAATCGAACAGGAATGTTTCTATTTTTCAAAAAGGCATTGGTAGCGCGCAATTGGCTGCTCCTGCCGCAGGCAAAACAGATACTGCTGACACCGGATGGTATCTGATAACCTCTCGAGAGGAGATCCGTTAGCGGCCCGATTTTCTCAAACCTTATCCTGGCGAGGGAGTCAAGTATGAACTCCAATTGTTGGGGAGTTCTTGCGATGGGGGTAATGTTTGACCGTCCTCCCGGGATCTTGCCATTAGTAACGAATCCCACAGCGATGCCCCGGCGATCCATCTGAAGAGCGAGGGAGGCAATCACTTCCAAAGTTCTTTCAAAATCATCCCTTGCCTGTTCATTCTCAAATTGATCAACATCCAGAAGAATGAGCAGTTTTTCCTGCTCTGCGGGCTCACAAAGCTTTTCCTGCAAGCGATTGTGCCGTGCGCTCACCTTCCAGTGAATTCGTCGTGAAGGCGTTCCCGGTTGATAATCCCGTGTTCCGAAAACAAATATCGGGTCTTCCACCGGACTTTGTGCGCCTGGAATACCAAAGAACTCCTTTTTGGGGACAGTGACAGGCCGGATGGTAATAATACGTGGATAAACAATGACCTCAGACCGGTTTCTCTCCTTTTTCATCCTCAAAAAGAATCCGAAGGGGTCCCCCACCCTCAGTTGCGGAGGACCAAGGTTGTATACGCCCCTCTTTTTGGGGAAGAATTCCCTGGAAAAGAAGGATTGCTGATACCAGAGCAGACTTATCTCCTCACTGATCCATTGATCCGTATCAGATCCCGAAATTGCACCGGGAACAAAAAAATTCACTTTGAAGAGGACCGGGAGCAATTTCGAGTTAATCGCCCAAATATCTAACTTCAGCTTCCCCCCCGGAAACAGCTTTTTCTTGCTAAGGGTTATTTTGCATTTGACATGTTTCACACTTGCTCGGCTCCAAAGGTAAGAAACGATGCCCATTGTATGGATAATAAGTGTAAACAGGGTTAATTCCGGCACCCCATAAAGCAGGGAAAAAAACAGGAAAACAAAAATGATTACCTGAACAAACGTAATTGTGAAGGCAGATGTGCGAGGTTCTAAATCCGGTCTCATATTTCTTACCCCAATTTTCTAGATCGGTACCGGAATCTGGGAGATAATTCCTTCAAGGATAAACTCAGGGCTTTCCCCGCTGAGTTTTGCCTCCTCACTCAAAATAATACGATGGGCCAGAACAGGTATTAACAGCTCTTTGATGTCATCAGGGAGTACATACACTCGTCCTCTTAAGGCTGCGAGTCCCTGGCCTGCTCTCATCAATCCTAGTGATCCTCTCGGGCTCGATCCGAAACGCAAGCTAGCATGGTTGCGGGTGGCAGAAACAATGTCTGCAATATATTCTCGAATTTGAGACGACACCTTGATCTCCTTGCGCTGTTGCTGCAGGCTGGAAAGTTCTTCAGGGCTGGCAACGGGCTCCAGGGTCATAAAAGGGTCCTCTTTCTGAAACCTTTCCAATATTGCCATTTCCTCTGTCTTGTTGGGATAACCCAGCCTGACCTTAAGTAAAAAACGATCCAGTTGAGCCTCTGGCAAAGGGAATGTCCCCTCAAGTTCAATGGGGTTTTGTGTTGCCAGGACTAAAAATGGTTTTGGAAGCGGGATGGTCTGACCGTCAATGCTCACCTGGCGTTCCTCCATGCTTTCGAGAAGGCTGGATTGGGTGCGGGGAATCGCACGATTGATCTCGTCTGCCAGCAGAATATTAGTCAGAACCGGTCCTGGTTGAAATCTGAACTGCCCGCTCTGCTGATCATAAACATTGAATCCAGTAATATCAGCCGGTAATAGATCGGGGGTAAACTGGATTCGTTTGAATGACCCCTTCATACTTTTTGCCAGACACTTGGTTACCAATGTTTTGCCGACACCTGGAACATCTTCCAGTAAAACATGACCATCAGCAAGGAAAGCCACCATCAGGAGTTCAAGCGCATCGGTTTTTCCCAGCATCACGTTAGATATATTTTGAATGATTTTTTTCCCTAATTCGAAATCCATCGTCTTACCATTTCTGAGGATACAATGTTTACACCTCGTTTTTCTGGATCAAAAGTTCTTAAATTCTGCAAGCAGGGGACTGTCTGCTCACATAAAGGCGTATTATTTCCCATCTATGGGTCGGCTCATAAATTACTTCACATTCTGTTCGCAAAATGTCCAGTGTTTTTGGGGCTTTTGCAAATAGATTATGTGAAGTTATTTATGAACGATCCCTACGTCAATACAAAGTGAAGAATATAACAAAAGGTCTGACAAAGAAAGCAGCAATCTCCTGATGATAGGAATTCCCTTTTTTGAAGCCAGAGAGCAGCTCTCCTTTTTCCCAAATCGGAGTTGACAATATAATAACCAGGATGAAATCTTTAGCAGTCAATTACCAATTTGAAAAAGAAGTGGTGCCACCTTCAGGTCAATCAATGGACGTTAACAGCTTAAAAATTACAAACCAAACTCCAAAGGAGAATTAAGATATGAAATCAATCAGGCTTGGCAAAACCGAACTTCAGGTTTCAGAGTTAGGATTCGGCGGCATACCAATCATACCATTGGGTTTCGAAGAGGGCGTCGCCATCGTTCGTTACTGCTTTGACAAGGGTATAAACTTTTTTGATACGGCCAACATGTACGCCGACAGCGAAAAGAAAATCGGAGCCGCCCTGGGTTCAGTGCGGGATAAAGTTATCATTGCCACTAAAACACTCAAGAGAGACGCTGAAGGAACAGCGGCGCACATTGCCCGCAGTCTTGATAACCTGCAGACCGATTATCTTGACCTGTTCCAGTTCCACAATATCGCAACCGATGAGGAATTGAAGCAAGTACTGGCCCCTGATGGTGCGATGAAGGCGGTCAGAGAGGCCATGGCTGTCGGAAAGATTAAGCACATTGGATTCAGCTCCCATAACATCGATACGGCGGTCAGGGTCTGCCAGACCGGTCTGTTTTCAACCATTCAATTCCCTTTCAACTTCATCGAGAAAGAGCCCCTGGACGAGCTATTTCAAGTGGCCAGGGAATTCGACATGGGGATTATCGCAATGAAGCCGCTGGGAGGTGGGTTGTTGGAGAGTGCCGCTCTCTGTTTTAAATATCTGCAACAATATCCGGATATTGTGCCTATCCCCGGGATCAGCACGCGAGAAGAGTTGGATGAGATACTCGCTCTCTATGAATCTCCTCAATCCCTCAGCCAGGTAGATAAAGATGAGATCGAAAGAATACGTACAGACCTGGGAAAGGATTTTTGCCACCGCTGCCGTTACTGTCTCCCCTGCGAACAGGAAGTCCAGATTTCCGACGTCATGATATTCCGTTCCATGGCAGCACGTCTCGCCCCGAATGTGGCTGTCGCCTTGTCCAAAGGCGCCATGGAAAGTGTAGACAACTGCACGGATTGCGAAGAATGCCTGGCAAAATGCCCCTACAATCTGGCGATACCTGAAATCATCAGAGAACAAAGGAAAAACTTTGACCAGATCGCTTCCCAGTTTTAGAGTTCTCCTTTGGAGCGCAGGATTTCTTTGTTCTTTTCCTTTTTTTCTTTGGGACTTATGGCAAAACTATCTTCCATTGATCACTCCATAAGGTATTTAACAGGTTGTGTTGTCAGCTTTCAAATTGGTGGCTCTCGAATTGGCTGGAACTTGATCGGCCCATATTCGAGAGGCAACACTCAATTGTGTTTGTTGAGCCACTCCTTCAAATCGCCGAGTGGAACCTCTTTTTTTATCTCATTATAGACTTCGTGTCTGCAGCCTTCATATTTCTTAAAAACTTTATCCTCGACGCCGATCGCTGCAAATAGCTTGTCCCAGCTATCCGGATGGAACGACTCATCCTCCGACCCGATCTGCATCATCGTCGGAATCTCAAGCTTGGCTGCTGCCGGTATCATTTTGGGTAGAGAAGCCATCATCTCACTTCCCAAACGGGTGGTAATCTTGTTCTCAACCAGCGGATCATTCACATAGGCCTCAACAACCTTTTGATCATAGCTGATGAAGTTTGGATCCAAGCCTGACGCAAGAGACAATCGGGGTACAATCGCAGATAAAATATTGGAGATAAGCACGAGAATTGCGTTGATTGCCGGTCCGGGTGCTGCCCCGGTCCCGGAAAGCGTAAGTGATTTATAATTCTGTGCCTCCCGACTGGATACATAGTGATTGGCTATCAGAGAGCCCATTGAATGACCAAGGACGTGAACCGGTAATTTCGGATGTGCCCCTCTGGCGATTTTTTCAAATATTTGGACATCCTCCAAAAAATCAGTGAATCTATTGACGTGACACCGCCGACCTTCGGACTTGCCATGTCCCCTGTTATCCAGGGCCCACACTGTGTACCCGTCGGGCACCAACGTATCCACCACATTCATGTAACGCCCGGAATGTTCTCCATAACCGTGAATGACAAGGATCAGGCCTTTGGGGCTGTCTGGTGTCCAAGTCTGATAGTATATCTTTGTCTCATTTATGCCATCAAAATAGTTCTCTTGGTTTTTCATTCTCTCCCTCCTTTTTGATATACTTTGTTTCAGCAATGTCCGGTGAGGTTTTTGTAGAAAGCTGAATGAAAAAACCTGGATGGAGCTTATTCGCAGAGAATGATTTTATCATTCAGCTTTCGTTTTGCAAAAACCTAACCGGACATTGCTGACTTTGTTCAGGTCATTGTAGTCAGATCAAGGCATACAAGCTGGCGAGTAAGGGTTGACCTGACTGTAAATGTTGATTATCACAAATCAAGCAAAAGGGCTAGACCCTGGAATTACGAAGCTTAAAATTAAATCTAAAAATGAGCTGTTATATTGATGTTGCAGGTGACGTTCATCCAAATCTAATGTTATACTGAGCGCTGAATTAATAAAACGTCTCAAGACATCACAGTCCGGTTCAACAGTCAGCCTGAACTAATAAAATAAAAACCGCAGATTTTAAGCATGAAAACGTCTGAGTTTCTGGTTTTTCGCAACAGGCTTCACAAAACGCCATCGCAACTGGCCCAGTTGCTGGGCGTTTCGGAGCAACTGGTTCATACTTATGAAACTGGAGAAATCCAAATATCAGAAGAGCATGAAGGTCGACTCTATTTTCTGCTCTCAAGAATGTTGTCAGAAGATGTTGCTCGACAACCCTGCTGGAAGATTAAAAACTGTTCCAATGAGAAGAAATTAAATTGCCCGGCCTGGGAATTCCAGTCGGGGAGGATCTGCTGGCTGATTGATGGAACAGTCTGCGAAGGAAATCAAAATAAACCATGGCCTGAAAAATGGAAAACCTGCCGTGAATGCCCCGTGATTGAATCGATAGCCCATCCTGCCAAACGACACCCCATTCAAATGGCGGAAGTGGCTTTCCAGGACAATGTGATCAGTCAGTTTGAGCAGATTGTCGGCAAAGATCCAAAAATGCAGGTGGTGTACAGGCTCATTGAAGATGTTGCTATCACCAATACCACCGTCATGGTTCAAGGTGAAAGCGGAACCGGGAAAGAGCTGGTTGCTCGCGCGATACACCGCCTCAGCCCCAGAAAAGATAACCCTTTCATCGTGATCAACTGTTCCGCGTTTCCGGAAACCCTTTTGGAAAGCGAGCTTTTCGGACACGAAAAGGGGGCCTTCACAGGAGCCACCAAGACCAGAGCCGGACGGTTTGAACAGGCTGATAAAGGGACTATTTTTCTGGATGAGATCGGGGATATCTCACCCCAGGCCCAGGTCAAACTTCTGCGGGTGCTTCAAACTCAAAAATTCAAACGCCTGGGTGGAGATGAGATTATATCCGTAGACATTCGCGTCATCACTGCTTCAAATAAAAATCTCAAGAAAGAGGTGCTCAATAACAAGTTCCGATCTGACCTGTTTTATCGCCTGAATGTCATCCCTGTTTTTCTACCCGCACTCAGAAGTAAACCAAATGATATTCCCCTCCTGGCTGCACACTTTCTGGGACGATTTAAAGACGAGACGGGAAAGAATTTGCAGGGTTTTTCCCCGGCGGCAATGAGACAACTGCTGATTTACAACTGGCCGGGAAATATTCGCGAACTGGAGCACTGCATCCAGTATGCTGTTACATTGGCGAAAGGAGACCAGATAGAAGGCCACGATCTGCCATTTGCCAATGAAGAACTGTTTGCGCAAACAACCACTGAAATCGATGACAGCCTGATTGCCAATGAAAAACGGCATATCATTCATATGCTGGAGTCAAACAGTTGGAATAAAAAAGTCACCGCACGCCGCTTGGGTATCAGCCGCAGTTCTCTCTATGAAAAGATCAAACGACTGGGTATTTTTCAAAATCCGGAAACCCTGCAGCCCTGATCCCAGATATCACGAGCAGGTGATATGCATGGAAATGACTTCATTTTGTACACCTGCCCTGGAGATTGCTAAGTTATATTGTTTTATTACAGTTGCTTATGTTATTACAAAATATGGACAGTGCATTCCAATATCCGGACACTGTGTTTTTTGATATTTCCTGACCCCATCCAAATTTTACAACCCCACTGTCAGGGCCTTGTCAGGTTTTTCTGTAGACGCCACCCCTCTTAAGCCCCATGAATTTGAAGAGGGAAATCCTTCTCCTGCCGTGCACAAGCTCCTTTCTCATGTTTAGAGCCTCAAATGTTTTTGTTTTTTTAGTTTTTTATAACAACAGCTTAAACAAAATTATTTTCAGTTACATCTAAAAAACTGTTAATAATCGAATCATGGTTCACTTGCTGCAGAATAGAAATTAACATTTCATCATTTGAGCGACTCGCACCGGAAGCGTGAGGGGTTTAGGTAAAAACAACTGAATAGTTACAACTAAATTTGAGAAAAACATGAAAACTTTTATTTTTAGCTACATTGCAAGTGTTCTATCCATTATCTTCGTATCCTATCCTGCAGTTCAAGCTGCTCCTTTGGACCTTATCCCCAGAATTTTCATATATCTTGGGTTCCCATCAGCAGTGGTACTTTCAATCGCAATTATGGCTCTAAGTCATGTCCTCGGACTATCCGGGCTTAGAACGCCAATCAATTCTGAAATCACCAACGCAAGCAAAGGCCTGGCTCTGAATCCAGAAGCCCATGCAGCTTAGTTCTTAATGGGCTCAAAGCCGCCCCTCTTCCACTGCGTGACAGGCAATAATACGGGATTCCTGTTTCTGCAGGCTTGGAACCTCTCGCTCGCAACGTTCGTTGGCGAAGGGGCAACGGCCGTGAAAAACACATCCTGATGGGAGGTTGATAGGAGTCGGGACCTCACCCTTCATTTTGATATACTTGGCCTTTTTTTCTCCCAGTTTGGGAATGGCAGCAAGCAGCGCCTGAGTATAAGGATGACGAGGGGCATTGAACAGTTCTGCGGTCTCAGCCTCCTCACAGAGCATACCCAGGTAGAGCACTGCCACTCTGGTAGCAAAATACTGCACGACTGAAAGGTCATGGGTAATCAACATATAGGTCAGCCCTCTCTTCTGCTGAGCTTCCATCAGCAGATTCAAGATCTGGGCCTGGATGGAGACATCCAGAGCAGAGACCGGTTCATCCGCCACTACAAACTCCGGGTCTACCATCAATGCTCTGGCAATACTGATGCGCTGCCTCTGGCCACCGGAGAATTCGTGGGGATACCGATCACTCCACGTGGGATCAACACCCACTTGTTCCATGACGTCAGCCACCTTTTGCTGTACTTCCCGGGAAGTGAGGCCGCGGTCGTGAAAAAGAACCGGCTCTTCCAGTGTGCGGGTGACTGTCATCCTTGGGTTGAGAGAGGCGTAAGGATCCTGGAAGATCATCTGCATTTTGGTACGGAACGGCAGCATCTCCTTGTGATTCAACCCATCGATCCGATTTCCTTTATAATATATTTCCCCTGAATTGGGTTTGTACAAGCACAGGACAGTCCGTGCCAGGGTGGATTTTCCGCAACCGCTTTCACCGACAACTCCCAGGGTTTCACCTGCATTGATCTCCAGACTGATATCATTCAGCGCTTTGACAATGGTTCTTTTACGGACGATTTTTCTTTTCTGGATGGCCAGTTGATCGAGCAGCCCCCCTGAGATATCGAAATGTTTAACCAGATTCTTTACAGTCAGTAGTTGCTTTTCATTTTGCATGGCATTCAATTGTCTTGTTCCGGTGTTGATTGGGCTCCATTCGTTTCTTCCAATGTCTTATGCAGCAAATGACAAGCCGCCAGATGATCCTTCTGCCCGGCCTCCTGCAGGATCGGTATTTTTGTGGTACAGACCGATTCATGGATTTCGCACCTCGGATGAAAGGCGCATCCTTTGGGGATATCAGTTAGCGTCGGCATCATACCGGGAATCTGGTTCAGGGTTTCTCCTGGCTGTTGCGCTCCCGGCAGTGACTTTATCAAACCCTTTGTATACGGGTGTCGCGGCTTTTTGACAATCAGGTCGGTGGGGCCCGTTTCGATTATTTTGCCGGCATACATCACAGCAATTTTCTCAGTAACCTGAGAAACAACTGCCAGATCATGGGTGATCAGAATCAACCCCATGTTTTCTGTGTTGCACAATTCGATCAACAGATCCATAATCCCGGCCTGGATAGTTACATCCAGCGCCGTTGTGGGCTCGTCTGCAATGATCAAGGAAGGATCAGTCAGCAGCGCAATAGCAATGACGATCCGCTGGCGCATACCACCTGAACATTCGTGGGGATATTGCTGCAACCGTTTTTCCGGGGAGGGGATGTAGACCTTGTTCAGTTTTTCCAGCGCGATTTCCGCCGCCTCCTTCTTGCTCACTTTTTTGTGAGCCATCACCGTTTCAATCATCTGCGTGCCGATCGTCAGCACCGGATTCAGCGTCATCATGGGATCCTGAAAAATCATACTGATACGATTGCCTCGGATCGAGCGAATATCTTTGTCTGAGAGTGACTGCAATTCCAGGCCTTCGAAGATAACTTTGCCCTCGGAGATAAACCCTGGTTTGCTGATCAGGTTGATGATGGAAAAACCGGTGACGGACTTACCGGCGCCACTTTCCCCTACCAATCCCAGTTTTTCTTTTCGGTCCAGCGTGAAGCTTACACCGTCGATAGCGGTGAGATCGCCGAATCGAAGGGCAAATGTGACTTTCAGATCTTTGACTTCCAGTAAATGGCCCACAGTTATCCCTTATAGAGTTTCGGATTCAGTACATCTCGCAACCAATCACCCAGCAGTAAAATCACCAATACAAAAGTGACCAATAATAGTCCAGGAAACAAGGTGATCCACCATGAACCGCTGAACACGTATTCAAACCCCAGATTAATCAGAGACCCCAGAGAGGGTTTGGTAACGGGCATCCCCAGCCCCAGAAAAGAAAGTGCCGCTTCACTCATGACTGCCTGGGCTACCTGAATTGTGGAGATGACCAACACCGGAGTCAGGGTATTGGGCAGGATATGCCGAAACATGATCAGCCGATTGTTGAGGCCGATCACACGCGCGGCTTCAACGTACTCTTTGCTTTTTTCACCCAGGACTGACGCCCGCACCGTTCGCGCATATTTGGGCCATTCAGACATGCCGATGATGATGACCAGTAACGGGATTGCCAATTCTTCAAACCGGTTGGCTCCGAAAGCGATCTTGAATACAGCACTGGCAATGATGGCCACGATCAGGTAAGGGATCGAAAACTGAATATCTGTGATACGCATCAGAAAGGCGTCGATGCGCCCCCCAAAATAACCCGATATCAAACCGACCACAATTCCCACAAAGGCTTGAAAAATCACCGCGAATATCCCAATGATAACAGACGTGCGCAAGCCATACAACATGGTGCTGTATAAATCTCTTCCCTGGATATCGGTTCCGAGCCAGAAGTTTTCATTGCCCTCTTCCATCCAGGCGGGGGGCAATTCCGAGTCCATGATATCAATGGTGGTCGTATCATACGGATTGTATGGCGCGACAATGGGAGCTGCAAAACTGATTACGACCAGAAAGATAAAAATCGAAAAACAGGCGATCGCAATAGGATCCCGCTTAAAACTGTAAAACAGATACGACTTACGAAACCGGCTCCATCTATCGCTCATTTTGTCCCCGCAATTCGAACCATCGGATTGATCAGGCCATATAAAATATCGACCAGCGTATTGATCAGGACAAAAATGACGCCAATCACAACCAGGTAAGCCACCAGCAGGGCTGTATCCGACCTTTCGACGGCTTCATAGAACATAAACCCCATACCCTGCCACTGAAAAACGGTCTCCGTCAAAATGGTAAACGCAAACAGAATGCCGATCTCGACACCAAAGACGGTCACCACCGGCAGCAAGGTATTCTTAAATGCATGCAGCAGCCAAACCCGACGTCTGGACAACCCCTTGGCCCAGGCGTATTTGATGTATTCCGTCTCCAAGACCTCCATCATTTCAGCCCGAATGAGCCGAATGAACAACGGCAACATAATGGACGAAAGGGCGATACTCGGCAATATCAGGTGCAAAAGCCCATCCTTGGTCAGAAAACCGGTTTCCCAGCCCCCGATATTGACAGTTGCTCCTCTTCCGTAGGATGGCAACCAGTGGAGCTCAACGGCGAAAAGATAGATCAGGCCAATGGCAGTTAAAAAGACCGGAAAAGAGACCCCCACGGTACTGATACCCATGGTGATTTTAGAAAACAGTTTTTTGGGATTGATGGCAGTATAAATTCCCACCGGCAGACTGACCAGGACGATGATCATAGCAGTGACAAACACCAGTTCCAGCGTCGCAGGTGCTTTTTGCAGGATGACCTGCAAGGCTGGCTTACTGTAAAAGTAAGAGGTCCCCAAGTCACCGCGAGTGGCGTTTCTGACGAAGCGGCTGTATTGAATCCAAAACGAGTCGTTCAGTCCGAGTTTTTCACGCAACGCTTCTCTTTCTGCGGCAGAGACTCTGATCCCGACCATGTCCCTGACCGGATCACCGATGCTGTACTGCACAGCAAATCCGATAAAGCTGATGACCAGCATGACGAGGATCGCTTGGATAATCCTGCGGATAGTAAATGCAAACATAAGTGGTTTTTTGCTGCTGATTTCCTGGATTAGTGCTCAGACTCAGTGAGTTGAATGCTGCCACAAACTCTTATTCTAGGCCGGAAAACAAAAAAAGCCAACCCTTAACAGGATTGGCTTTGATTGAGGCCTGTGCTAATCGATGACCAGATCACCAATATAGGGAAAGTTCATGGTGTTGATGATAGCGCCAACATTTACGCCTTTACGAGCGGCGTATGAATGATTCTGCCAATGAAAGGGAACATAAGCGGCATCATCGTACATAATCTGCTCGATTTGTTGCAGCATCTTGACCCGCTTTTTGACATTGGTTTCTGTCTGCGCTGCCATTGTCAGCTGATCAACCTTTTTATTACAATAATTTCCGCTATTGTACTGGCCATAACCGGTCTCCTTGTTGGGGCACATGGAAAGGAACTCATAGAAGTTTCCTGAATCCTCAGTGTCAGAGTGCCAGCCAATCATTTGAAAATCAGCAGGCTGCCGGTCGAACTCATCCCAATACTGCGCCTTGGGCATCGTCTTCAGATTGACCTTGATCTTGATTTTGGAGAGCATCCCGGCAAAGGTCTCCGCTATTTTCTCATCGTTGATATAGCGGTTGTTAGGTGCAATCATCGTCGCTGTAAAACCGTTGGCATAACCCGCTTCCTTCATCAACTGCTTGGCTTTTTTCAGGTTATAGCGAGGTTGCAGGACCTCCTTGTAACCCTGATAACCCTTAGGACTCATCTGACCCGCAGGTGTGGCTGTCCCCTTCATGATTTTTTTCTCGATCCCGACGTTATTGACCGCATAAACAATGGCTTGCCGAACTTTTTGGTTCGTCAGGGGCTTGGAGCGTTTCTGATTCATCTGCACCGTGATAATCCGCCCGCCGGTGTAAGTAAAAAGCGTGACCCCTGAATTGTTACGAATACGACCAAAATCCTGAGGCTCAACCGGCGTGATGAAATCGATGTCGCCGGACAGCAATGCAGCCAACCGCGTTGCACCACTTTTAATCGGTGTCAAAACAAGTTCAGTCACATTTCCAGGTGATTTTTTGTCCCAGTAGTTTTCGAATCTTTCCATAATCATCTTCACACCATGCTCCCGATGGACCATCTTGAAAGCACCGGTTCCGGAAACGTTATTTTTGGCGAAGGAATAACCCACCTTGACAACAGCATCCTTTGCCTTCCCCTGAGCATCAAGTCCGCTGTAGAACTTACTGTCCAGAGGGAACACATAAGTAATCATGTTGAGCATCAACGGATACGGCTTTTTGGTTTTAAAGTCGACAGTGTAGTCATCAATGATAATGGGATCTTCAAAAGGCTCGAACAGGCCTTTGAAGTCGGCACTCATTCTGAAACGCTTGATGGTAAAAACCACGTCTTTGGCGGTAAAGGGATTACCGCTATGAAAAGTCACCCCTTTTCTGAGGTAAAAGCGCATGGTCAAATCGTCGATTCGCTTCCAACTCGTGGCCAGTCGAGGCTCAAACGTCATTTCCTGTGACCATCTCACGAGGGGATCAAATACCCAGTGGGAAAACTGTAGCATCCCGCCGGACAACTGCTCCTGAATGTCGATTGTTTTCGGATCCGCGTCTAATGCCAGACGCAGCGTTTTTGCCTGAACGGTTCCAACTGTCAGCAGCAATGCTGCTCCAATCAATATCAAAATCTTCTTCATAATGCCTCCCTTTCGTTTATTATCAAATAGATCCCTGATGAATCAACTATGCTGGCTTTTTTTTCGTTGACCGATTCATCTCAGAAACGCTTTTTGCCGGATTTCAAACAAACTACGCTTGAGAAAACAGATCTCTTTCCTGCTCGGTTTTCCCACCTCGATTTGTTATTTAGCCCTCTTAAAAAGCTACCTTTTTTACTCCGCTAAGGTTTCTTAAACCGTGCAGTTTGTCAATAAAAAAATACCCCACCGACACGTCGATTATCACAACCTTTATTCAAGCAAATACCCACAACCAACTTTCGACCCAATGTCAATAACTTACGCATCAAGTCCCGTGTCTGATATGGACCCGTTTCAATTGCGGACAGGTTTTAAGATGATCTATAACTCATTTCGCTAAATTCCCGAACTCGCTTCGCTCAAACAGGCAGGATTTCGGGCGCTCAATTTCGTTAAGATCATCTAAAAACGCCTCCAAGCAATTGCAACGGGTCCATAACAGACACTCTGCATTATAATAATCCTTAAGTTAATGACATTGACTTTCGACCTGTCACAAAATGGAGATATTGAAATTTTAATATCACCTGAAAAAGACTGTTCCGAGTTCCCGCGAGAAGCGTATTTTTCCTTTGAGCCGTGTCTATGCTTTGAAGAACCTCATTTGACAGATGTGTAAAAAGACGAAATGATAAAAAGCAATCAACAACTGCATTTACAGGGGATAGCAAATAATATGTTTCACTGTTAAAATAGGCCCGGGTTGGATTTATAGAGAATGCACTGCAAATAACATCTCCTCGTAATGGTAACAGCAGAAGAGCCGTTTCTGGAAATCGGAAAGATTAATGAAAGTAAAACTCTCGGTCGTCATCATCACGTTTAATGAAGAGCGCGATATTGAAAGGTGCCTCAAGTCCGTAGAAACCGTCGCGGATGAAATTGTCGTGGTGGATTCCTATTCGACAGACAGAACCGAAGAGATCTGCAAAATATACAAGGCCAGATTTATTCAACACTCTTTCGCAGGGCACATCGAACAGAAAAACTGGGCAATTGGACAAGCCAGCCATCCGCACATACTATCGCTGGATTCCGATGAAGCTCTGGATGAAACCTTGAGACAGTCAATTCTGAACGCCAAGGAAAACTGGCAGGGGGCCGGTTACACCATGAACCGCATGACCAACTACTGTGGTAAATGGATCAGACATTGCGGCTGGTATCCGGATCAGAAACTGAGGTTATGGGAAAGCAACAAAGGGCGCTGGACCGGAATCAACCCCCACGATCGTTTTGAACTGCAGACCGACACGGAGATCCGGCATCTGCAGGGCAACATTCTTCACTACAGTTATTATTCCATCAGCGAGCACATTCAACAAACCAACTATTTTACAGATCTCTCCGCTGAGGCTTATTTAAAAAAAGGGAAAAAGGGATACCTGGTCAAAATCATCTTCAATCCGGTAGTCAGCTTCATAAAAAGCTATTTTTTGAAAATGGGTCTGTTGGATGGATATTATGGGTTCGTCATCAGCATGCTGGCCGGACAATCGACCTTTTTGAAATACGTCAAATTAAGACAGCTGCAACAAAATAGACTGAAGACTGAAGACTGAATGGATTACAGCAAAACGGCAGATTTGCAATTTGTAGGTTGACCCCAAGTGACGAAACAGGACTCAAAAACATAGACCATGGCGTTATTTCTCAGGAAACTCCAAAAAAAACCCAATAAAATATTGGTGACGCGAACGGATCGGATCGGTGATTTCGTTCTGACGCTGCCGGTTTTGGAAGCCCTGCACAAAGGAGGAATTGAGCCGTCGGTGCTGTGCCGGACAATGGTGACCCCGTTGTTGGAAAATAACCCGTTTGTAGACCGCATTATCACCGTGGACGAGCCTGGTTCTGATCCGATCGAACAAATCCGTGCCTGTGGGTTCGAAAGCCTTCTGGTTCTGGTCAATGATCCGATTATTCGCCGTCTGCTTCCCCGGTTGAAGCATATTCCAGTGCGAATCGGTCCGTTGAGCAAACCTGCTGCGTTTTTTTCCTATACCCATCCCGTACTACAGAAAAGATCCCGTTCGTTGATGAACGAAGCGGAATATAATCTGGAACTTCTTGAAATATTTGGACTAAAACCCCATAACCCATCCAGGCCGCGACTCTATTTTCGGGAAAACGAAATTCAGGTTTTTCGTTCCGAACAGCCAGGTATCCTGGGGGAAGACCGTGGAGAACCGCTGATTGTTTATCATCAAGGGATGGGGGGATCGGCGCTGAACTGGAGTCAAAAAAACTATCAGATACTTTTGAATGGGTTGCTGGACAGTGGTTACCGGGTCGTTCTCACTGGGAATGGGAAAGAGGAGGCAGAACACAATGATCAACTCATCAAACTCTTGAAACCGGCTTACCCTGGTTTTCTGTTTAACCTGACAGGTGCCCTTTCCCTGCGTCAGCTGAGCCTGTTGATACACCTCAGTGATCTGTTCGTGGGCCCCAGTACCGGCCCTACCCATCTGGCAAACGCCGTTGGAACCGAAATCATCTCTTTTTACCCACCCATACAGGTTCAGTCCACGAGAAGATGGAGCCCATACCTGTCATCATCGACGCTCTATACTCCGGATGTTCCGTGCGGACAGAAATACAAATGCATCAGGGAAAAGTGTCCCCATTTTTATTGTATGGATAACATTGCACCGAATGAAGTTCTGAAACTTGTGCAAGAGATCATTCCCGGTCGTCAAACATAACCCGACACCAATCATACTCTCAATGGATGTTTTATGAAAATCGGATTTGACGCCAAACGGTATTTTGCAAACTACACGGGCTTGGGGAATTACAGCCGTTCCCTTATCGAAAATCTAGTCAAATATTACCCGGACAACCAATACCTGCTTTATACACACAGGTTTAATCCTGAAGTTGCAGCCCGTTTTCCAATCTCTGATCCACAGGTTTCCATCAGGACACCCGCTTCACTTTTAGGCAAGGTCAACAGCTCAGTCTGGCGTTCGTTTTTCCTGGGCCGCGATTTAGCCTTAGAGCCGCCGGATATCTACCATGGGCTTTCCCATGAAATTCCGCTGGGAATCCAAAAAATGAAGGGGCTGAAAAAGGTTGTGACCATTCACGATCTGATTTTTATGCGTTATCCTGAGTTTTACCGCAGGGCAGAAAGGGCGGTCTACACCCGTAAGTTTAAATTCAGCTGTCAACACGCCGACCGGATCGTCACGGTCAGCGAACAAACAAAAAAGGATATCGTTCAGTACTTCGAGACCCCTGCTGAAAAAATCGAAACAATTTACCAAAGCTGCGATCCTACCTTTCTGCGAATAGTACCTGAAAATATACAGCAGATCGTAAAAAACAGGTACCGACTTCCCAACGACTTCATCCTGTATCTGGGATCGTTCAATGAAAGGAAGAACCTGATAGGTCTCATCGATGGGCTTGGCGTGATGAATAAGGGCCTGGATGTGCCGCTGGTGATGATCGGTGGCGGAAAACAGTACAAAACCAGGGTTATGAAACAAATCCATCACCTGGGGCTGAACAACCGGGTCATGATCCGATCCGATGTGCCCAACGAAGATCTGCCTGCGATCTATCAACTGGCCAAACTCTTTGTCTACCCCTCTATTTTCGAGGGCTTTGGCATTCCTATCATAGAGGCGATGTCCAGCGGAATACCGGTTATCACTACGCAAGGGGGATGTTTTACCGAGGCGGGAGGACCGACCACCTGTTATGTGGACCCCGCAAACCCGGAAGAGATCGCCGCTGCAATGGAACGGGTTTTGACAGATTCGACGCTTGCTGCAAGGATGATAAAAGACGGATCTGAGTATATCGGCCGATTTCACGGGCAGGAAACCAGCAAACAAATGATTCATCTATATCAAAACCTGACGGCCTGAAGCGGACGCTCTGCGAACATCGCAACACATCATTTGCTAAAATATTGAGATATTAATACACTACAGAGCCTGAGAAAATTATCAAAAATGACGAACTTCCTGCAAAAAATCAAATCAGAGGATATACGCAGTATGTTTCTGCTGGTGCTGTTTATCTCCATCCCATTCAGTATTGCCGGTGATGACTTTGCTGTCATTGGCCTGTACCTCGTCACATTCTACCGTTTTATAAAAAAAGAAGAGAGCTGGTCCAGCGCACCCATTGTCTACGGAATGGGCGTGATGCTGCTTGGCGCATTTATCAGTTCGCTGCTTTCCGGTGAGATCCTGCACAGCCTGTCCTATTTCAGAAATTTCTGGCGTCTCGGTCTTCCGTTCCTTATATTTTTTGCCTTTAGAAACAGACCCTATGACAGGTTTTTGAAGGTTCTGGCTGTGATATCGAGCCTGATTGCGATCTATGCCGTCATTCAATTTTTCACCGGTCTTGATGTTCTCAGATCAAAATCACTTCAGGAAGAGTACCGCGCCATACAGGGTGTCTGGTATGCTGTGGGTATTTTCTCCCACCATCTGACCTATGGCGGTGTTTCGCTACTCCTGTTCGCCCTGTTTTTACCTAATATATTCAGCCAGGGGAGATCACGCAACGAACGACTATTATTTACGGTGGCTACAATCTGCAATCTGGCAGCCACCGGTGTTTGCATGGGCAGAAGCATTTGGCTGGGAACCCTGACAGCAATGGGTGTGATGATCCTCGTTTATCTGGGATGGAAACGGTCTCTCATCTTTTTCAGCCTCCTGGCAATGTTGGTCGGGGGGTTCTGGGGCTATAGCAGCACCCAGAAAGACTCCCTTTTAAAATCGACTGCAGTCGGCAGACGAATTCTGAGTATTACCGGAGAGTCCAACCCCGACCGGCTTTTTATGTGGAAAGCATCTCTCCAGGTGATCAAAGATAATCCCATCCTGGGCCTGGGACCCATGCGCCGCAAGGAAATGGAACCCTATTACGTCCGGATCACGAATAAAGAAAAGCACCAGTTTCAACATCGACCCACGGTCGGGGTTCACAACATCTATTTACAGAATTGGATCGATTTCGGCCTGCTGGGCATGCTGGGATACTTGATCTGGTGGGGGACGTTGTTTGTGCAGATTCTGTCAGCCTTACGGCAGGGATCTAAATCTTTAAAAGTAAATGCCCAGCTGTCCGGATGCCTGGCCGGGCTGTGCGGCATTATGGTGGCTGGTTTTTTTGAAAATAATTTCAGGGATGGCGAAGTGCAAATCACAATTCTGCTGGTAATGGGACTGTCGCTGGTCCTGCTCGACAAACACAAAACAGCTGCTTGAACCTTCAAGCAGGTTATGTGCACAGAGACCTCTTAATCCATGAAAGACAAGGGACAATGACTCACAACAGTAACAACAAAAATATCGGCACACTTCCACGTCTGAAGAGGGCAGTTATTGTATCCATAAACGGATTGAAAACAGCCTGGAAAGAAGAAGAAGCGTTTCGTCAGGAGGTATGTGTTGCGGTAGTCTGCATCCCACTGGCTTTTTTTCTGCCGGTTTCTCTGGCACTGAAACTCCTACTGGCAGGCAGCCTGTTTCTAGTTCTGGCAGTAGAGCTTTTAAATTCGGCTATTGAAGCGGCGATTGATCTGATTACCGAAGAGGAGCACCCCCTGGCAAAAAATGCCAAGGATTTGGGCAGTGCAGCGGTTTTAGTCTGCCTGATTCAAGCAGCAGCGATCTGGGCCGCGGTACTGCTTTCTTGTCTGATGAACCAGTAGCCCTGACATTGAGATCTTCTGGCTGCATAGGTATTATCGTTACAACTCCCCCAGTTTGATCTGGCCGGTCATCACCTTGTTTTCGATCAGGGACTGATCGGGCAGATGCAGTCCCCCGCTTTCACAAACCAGAATCACATTTCCACGCAACGTCATATTGTCGCCAAAATAGACGTTCCCCACCACCGTCAGCAGATCCAATTCCAGAATATCCGGGATGCTCGGAATTCTCTGCTGATAGTCCTCAACAGATTGAAAGTTCTCTCCCAGACGGATCAGGGGCAACCCCTCAAATTGACGGTCGGGATTTTTCATCAGGATGCCATCTTTAAAAAGAAAGAGATTGGACTGGACAAGCAACAGATCGTCGGTTTTTTTGATGGGAACAAACCGAATCCGGGGAACCTGGACTGCCATACTCCCTTCAAAGTTATTTATTCCAGACCCCAGCGCGGTTTCAAGCTGGATGACCGGCAGGTGGTTCACCGTTTTCTGGTTAACGATAACGTCCAGGTGCAAAGCGTTATTTTCGAGTTTTTTCTTCAACTCGAACAGATCGATCCAGATATTATTGGTATTAAAAATCTTGAATTTCTTAACGCTTTTAAATGTTTCCTGATACTCCCGGGGAACCTGGGCAATCTCCAGCAGACGCAAGGAGTGATTATCGCTTTTGATCAGGGTTCCTCCCTTCACATCTGCTCTCGTTTTGGGTGTGACCTCCATGATGAAGGGGATCGCCTTCTGCTTCATCAGGTTCAGTATTTTTACATCCACCGAAGCACCCAGATTATCCGCGTTGGCAATAAACAGATACTTTTTCCCTTGCTCAAGAAGGCGATCCAGGATCCCTGTTTTGGCTATACTCTGATAGAAATCACCATGACCCGGGGGGTAGAAACTCTGAACACCATATTTTTCGGCCGAAAGCGGCAGAAGAGAGTCCTTCCGCAATCGTGGAAACTGGTTTTGCAGAAAGGTCGTGATGGGGAGTCGACCATTGTACTTTTTAATGATCTTCTCAGTATCCGTATCGGTATTGAAACTGTTCATCAGTACCAGTGGAACGTTGACCCCGTACTTTGTGTTCAGCGACTGAATCTGACTGACAATGAGGTCTAGAATGCTCTGCCCGTTTTTAACTTCGATCGCAGACTTGGGACCCACGCAGCCCATGGACGTCCCCAAACCGCCATTCAGACGACACACAGCCAGTTCAGAGAGGAGCGATCTGGTCTCATCCGCAGAGACAGAGTCCAGTTTGTCATAATTCAGAATAGATTCAGCAGGCGGTGAAGTAAGCTGGTTCCATTCAATTGGGTCATTCAATTGTTCCAGATGCCGCTGATAGAGTTCTCCGAAAAGCTCAATCTGATTGGGAGTTGAACTTTGTTCGGACATGATTTGTGAGATCTGTTTGAAAGTTGTCATTGTCAGTAATTCTGAAAGTCTAATTGGAGTTCTGGTGAATGAGTTTTCCTGTTCAGTCTGAAACGATCTGGAGAAAAATGCAATATTGCTGCCCAGAGACGTTAACTCCATTTAATTAGTCCCTCATTATTACTTTGTTACACAGGGATTTGCAGGTTTGTGATTTCTCTGGATATACTGATTTTACTGTCAGGGTAGTCGAACACCGGGAGTCTGTCTTCGGTTTCTCCCAGTGAATAACCATAGAGTCCATTGTAATCCTCGATGGGTTCACCCATTTCCTGCAGTTGGCTCAGATACTCTCGAATGGATTTCGACTCCACAATCATCACTTTTCCCATTTTTTCGATGATGGGGCTGTGCACTCGTGTGGCGTCGTGTTCAAACTCCAGAATACGCCTTCCATAACGGGTAATGCCAATCACTCTGAATGTCATACTTTTCCCTACTCCAGGCAGATTGAGAACACTCCTGTCGGTGGCCAGAAAAG
Source organism: Deltaproteobacteria bacterium (assembly GCA_018645005.1). Classification (GTDB taxonomy): domain Bacteria; phylum SAR324; class SAR324; order XYD2-FULL-50-16; family XYD2-FULL-50-16; genus JAHJRI01. The sequence goes on along the minus strand of JABGPJ010000108.1, from coordinate 18,327 downwards.
GTAGACCGGCCCTCTCCTGGATGTTGGCAATATTTTCCACCATATTTTCAGCCTCCATCGGAAACTGCGCGATGGTTTCATGGAGCTCCTCGGGAATCAGACCACAACTTTTCTCTTCCATCATCTCCTGGACCATTCTGGCATTGGTAGCGAAATTGTAGCTGTTCTCCATATACCCTTTGACAGTAAAGTTGTAATAGGAGAGCACCCCGATTTCATTCAAGACCTGTCTGAGGCGGGCTGCGTGACCTCTTCTTGAGGCCGCCGCTGTAAAAACAAGCTGATTCGTGACGGTCCAGCCAGCGGATAGCAGTGTCTGAAGTCCGGATCTCGCCTCAGGTGTCACTTCCAAAGGGGATTCAAAATGGGTCTGGATGACAAACTGCCTGACCCCGATTTCGGAGGCTTTTTTCTTGAATGCAGCCAGTATGCTGACCAGGTCGGGGGTGATTCTCTGGGGCAGATAAACGGGAAGCTTCGTCCCCAGGCGGATTCTGACAATTTCAGCATATTTCTGATGGGCTTTACGCTTTTTGTTCGCATTTTTTTTGGAGAGTGCCATATTGTAGATGGCGTCAAGAATGGTTTTCAACGAAGTATCAGAACTCATCAGCGCATCTCCGCCGGTGATCAGTATATCCCTGAGCTGGGAATCATTTTCGAAATAGTTCATCAGCTCGTTCAATTTCTCTTTCCAGCTCTTTTTGGGCTTCAACAGATCCAGATTAAAATTCAACTCACCACTCTGGAATCCGTACATTCTCTGACAGGAAGAGCACAAACCGCCACAGGCCCGACCGACTGTATCCGGGATCACAATCGCAACTTCCGGATAACGACGATGAATGTTGTGATCCGGGATCATCCAACCTGCCGCATTGGGCTCTCCCGGCCGTATCTTGTCTTCCCTCTCCCAAGCAGTGATCTCTCCGAATTCCTCCACCAGCTTTCGACTATAAAGCACATAATCCCTGATAGCCAGATCACCACCGATACCAAAATAGGGGACTCTGACATACAGCAATGACAAATAGTAGGGGTTAACAAAAAAAGGAATTCCTGCCGTTTGAGCATCATTCAGTATCTTCATGGTATCGGGGTCCAGCGAATGGCCCAGCATTTTATTCACCAATTCAGGGGACCGAAACGCGAATCGAAGATGAAAGAGACGATCCTGCCACCACTCCAGTACCCGGCTGAATTTTTCCTCTCGGGTCAACCCCGGTTCAAATTTAAATTTGGGATCTTTCTTTTCCCCGGCATCAATCTGGTCAATAATGAGATTGAGGATACGATCCCTGTTTTCCATTCTTAGCGTAATGATCCTGGGATCCAGGCCACTGGGGAAGTTTTCCATCCACTCCTCCACCTGTTCCCTGGAAGGAAACTTGCGGGTACTTTTCCCGCTGAACTGGCGAAACAGAAACAACATGTCCTCGAAAAAGGCAGGTTTGGCACCACCGGTACCACGATTGACGGCATGCCACAAAAGCATGATGGGATTGCTGATGGCAATCTCCCCTTTTAGATTCAGGTCTTCTATTTCGATCCCTGCATTATCGATATAGTCCAATATGCGAATCGCTGCAAAATCACTCCATTTCAGCGAAGTGAAGGTTTGATGATCCGTTTTCTCTCTCCGGTAATATTTCAATGCCGCAGGACTGGTATAGAGACTGTTCAGCACCCATTGTCTGACCCCTTCCAGGGCTTCGGTCTCGTTTTTGGCATTTCTGATAATTTCTTCGAGAATGGGGTTCTCGTTCAAAATCTGCTTCAAGATTTTGTGCGATCTAACGTTGATCGCTATTTTGTCGAGTTCTTCCAGTGTCAGCACAATATCCCCCTTTTTATCTGAATGGTTGAAAACATTTGCCTGGATCTGCCTGCATGACAAATAAGGAGTGTAACTATTCATCTTGCGCCTCACCGAGGGGATCATAATTCAAAACACGCATGAATCCACCCGTGGAGCCAAGTGTTTCGTCAGAAACGTGTTGGGAAAACGTCCTGTTTTGAGCTCAATCGGAAATGGTTCTTTAGGGATGGGACTATAATTTACTAAAACGTTTCATATCAAGGATTTTAACCTCCCAGCGAGAGCTGCATCAGTTTAGTAAGGTTGTAAGGTTGAGAGGATACTATCACAATTTAAGGGAAAAAACAATTTTTGGGCACCCACAGAATTTCCTGGAAGGAATCAGCTGTTCCGAAAGAGATACATTGGGGTTGTTGCCTGGAACTCTTCAGGCAGGGGGAAAGGAACATATTAAAGGGGCAGGATTGAAACCTACATTCCCTGGGCGACCGAATAATAATCGGTGGATTTTTCTCTGTCTCCGATTTTGAAATAGAGACCGCCAAGCTGGTCTGCAATATCCCTGATTCGAGACCGGTCCTTCGATTGTTTGACCTGGATATAGAGCCATTCGAGATGACCGATGGCCTCCTCATTCATATTCGAGGAGAGGCACATATCAAGTAACTGCTCATGAAGTTCTGAAGCCTGCTGGACATTGCCGGCCTTCTCAAAAAAAACGGCAGCCAGATTCAGATGCTTATAAAAACTTTTTTGTTCGCGACCGGTTCCGTAGATATTGGCCAGATTAAAATGGGTTTTTGCCAGAAGACTGTCCGTGATCGACGGATTGGACAGTTTTAAAACCTTTTTGAATGAGTTGGCCGCTTCCTGCAGCTTCCTGTTTTGAAAAAGCAAATGTCCGTCGATCAACCAGAGTTTAGCGATATCACTTTCATTGAGTTTTTTAAGATCGAAGTCCGAGCTGGTGATAATCGATTTAACCTTTTTAAACTCCCCGAGATCGAGCAACAGCAAAGAGATGGTGATCAGATTCTGATACCGGTGGGTGAAATTTTTAATATCGTTATTCAGTTGAATCGCAGATGTAATCAGGCCAATGGCCTTCTCCCTCATATTCAACTTGATATAGACAGAAGCAAGTTTCATCTGCAATCCGGATACTTGAAGCCAGTTTTTCTGTTTCTCTTCGTTTTTCAGCAGCCACTGGTAGATACGAATGGAATGGGTTTCCAGGGGCAGATTTTCGAGAATATCCAGAATCGAGATGATCACTTTTTGAATCTCACTTTTTTTCCCTGCTCCCAGAACGAGTTCCATACTGGTGCTGACGTTGGGATAAAACAGTTCCGGCTGTAATCCCGGCAGACGGGAAAGCTTTCTGCCATACTGCAGATTCCGTTGCAATGGGTTTTCAATCTCCCCCAGACCTGCCAGCGAGTTGATACAGTACTGAAACCCACAGATCCGGCTGGCATGGGGGGGCTTTATTCCTCGTAAAGTGGCAATCTGTCTTTTCAGCAACTCCCTTCCAAAACCGAGAAGCTGGTTTTGCGAGATTAGTTCGTACTGATCGATCACCAGATAGAGATTTATCGGGACCCAGACATGGGAGGCAGAAAGATTTGTACTGATGAGATGCTGACGTTGCAGGTAATTGAGGTCTGCATTGATGTTTTTAATACCCAATAGCTCTTTCAGGAACGATTTAGAACAATTCACGCGCATCAAATACAGCGTCAGGAAAATTCGAAATCTCTGCGGGGCAAGTTCCGGAAGTATTGCAAGCAGCGTGCGCTTCCAGAGCTTTTTTATCGGCCTCTCCTTCATAAACAGGTCTAGAATCTGCTTATTGCCGGAATGCTGAGCTATTTTCAGCAGCGGCAGACAATGCAGATGCGACGGCAAAGGATCTTTCACCAGATCGATCCACTGTTCAGGCAAATCATCTTCAAACGCATCTGAAACCTCTCGGGCCGTGATACTGTCTGTCGATACCGTGACAACAGGCAACCTTGTCATGGCTGAGTTGTCAGACAGCAAGATAATCCGCCACCCTTCTTTCTGCTTGTTTTTCAGCCAATCGTCGAAGGAAGCGTCATTTTTTTCCGGCGGATAATAAACGGCCAGGAACTTCAAGTCCAGCTTCCCGGTTTTAGAGCAAGGATATGTGATCAGATATTGATCAAAATAATCCGCCACATTTTTAGGACCATAATAAAAAGGAAACAGATTTCCAATAGGCGTGGCTGGTAGACGCTCCCGTTGTTTTTTGTGATATCCCCATCGTTGATAGTATAAGACAGACAACTGTATACGGCTTTCCGGAGACAGACGACGCAGAAACTCCTGCAGATATTCTTCTAAGAGGCTGCCTGTTGATGATTGCAGATAAAGAATTTCGTGGTTTCCCTCAGACAGCAAGTGGTTTGAGATTCGGGTGATGACCTCCGAATTTCCTGAAAAACGACGTGCGTTGCTAATGGAAAGATCAGACGGCTTACGACGCAACTGTGGAAAATCATCACCCTGGCGATAGAATCGAAACGGTGGCAGCGGTGATTCGGATCGTTGTTCCAGCAACTTCTGATTCAAGTGTAGCTGGATCCAGGACCAATCCCAACTGAGCGGCAGACTGGTGAAGATACTGTTAATGGCCTGCCGATGCGCACGCAGAATGTTCTCCTCCCGTAGCAGACCAACGATGAAGTTTTGGAAGTATTCCTGAAACCGATGCCTGGCGATTCTACCGTGAACACTGATGATATAGGGAATACCCAGATCAAAATACCGGTTCAGAGGGTCAAGACCGTTGACACCGTTTTTTTTCAGCAACCGGGAGGTCACCAGCATCAAGATTCGCAATCCGTTCCTCACAGCTTCTTTTAAAGCTGGAGCCAGTTCGTCCTTGTACCAGTCAGCGCCCGCCCTGTTTTCATTTCCACCGTCCAGAATCCAGTCTCTGTCTGTCTCATGCCCTGAAAAAAGAAATATATCCGGACAGGTCTGTAAGTCTTTTATTACGGATTGCTGACTGCTGTTGCCATTCACATGGAAATCTGCCAATGGAGAACTGCTGAATGAACCGGCTGAAAGCGCTTCCACATAATTGATAAAACGATTTCCAGGAGCGATGGGGGGAATGGGAGAGTAGGCAGTTAAACATGCCCTCAGGGTCTGCTGTGGCTCCGGATTTAATTCGGGGACATATCTGGCTTCGGAGCCGTTTATGCGAACAACACCCTGGGTCAACGAGAAGAAAGATGAGCCATCATACAATAGCTCCCAGGGTATATGGGTAATTCCCGGATCCATGGTATAGATAAAAACGCCCCCGGCCTGATGTATCTGGGATTGATGGGTAACCGGTATGATGGCGTTATAGAGCTCCTGCCCATAACAGCGCAATAAGTTAATCGCCTCTTCTCTCTCGTCCCGGGTCGACTCGATCTGGATGGATTCAGACTGTCTGAGTAGCTGATAGGCCCCAATAGCTGCCCTACTCAGATTTTTGGCCGGCGGTTTGAATGAAAACTCCAGTTTGTATTTTGATATAATAACTGTTTTAGTCGATACAAAAATAACCAGAGACATCCCTTAACACAGAAGAGGGTTATGATGACACAATTCAGCTCGTCTTGCCGAAATCAGCAAAACATCTTTTATGGGGCTTGCAAGGTCCTGTCCAGTCTGAGAATACGGTGATTTTCCATTCTCCGGGTCAGGTGCAGACCATCAAAATACTCTAATAAGCCAACAGCATGCTTGCGGGGAATACCCAGCAGCTCTTTAAACTCAAGAACGGTTAGTGTCTCATTTGCGGCAAAATGAGAAAAAAGCTTCTCTTTGATCTGTCCTAGAATATCCGGATGATACCATAAATCATCTTTTACGCGCACGATCCATTTCTCCATCAGTCCGATCTTCATCAGTTTTTCAATTTCAGACTGGTCATCATCCAATTCGCCTGACAGATTTACAATCCCCGGTGGCTGAAATCCTTTACTCAGTAAAAGATCCAGTATCGTCGTTTTCAACTGTTTCTGTTTTTTGTTCAACCCGCCCTGAAAATCCGAAAGATGGTAGTGGCTGTCTGTTTGAGCGACGATTTTCTGCTTAACTGCCCAATTCAATAGATTTGTGACCTCCTGGTGAACATACATCCGCCCCATTTTCCCGAAAAAATCCGAGCCCAGTGCCCCTACATTTTCGGGATTCTTCTTATGATACAACTTCAGGCTTTTCGCAAAAAAGCCAGCAATACGCTGACAATGAAAATGGTGGAGGTATTTTTTCTTCTCAGCATTAATTGAAACAATATCACCCCGGGCAGAGAGAACTTGCAGGGTTTTCTGGATGATTTTATGCGAACAGTCTACCAATGGAGCCAGTTGCTGAGCTTCGACACCTTTTGTACTGGCCAGAAAGACCGTTTCCAGAATCCGAATGCCTGGATCTTCCGTCGCCAGTCCCGACAAGGACTCCTTCAGTCTCATGCGGTTTTTGCGGCTGCGGTTCCCAAACGGCGCTATGATCTTTCCACCGGCGATGGTTTCTACCGGAGATAAATTTCGGATAATATAGCGGTCTGAAAAACGACAGCTGATCGGTTCCTCCAGCCGGATTTGGACATACTGCGGGTCTGTACTGTTGGGATCGAACTCCTTGGAAACATAAATCCGACCGGTGACCTCCTGGGCAGAGCTGAAAAAACGTATTTTACTCCGGTTTTTCAGGATGCCTGTTTTCTCCGGAATAATCGACATTTCAACCTCGATCACCCGCGTTTTAACAAGCTGGCCCAACAGGGAGATCTGATTGCCCCGCGCAATTTCATCTTTGTGGATACCTGAGAGATTGATGGCAGACCGCTGTCCAGCACAGATTTTTTCCGCGCTTTGTTGGTGTACTTGAAAACCCCTGATTTTGAGGGGTTTTTCATCGGGATAGAGAACCAGGTTATCTTTTAGCAGGGCCTGTCCCGAAAGAACTGTGCCCGTTACCACAGTCCCGAATCCCTTCAGCGAAAAACTGCGATCCACGGGCAGACGGAATCCGTCTGTGCGGAACTCATCTGACACCAGATCTGACTGCCTGGCAATCTCTTCCCGCATGTCTTCAAGACCTTCTCCAGTAACCGTTGATGTTTTTATCATCGGCATATCTTCCAGAAAAGTTGACTGGACGAGTTCCTGCGCTTCTTCTTCAACCAGTTCAATCATCTCTGCATCGGCCAGATCACACCGCGTAATCACCACGATGCCCTGCTTGATGCCAAGCAGGTTACAGATATGCAGATGCTCCTTTGTTTGGGGCATCACGCCGCCATCTGCTGCGACAACCAGTATCAGAATCTGAATTCCGCCAATACCGGCCAGCATATTATGGACGAATCGTTCATGCCCGGGGACATCCACAAAAGAGACATCCAGTGAATCTTTCCAGACATAATGGGCAAAACCGAGATCGATGGTTATACCCCGCCTTTTCTCCTCTTCGAACCGATCCGGATCAGTTCCGGTCAAGGCCTTGACCAGGGAAGATTTTCCATGGTCAATATGACCGCTGGTACCAATGACAATGTTTTTCAAAGTTCTGTCTTGAGAGAGTGTTAGAAATTTTCAGCAGAAATTGCAGTCTCAGGGATCGTTCAAAAATAACTTCACATAATCTATTTGCAAAAGTCCTAAAAGCACTGGACATTTTGCAAACAGAATGTAAACTAATTTTTGAGCCGACCCTTGGTTCATGTTTTTCGTTGGTTTATGAATAAAAAATTTACCATTTTATGGGATTGATTTCCATTCTTTTGTTGTCTATTTATCCGTTTTTCTGAAACGAGTCATGCAGTTCAAAGATTCATATAGGATCGATATCGAAAAACCATCTGCAATCGAAGTGCTGAAACATGGAATTTGAGGATGAAAAGCAGGAGGGTGATCGGAAGAAACGCGGCTGTTAACGAGCTTCTTCCTGATAGAAAACTAGAAATCAAAAACCAATCCCAACTGGGTTTGTTCAGTTGAAAACTGATAGCTCAAAGAGACCACGCCGGCGGGATTAAAAAGTTCTATACCAACAGCGCTGTCACCACCGATCTGTGGATCCTGATGGTGGTACACCAGTGAATCAGCAAATAATTTGACTTCAGAAGTCAGGAGAAACTTTGCCCCGGCACCGATAGTCTGACTGTCCACATAGAGATTGTACAGAAGGCCCAGCGCCTCAAATTTCCCGGTAGCTGCTGCCAGGAGTGTCAACTGATTGTATCTGTCGTTTTTATTATTGACGCTACCGCTACTGTTTGAAAAATCGGTGTTATTCTCATCCCATGCCAATCTTCTCTTTACACCAATCGCTAGGCTGATGGGGATACTGCTGCCATCGGAGACTTGATATTTAAGCGTCAGATAGGTGGAGTGGTGCCCCTGCTCTTTTTTCGTATTGGGTACTTTAGTATCAGCCCCTGTTTTTTCCACAATGGCGTTGGACTGAACTCCCATCTGCAGCACCTCGAACAGTCGCACATCATAACGCAGGCGAACCAGCTGGAGATCGACTTCGGCCAGGTGTTTCAACCAGACCAAAACACCTATTGACTGCAGTTGTGGTATAATTTCGGCGGTGGGCGTAAAATAGATCCAACTGTCATTCTGTCCTGCTACAAAGGATCTGGGAGAAAAATCCATGCTGAATGATTCAAACACCGAATTTTGAGGTGCTGATGACTGCGTAACAACACGGGCCGTTTGATACGAAGTCACCTGGTCACGTTCAAAGGGCAACTGAACCTGAATATCGGAAATCTGTTCATGGCGGTTGTTGACCAACTTCATATTTGTCTGCAGATAGTCCGCTTTCAATCTCAAATCGACGAACAAAATCTGTGAGCTGTCTGCCCGATCTGCAAATTGTTTTAAGATGGAACTATTTCCGTCGATCTGGTGATAGGTGAGACGATTCGTTGTAATCACTTGTTGTACAATAATCGGATCAACGATCTCGAAGGATTTCAGCAGTTCGAGAGACAGGTCTTTTTTTAGTTTGACGAGATTGGTCCTTTGTTTGACACTTTCACGATCTGGTATATTATAGACAATGGCAATCCGTCTATTAAGTCCGGTCGTATTTGAAGAGGCCAGGTCATTGTGCATCGTCTTTCTTATATCACTGAAATCATACGCCAGTAATTCAATTCCAGAGAACATAAAAATTCCGGTTACGATCAGTCCGATACGAAAAGAGACTTTCAAGTCATTCCAGAACAGGTGTGAATTTTTTTTCATGGTCATCTCCGAGGTTAAATAGAGTTAATCGTGTCAGAAGCAATGTATCTTTTCGGGCAGGTAGAAGTCAAGTAACCGGTCTTGCATCATCTATGGGGGAAGATTTTTTTTGGACCCGGAGCTACTGGTCAGCCGCTTGGAGATCATACAAAAATAACTTGGCACAATCTGTTCACAAAAGTCCTGTAAAGACTGGACATTTTGCAGACAGAATGCCACAGCAACGTGTTTCTTTAACACCAATGAGAAACACTCGAATAATTTTTGAGCCAACCCTTAATCGGTAAGAATGTGTCAGAGTTAACGGGCCTATTCAGCAAAATCGAGACTGATGTCCAGTGCTATGGCTGAATGCGTCAAAGCGCCAGACGATATAAGATCGACTCCCGTTGCAGCGATACTCTCCACGGATTCCAACGAAACGCCCCCAGACGCCTCTGTCTGGGTCCGACCATCAATCAGTCGCACCGCTTTTAGCAGCGTTTCGGGATCCATGTTATCCAGGAGAATACAATCTGCACCCGCTTCAACCACTTCGCTGATCTGATCAAGAGCGTCCACTTCCACCTCGATCCGGCTTGTGTGTGTTAACCGGTTCTTGATACGTTCGATTGCATCCTGAAGGGAAATACCCTCCTGTTTGAGGATAGCCAGGTGATTGTCTTTTAACATTACCGCATCGGAAAGTGAATAGCGATGATTGTGCCCGCCACCCATGCGCACGGCATATTTCTCAAGATAACGAAGTCCTGGGGTTGTTTTGCGCGTGTCTGTAATTCTGACTTTGGCTGATTTTTTTCGCGCCTGAATGACATACTTTGAAGTGAGTGTTGCGATGCCACTCAATCGTTGCAGAATATTGAGAGCGACACGTTCCGCCATCAGGATTTTCCGGGTTCTGCCTCTTAGTCGCACCAGAATCTCACCGTTTTCCCCGGAAGCACCGTCTGCAAGTATCGGTTCCCAGTCAAGATCCGGCTCCAGATGTCTAAAAGTCCTCTCCGCAACGGGCAGGCCTGCAATCACACCATCCGCTTTCAGCAGGATCACAAAATCATGCTTCAGGTCAGGATCGATAATCGTTTCAGAGGTGACGTCTCCCCAGGGGAGATCTTCATTGAGTGCCATCTCGATGATTCGATCAACTTGGCGAAAATCCATACGGTTCCATTGAAATCGGGTTCGTGTCGTACCGACTGTTACATTCCCAGTCGCCTGTCAAAGTTTTTTCATTTCCCACATGACTTCCGCTGGCCGGCCTGTTCTGCAAGAAATGAATCAAAACGGGATCGTCCTTATTTAAAAACTATGCAGGGTTTCAAAAAAACGGTCACTGAGTCATATCATGAATCTCTGGGATTGACCTGTGACCGCATTCCTAAAAATTTCGACTGGTCTTATGTCTTTTTACACATTATGATGATGCAATAAGAAAAACGCCTCTGCTTTTTCTCTATCTTCAGAAATGAGAACCTTTTTGCTTCCCATACAAAAAATTGATCAAAAGATGAAACTTAAAAAGACAACACAATTAAGACAGCTGATTAGCAGCAACCAGCTTGAATTTATCATGGAGGCTCACGACGGTCTTTCGGCCAAAATAGTCGAGGAGACTGGCTTTAAAGGAATCTGGGGAAGCGGTCTTGCCATATCAGCCTCTCTGGGTGTCCGTGATAATAATGAAGCCAGCTGGACGCAGGTACTGGATGTCATCGAATTCATGAGTGATGCCACATCGATTCCGATTCTACTGGATGGCGATACCGGTTACGGGAATTTTAACAATATGCGGCGTCTGGTCAAAAAGCTTTGCCAGAAAGGGGCCGGTGGCGTGTGTATTGAAGACAAAATATTTCCCAAGACCAATAGCTTTTTAAGGGGCGATCGACAACCGCTGGCGGATATCGACGAATTCAGCGGAAAAATCAAAGCGGGAAAAGACAGCCAGCTGGACGACGATTTTGTGATCGTGGCTCGAGTCGAGGCGTTCATCGCAGGCTGGGGCTTGAAAGCGGCTCTTGAAAGAGCCGAAGCATACAGACTGGCAGGGGCGGATGCCATTTTGATCCATAGCAAACTGGCCAACAGCAGCGAGATTTTCTCCTTTCTGAAGGAGTGGGACAATCGTTCGCCCATTGTGCTGGTCCCAACCAAATACTATGCGACACCCACCAACGATTTTCGGCAGCACAACGTCTCTCTGGTCATCTGGGCGAATCACCTCATCCGAGGAAAAATTACAAAAATGCAAGAGGTTGCCAAGCAGATTCATACAGATGAAAACCTCTTAAGTGTCGAAGACATGATCGTTCCGGTGAAAGAGATTTTCAGGCTTCAGGACGACCAGGAAATTGCAGAAGCGGAGAAGCGGTATCTCAGTCAACAGGCGAAGAACCCTCTCAAAGCCTTGATCCTTGCTGCATCAAGGGGTAAGGCGCTGGGACATCTCACCGGAGATATTCCCAAAACCATGCTCAAAATAGGAAAGAAAAGTATTCTCGAACGGATAGTCTCTCAACTGAACGAGCACGAAATCAAGGATATCACAGTCATTGCCGGCTACAAAGCGGAAGCCATCACCCTTCCTAACCTGAACAAGGTCGTCAATGATCAATACGACACCACCGGCCAATTGGTTTCGCTGTCCAAAGCGGTGGATCACCTGGATCAATCCACGTTGATCATCTTTGGAGACATCCTTTTTAAGAAGTACATCCTGCAATTCGCCATTGATGATCCGGCTGATGTCGTCGTTATTGTAGATTCAAAAATTGACCTTGAAAGTACGATTCCATCAGACTACTTGACAGCCACAGAACCGGACCGTCAATCTTATTTCTCAGAAGAGAGCTATGTCGAACACATGACGTTAACCACGCCTGACAAAAATCATGCAGGGGAGTTTATCGGTGTCATGAAACTTTCACCTGAAGCGGGTCGTTTAACCAGCGAGTTTATTCAGCAGCATCAACTTGAGCCCGGTTTTGGCTCAATGGATATCAGGGATTTGATCAACCATTTAATTCAACAGCAAATTAAAGTTAAAATACAATATATTTCTGGTAATTGGGTAGACATTAACAGGATATCCGATTTGACACTGGCCAATGAGTTTTAGTCATGATTAAATCCGACGATTTTTTAGACCTGTGCAAACATCATCAGTTCGATCTGTTTTCAGGGACCCCCTGCTCATATTTAAAACCTCTGATCAATGCCGTGATCGACGATCCGGAGATCCAATATCTCTCTGCCACAAATGAAGGAGATGCTGTAGCGATGGTCTGCGGTGCCTATTTGAATCAAAGGAAAGGGGTCGTGATGTTCCAAAACTCCGGTTTTGGAAACGCCGTCAATCCACTGACCTCGCTCTCATTCCCCTTTAGATTTCCGTTTATCATGATCGTCACGCACCGCGGACAACCCGGTGGACCTGCGGACGAACCGCAGCATGAACTGATGGGAAAGGTCACTGAGGATCTTCTCGATACACTGAAAATAGGCTGGGAACATTTTCCGGACGATGTCGCCTCCCTCAACAAAGCCTTCCAGAGAGCCCTCGACCATATGGAGAAAACTGAGCAACCCTATGCGTTTGTACTGCGCAAGGGAACTATCGAGGCTCAGGTGCTGCAGACGCCCACTCCTGAGCTAACTCCGAGTGAGAGGTCTTACAGCTTTGTTGAGACGATCAAAAAGACATACAATGACCGCCTGACCCGTACAGAAGCCCTGGAAACCATTCTGAAAACGAAGAGGCCGGATGATATCCTGATTGCGACAACCGGGAAAACAGGCAGAGAACTATATACTCTTGCAGATACCCCCGACCACCTCTATATGGTCGGGTCCATGGGATGTGCTTCTTCATTCGCCCTGGGAGCGGCCATCTGTACCCCTGAAAAGCGCTGGGTAGTCATCGACGGCGATGCCGCAGCGCTGATGCATCTTGGAAACTTTGCCTCGGTGGGACATTTCCAGCCCCCCAACTATCTGCATATACTACTCGATAATGAGATCAACGATTCCACCGGCGGCCAAAGCACTGTCAGCCCCAGCGTCTCTTTTTCTGCTGTAGCGCAAGCCTGTGGATACCGCCAGGTGTTTTCCGCAGACTGTGATAAAGAGCTGGAAACCATCTTGGAAAATCTGGACAAGGACGATGGACCGGTCTTAATCCATTTTCGTATTCGTAAAGGTTCTCCCGAGGACTTGGGAAGGCCGAAAATCAAGCCTTACGAAGTAAAAACAAGATTAATGAACCATCTGCAGGGAAAGCAGAGCTGAGCAACACTGTAATAGAAATCAAAATAATGACTGTGATCAATAGAGAAATAAAAAAAGCTGTGATTCTGGCCGCGGGTATAGGAAGCCGGCTACGGGATATAATCGATGATAGACCTAAAGGACTTCTGATTATTGATGAAAAAGAGATCATCAAACGGTCCCTGGACTGCCTTTTGGACAATGGAATCTCTGAAATCGTGATGGTCCTGGGATACTTAAGGGAAAAATACATCCAGGAGTTGAAAACAGACTATCCACAGATTAAATACTTACAAAATCCCGACTATACATCAACCGGCAGCATGCACTCACTGTTTTTGGCCAAAGAACATCTCTCGGAAGACTTTCTGCTGCTGGAATCGGATCTGCTGTATGAAGATCGCTGCATATCGTCTCTCCTGGCAGATCCGGGTGATGAGGCCGTTTTAATATCCGGGACAACTTACTCTGGCGATGAGGTGTACGTCCAGGGTGAATCCGGTCTCATCCAACGCATTGCCAAAGAAAAAGACCCGGATCTCATCAGCCAGGGAGAGCTTGTTGGTATCTCAAAAATATCAACAGGACTTTATGAAAAGATGTGCGATTACTACAGCCAGGAGATTCCCTTTCCGTCTGATTACCACTATGAGGATTGTCTTTCGGACCTTGCAGCCAAACTATCTATCCGCTATCTGAAAATCGAAGATATCATCTGGACGGAAATCGATGACCCGTCTCACTATCACAGAGCGGTAGAGCAGATTTACCCCAGAATCCGCTCAAAAGAAGGACTGTCCAACACTTGATCAGGTCTGAGCCAGAGATAGAATAAGGGAAGCCATAGCTGGTTCAAGGCAGGGTTAGATATTGAATTTATAATATAAATAAATAAATATATTGACCGGGTGGCTGAATAGTGATCGAATAAATGATTAACAGAAAAAAATTGAAATGCTTTAACAAATCCAAACCAACAAACGTTAAGGAAAAAATACCATGGAAGTGAAAGTGATTAACAATCAGATTGAAAGATCAATGCGGGAACTAAAGAGAATGTTAATCAGGGAAGGCGTATTTAAGGAAACAAAAAAACGTAGATACTACTTCAAGCCGAGCATTAAGAGCAAAATGAAGCGTGAAGATGCTGAGAAAACAAGGCATAAGGACAGGAAAAGAGCAAGAGCCCGCGCAAGAGCAATCCTCTAGGGACATCACACCAACAGCTCAGGTGTTTCACCAGCACAAGCAGGTGCAGACACCTTACACCGCCAGATTCATCGCGTGTCAGACACCGGTTAGCTAAAAGGATTGAGCCGTTGTTCGTATTTTGCCTTTAACTCTTCGATTTCACCTGAATCAGCCCCCGACAAATGCAGTGTATTGATGCGTGCACCAAAGGCTCGCGCAAATTCCTCAGTTAAAACCCGACAGATCTCGTCCACATTCGGAACTATTTGTAGATGCTCTTTGAAGGTTGTAATGCGTTCCTCGAGTGCTGTTGCTCCCTCTGGATACCTGCCGCACGGCAGAATTCCAAATCCATGTCGTCGGTCATGCGATTGAGCCTGCCGAAAGTAAGTATCGGCTTTTTCCATCCGTAGAACCTCAGAATTGTACCTGGCAGGGAGAGCAGATACTCGTCCACGGCCATGTTCGTGACAGCATCCTGAACTTTGTAGGGCATAACCTGAATATCTGGGATCTGGACTGTTGTCATATCACTGGATACCTCATCCCCCAGGTCGCTTGTTGTCTTTTAAATGACGGGACCATTTGATTTTACGTTTAATTCTGTCCATGTTAGAATCTCCTGAAAAGCGTATTCTTACTGTTTTAGTGTATGTCGTTTTGCGAACCGATTCAATTGCTTTTCTATCAAGCTAGCGGAAAGCCTAGCAATTGTCTCTTGAGTCCAGATAGTTGAATATTATGACCGTTGACCCACACACTACCGCTAAACGCCTGCGAAAACCGGACTGGATCAGATCGAAAATTCCGGCTGCAGGGAATCTGGTTCAGAAGTTCCAGGATCGCCTTCAGGCACCCCTGGCAACGGTTTGTCAGGAAGCAAACTGCCCAAACCAGGGAGACTGCTGGAATTCAGGCACAGCCACATTTATGTTGATGGGGGATACCTGTACCCGGGCCTGCCGGTTTTGTGCTGTGGGAACAGCCAGAAATCCGCCGCCTTTGGACGAAAAGGAGCCGGACAATCTGGTGATATCTCTGAAAAATCTTAAATTGAAGTACGTCGTACTGACCACAGTCGATCGGGATGACCTTGAGGATCAAGGCGCTACGCACATTGGAAATTGCATAGAGGCCGTCAGAAATCAATTGCCGGAGATCATTGTTGAAATTCTAATACCTGACTTTCAGGGTGAAGAACCGTTAATCCGGACGATTATCCGATCCAGACCTCACGTCATCGGACACAATCTGGAGTGTACCCGCAGCCTCACCCGAAAAGTCAGGGACCCCAGGGCAGGATACGACCAATCATTGTCCGTTTTGGAAACAATCAAATCGTTTTCGTCGGGCATTTACACAAAATCTTCACTGATGCTGGGATTTGGCGAAACCGAAGCGGAAGTTCTGGAAGCGATGCAGGATTTGCGCTCGGTGGAGACCGACTTTCTCACTCTGGGGCAGTATCTGCAGCCGCATCGCAACAAACTACCCGTGAGCGAATTTATCCCACCTGAAAAATTTGAGTGGTTCAAGGAAAAGGGACTGGAGATGGGATTTGACTACGTCGCCAGCGGTCCACTCGTCCGCAGTTCATACCAGGCTGCGGAACACTTCATTGGAGCTCGAATGGAACAGGATCGAAAAAGTCGGGCCGACTAACGACAGTGAGGATGCATGGTTGAACTATTGCCTGCCTGGTGTTTTAACTGCCGACGGTTTATCTCCCGACCGTGTCGCTCCCCTTCTCAGTATCTCTGTTCCACCTGTTACGGGAAGCTGCCCTTCATCGATGGCCCCACTTGCACCCATTGCGGTCTGGAACATGGGTCTGGCAGTTGTTCCAACAGCTGGGCAAAAGATATCGAATCCTTCCATGGGATCTTTTATTATCAGGACCCGATCCATGCCTGGATTGTCAATCTCAAATATTCAGCCGGGCTATTCGCAGGCCGGATTCTGAGAGGTTTTGTCAACACGTGGTTCACGGAAAACACCGCTGCGATAAGAAGTCTCGACGCCGTTTTACCGGTACCGATACATCCCCTGCGGCTGAGACAGCGCGGATTCAATCAAACCGCCCTCCTCCTGAAATCCCAACGGGTCCTGCCTTTAAAAACCGGCTTGCTGAAAAAGCAGCGATTCACATCACAGCAGGCTGGTCTGACAGGTCTCCAACGCAGAGATAATATCAAAGGATCTTTTAAGGCGACTCCCAGCCTTCATTCAAAAAATGTGCTTCTGTTTGACGATGTCTGCACCACCGGCCAGACTCTGGGCGAAATCTGCTCCTGCCTGAAGAAGGTGGGGGTTGGGCAGATCCATATTCTGACGCTGAGTCGCAGCATGTAGGCATCAGTCTGATTTTGTGCCTGAAGCAATAGCGGCAGGTGAGATGCTTGTTTCCCTTCTCCGCTATCACTTTGGCCGATTATCAAATTAGTTCGGTACGGAGGCCGCTCCTTTTTGATTTAGAGGTCCCCCAACGTCTTCTTTGATCAGATCCGAGTCCACCAGCTTGTTGGAAAAAAAGACATTACACACTTTCAATGCCAGCAGGACAAGCAGGATCGTCGTCATGGATCCGGTTTTGGCATCCTTGAACATATCCATACCAAAAATAAATATGATTCCGGAAAGCTGACCCGCCATGTTCAACAATCCGTTAGAGGTGCCTTCAGGAATTGGATGGGTTACTTCAGCACCAAATTGATAGACAATCGGTCCGACACTCATCGAGAAAAAGCCCAGGACGACACCCGAAAGCAGCAATAACTCAAAACTGGTCGCGTAAATCAGACCAATCAAGCCGGGGATACCTAAGAGGATCGCCCACATGAGGATTCTGCCACGGATACGAAATTTGTCGGAAAGCGCCGGCCAGATGATGGCGCCGAAAATTCCGGCAAACAGAATAACAGCACCCAATGTACCTGCCTGAGTCATATCAAACCCCCGGCCGCGGATAATGGGCTCTATCCAGGTGGTGATCCCATTAAACATACCGAAACCGATGAACATGACTAACATGACCAGCATGAACTGCTTGTTTTTCCAGACACCCTTAAAACCATCCAATACCAACGCCCGTTCCTCCTGGCCAGCTGGACAGGGAGGAGTAGGAGGCGCTTCTCTTGCAAAAACAATATAAATCACGGCACAAACAACCGCAGCCCAACCATATACAACGAGCATGGCTTCTATCCCCATCCCCAGAGTTAAAGCAGGAGTCACAGCCATTCCGATAATGATGCCGATAAAGGTAGCCAGTACAGCCAGACCAGCGGCCGTTGCTCTCTGGGTAATTTTGAACCACTTGGCTGCCACTGTCGTCGTCGCATTCATGATAAACGGTTGTCCCACAGCGATGCCAATCGTAGCCAGGAAGACCAAGTTGTAATCCGCTCCGAAATATCCACGCAGCAGACCAAACACAGCTGTAAAGATGGCGCCAATAGATATACCAACACGGGAACCGTAAGTATCAATTATCCAGGAGGCAGGAATAGACACAACGAGATAAACAATCATCCAGATCATGGACAACATCCCGATTTCTAAATCGGTTACTTTATAAAACTCAGCGGCATGCCCGGTAATAGGGGCAAATGTGATCCAGAGAGTCTGAACGACGGCATTGATAACCATAAAAACGCCCAGTACAACAAATCGATATGGATATACTTTAAATTCATTTTCTGCCATAGAAATCCTTTTTAACCATTATAATATATTGATCCAACACTAAGGGGCGGGTAAAAAATT